>NZ_CP013187.1:3122760-3484140 GCF_001444405.1 Pseudoalteromonas phenolica
TAGCAGGGCATTAAACGACTGATTGTAATGACCTTGCAGTTTATTTCGCATAACCGCCAACGGCTGAGTCCAACTTTGATTATCTAGTGTATGATTTGAATAGGCATAATGTACCCCTTCATCTGCCACAAAACTTTGCAAACGAGGAATAGGATGAAATTTACCGAAAACCTGAATACTGGGCTGTTGCCAGTTTAACTCTCCAGTGAGATGTTCATACAAGTCGAGCCCTTTTTGAAATGAGATCAAATTTGGAAAATAAGCAAACCCCGCTGGCAACTCAGGTTTAGTGAGTTTTGATGTCATGTTATTATTCACCTCATAAAATGACTACTTATAAAAAACTATGACGACTGAAGCTGTATTGGGCGGTCACACGCTTACTTTACATCGATTTCCACTAGATCAGAAAAATAGAAGCCTGCAAGCGTGGGATTCTGCCGATGAGTATTTGATCGAGCATATTCAAAACGAACACACCAACGCGCAACATATTTTGGTGTTAAACGATAGCTTTGGCGCCTTAAGCTGTGCATTACATGCTTTAGATACGCAAACTTCTCGCAAAGTGACCAGTTTTAATGACTCTTATGTCAGTCAGCAAGCATGCCTATATAATCTTAAAGAAAACGAGTTAGAAAGTCGTCAAACTGTATTACTTGATAGTCTTTCAGATTTACCTAGCGACGTTGATCTTATTCTTATCAAAATCCCAAAAAATGCTGGCTTTTTACAGTACCAACTAAGCTTACTCAGTCAGTTTGAACATGATGTGCCGGTGATCGCTGCGGGTAAAGCGAAAGAAATACACACCTCTACATTAAAAAGCTTCAGCCATTTTATTGCTGAGCCTTCGACCAGTTTAGCAGTTAAGAAATCACGTCTTATTTTTAGTCAAACAAAACACAAAAAGCAGACTTGTAAGTTTCCGGTGAGCTGGCCTTTAGAAAAAACTGAATTCACTGTCTTAAACCACGCTAATGTATTTTCTCGTGACTCCCTTGATATTGGCGCGCGTTTTTTTAGCAATTATTTACCTCAGGGTAAGAAACCGTTAAGGATTATTGATTTAGGCTGTGGAAATGGTGTTATCGGCTTACAAACATTGGCAAAAATGCCAAATGCTAAAATCACTTTTGTTGATGAGTCGGCCATGGCTGTGGCTAGTGCCAAAGCAAATATCGAGAACAACTTACCTGAGCGCTTGCAAAATTGTGAGTTTGTTCAAGATGATTGTTTAACTGATTTTGCACCTAACAGTGCAGACTTGGTTTTGTGTAACCCGCCATTTCACCAAGCACAAGCAATCACGGATCATATTGCGTGGCAGATGTTCGTACAGGCGAAACAAACCCTCAGATCCGGCGGCGAATTAAGAATTATTGGCAACCGTCATTTAGATTATCAAGAAAAATTGCTCCGCTTGTTCGGAAACTGTAAAGTCATTGGTAATAATAAGAAATTTACTGTGCTAAGCACCACAAAGAGAGGCTAAAAATGAAAAAAATTGCACTTGTATTGTGTGGCATGTTGCTGGCAGGTTGTGCCAGCCAACCAAAATCTGTGATCTTAAACCCAGTCTATAAGGCAGGCAAAGTCGCCGACTTTAATGTACCAGTAACCTTAGCGGTCGAAGACCATAGGATCAGTAAATTCACAATCAAGGTGGTCGATCAAGAGCCTGCAGAATACCTACCAGATGCCGAGCTAAGCAAACGGGTAAAAATGGCGTTTGAGCAAGCCCTTAAAACCAATGGTGCGCAGCTCTCTTCAATGGGTAGTAACACATTAACACTGCACATTGATTCATTTCATTCAAAAGTAACAGAGTCTTACACGCAACATGAAAGTAATGCCGTTGCTAAAATCAAAGTAATAGCAACGCAAGGTAAGCGCACATTCGAGAAAACTTATTCTGGTCAGGCTCAAATGACAGGTCCATTAAAGCACGAACAAGCTAAAGTAGAGGGCCAACTTAACGAGTTGAGTGAGCAAGTGATTACCCGTATTGTCTCAGACCCTGCTTTAATTAACTTCTTCAAAGGATAATCATGAAAAAGTTACTGATCACCCTATTCATTATCTGTATAAGTAGTCATGCCTTTGCTAGTAATAAAGAAGGCCGATTTGTTCAAAAAAACAACCTGTTCCCACGCGTGAAAATAATCACCAGTGAAGGGGACATTATTGTCGAACTAGACAGATCACGCTCACCGCTTACTGTGAATAATTTCCTGACTTATGTGGTCAATGGTGATTACAAAAACTCTGTCTTCCATCGTATTGAAAAAGATCAATACTCAGAGATTGATGAGTTCTTTGTGATCCAAGGTGGTGGTTATGACAAAGACTATGATGGCTTATTCCAACGTAAACCGATTTTCAATGAAAGCGGGAATGGTTTAAAGAATGACATGTATACCATTGCCATGGCGTATCAAGATAATGAGCCGCACACCGCCACTCGTCAGTTTTTCTTCAACATGAAAGACAACGACCATTTAAACCCGGGCAGAGGCTGGGGGTTCGCTGTGTTTGGTAATGTTATGGAAGGCTATGAAACACTGGATAAAATCACGCAAGTAGAAACTGGGTTTAATGAAAAAATCGGTTACGATTTTGTGCCTAAAAAGCCTGTGATGATCTATCAAGTTGAGATCCTAAAAGCTGAAGCACTTTAATTGACGGGATAGTCATGCAAATCAACTCTAGCCTAAGTGAATACTTAGGCTACTACAAAGACAAACGCCTTCTCACCATCTTTTTGTTTGGCTTAAGCAGTGGGTTTCCATGGGTACTCATTGGCTCAGTGATGTCTGCTTGGCTGAAAGATGAAGGCTTAAGCCGCAGTATGATTGGTTTATTCGGCGTGGTATTCAGCGCCTATACCATCAACTTTCTCTGGTCTCCTTTACTCGACCGTTTAAAACTCCCTCTGCTGGGCAATCTATTAGGTCAGCGACGTAGCTGGATTTTACTTGGCCAGATGGTTACTTTCTCCGCAACACTGAGTCTTGGCTTTATTACTCTCAAAGATCAGCTGTTTTTAGCTGCCTTATTATGTTTTTTAATTGCGCTTGCCAGCGCAACACACGATATTGCCATCGATGCTTTTCGTATTGACTCGCTTGATACAACTGAGAGTGAAAAGGCCACTGCGGCCGCGGCAATGGCAACCTCAGGTTGGTGGTCAGGATATGCGCTTTTAGGTGCTTTGCCCTTCTTTTTAGCTGACTTACCCAGTTTTGATTGGTCACAAATTTATTTTGTACTCGCTGGCATTGTTTTATTATTGATGCTGGTGACCTTGTTTGCAAAAGAGCCAAACTCACATCGTGAGCTCACTCATGCTCAACTAGAAAAAGAATATCAAAATAAATTATTTGCGAGCGGTAATTCCATATGGCAGCGCCTATTCGCTTGGTTAGCGGTAACATTAGTTGAACCCTTTAAAAGTTTCTTTACTAAAAATGGCGTAAAAACCGCTTTTGCCTTACTCGCTTTTATTTTCTTATTTAAAGTAGGTGAAGCATTTTTAGCACGAATGTCGATTGTGTTTTACAAAGAAATTGGTTTTACCAACACCCAAATTGGTCAGTATTCGAAACTTGGTACCGGTCTCATTACCATCGTATTTGCTTTTTTAGGCAGTATTTTCAACCACAAATACGGCATAGTTAAAGGCTTATTTGTCAGCGGTATCGCCATGGCAGCTTCTAATTTAATGTTTTCTTGGATTGCCATAGCTGGTCCAAAAGAGCATTTATATGCACTTGCTATTGTTGTTGATGGTTTCACACAAGCTTGGTCTTTGGTTGCCATGGTGGCATTCATTTCAATGCTGTGCGATCGCGCCTTTAGTGCAACACATTATGCATTACTAGCTTCTTTAAGTAGCTTAAGCCGTACTTTATTATCAGCTTATAGTGGTGTAGTAATTGATGACTGGTTGAATGGAAACTGGGCGTTGTTTTTTGCAATAACAGCAATGATGGTACTTCCTTCTTTACTGTTTCTTTACATGATTAGACATAAACTCTATGCCATAGAAAAGCAGTTTCATAAAAACTCAACTGCAGCTAAAGGTGCGTAACAGTACGCACCTTTAGTTATAAAACTTATGCTTCTTCTTTGTTAAGTAAGCTTAAGCCTTCATACGGGTCCACTTCTAGTGCTTCACAGTAACGAAGGAACTCAATCACATCTAAACGACGCTCTTGGTTTTCAATTTTGCCAATAAATGAATGTGGTGTTCCTAAAACTTGCGCAAGGCTTCGCATTGTATGACCTTTTTCATGACGCTTGCTTTTAAGCCACTTTGTTAACTTACCGTTTTCTTCAGAAGAAACCGTTTTACCCATCATAATGTTACATCTCCTACTCGATGATTTTATTGTTTCTTTAAGTTGAAATATGCCCGTCTCAACTTAACATATACTGTATATCACAGGGGGACGTAGTAAATCCAGAGTTTGTACCCATGTCCCAAAATAGGTATAGACTATATTTTGCGTCTACACTAATAAAAATAATAAATTTAATGATAAATATTAGAGCATTAACTTTACACTTAATACAAATTAATTAACTTTTTATTCTAAAAAAATGAATAAAAAATTTTCTTAGAAGATTATTGACTAAAGCTAAATTAAATATGTTGCTAAAAGGATAACCATGATTAGAGTACTTTTTTTATTACCACTTGTACTATGCATACTTTGGTATTGGTTTTTAAAAAGCCAAGGAGTGCCTATTAAGCAGGGAAAGAAAGGGTTTATTTATATACTCTCGTTCAGCGTATTTGTGCTGAGTTTTTTTGTGTTAATGATTTGGGTCACGCAAAGCGCATAAAAAAAGCCACGCTACTGCGTGGCTTTGTAATTTTAAAAGTATTAAACACTAAAGCTTGCGCCACAACCACATGTTGTCGTCGCATTAGGGTTATTCACAAAAAAGCGCGCGCCCTCTAGCCCTTCAGTGTAATCAACAATGCCATCAACCAAGTATTGAATACTCATTGGGTCAACAACCATAGATACGCCATTTTTCTCAATTTCCAAATCACCTGGATTAACTTTCTCATCGAATGTGAAACCATATTGGAAACCAGAGCACCCACCACCTGTCACGTACACACGTAGTTTTAAATCTGGGTTTTCTTCTTCCGCAACAAGCTCTTTTACACGCTTTGCTGCAGCGTCGCTAAATTGAATTGGTAACTGATCAGACATGCTCTCGACCCTTAATTCTGATAATGGCGCGATTATCTAATACCCGAGTATTTTAATCAAGTAATCCGTTTGTAGAATACCAGCCCAAAACCGATCAGAAAACCTATCTTCTTTGCGCGAAAACAAGACGAAAACCAATTTATTTGATACACTTAGGGGTCTGTTTTTTGTGGGAATAAAGCCATGTCTCTGGACGCCCTCCGGCGCCAATTAGCCAAACCAAAAACCTCTGTTCAGCTATGCTTATTGGGTGTGGCTGCTGGTTTAATCGCTGCAATTCTGATTATCTTATTCAGACTGACGATTTATGGTGTACAAAGCTTATTTCTAGACTCCCATGATGATTTCACACAGTTACCTGAGCACTTAAGAGTTAGCCTACCTGTTGTAGCCGCTTTTTTAATTGCTCTATTCGCTGCGATGACAGGCTTTAAACATTACCGTCTTGGTATACCTTTCGTTATTCACCGAATTAAACATCATTATGGGCAAATGCCAATCTGGAATACTGCTAACCAATTTTTTGGTGGTGCATTGGCCCTTATTAGCGGTTTTTCGGTTGGTCGAGAAGGTCCCTCGGTACATATGGGGGCGACGGGTGCAAGTGTGTTATCTGAGCGACTACACTTACCTTGGAATGCTGCAAGAACACTTTCAGGGTGCGGTGTTGCTGCGGGTATTGCCGCATCATTTAACACCCCACTCGCTGCGGTTATCTTTGTAATGGAAGTCGTGCTGCGTGAGTATAAAGTACATATATTCGTGCCAATCATGCTTGCCGCTGTCACAGGCGCGTTAGCCACACAATTTGTATTTGGCCACGATACTGAGCTTGCCCTTATCAGTGTCACCCCTTTAAGCTTTTGGCATTATCCGTATTTGGTAATTTGTGGTGTTATTTTGGGTGCAATTGCCTTTGCATTTAACCAAAACCTAATGATGATAATTCGTACATTTAAACCTTTAAGCATGTTCCCACGCTTGATGCTAGCTGGGTTAATTGCCGGCTTGATCGGTAACCTAGTGCCACAGGCTATGGGTTCAGGTATGAGTGCCATCACGCTGGCTGTCACATCGCCAGAAAATATTCAATTACTCACGACTATTTTAATAGCCAAGTTATTGGCAACTTTATTTGCTATCGGTTTGGGGATTCCTGGCGGGTTAATCGGCCCAGTCATTGGTTTAGGTGTTGTTATGGGCACCTTAATGTCTTACTTCGGTCAATTTATTAGCCCTGATCAACATATTGCAGGTACCTACAGCGTACTAGGTATGGCGGGTTTACTGGCAGCAACTTTACACGCCCCTTTAGCTGCACTTACAGCCGTAATGGAGTTAACCGCCAGTCCACAAATTATTGTCCCTGCTATGTTAGTGATTTCAACTGCGTACGTGACGGCATTACAAGTATTCGGAAATCGTTCTATTTTTTTACAGCAACTTGATTTCCAGGGCTTGGCTTACCAAGTATCGCCTGCCAGTGAAGTACTACAGAAAGTAGGTATTGTGGAAGAGATGAATGAGCAGTTCAAACTACTTTACTCAGACGATAAAGAACAAATCAAAGAATCATTATCTGTAGTGAACAGTCACACTCCTCTTATCGTATTTGATGAACAAAATGGTTATCGGCTGGCAGAATACGATTTAAGTTTAATGTCAGATGACTCAATGAATATTTCTTATATTCCGATGCATGGCCTGAGCAGCCAAGCAACTATGTCTGATGCTTTTGATTTGTTAAACGATAAACGAAGTGGCGCCGTATATGTGTTTAACCAAAAAGATGAACACCACGTTATGGGAGTGGTCCGTTGGGATCAAATCCGTCAAATTCTAACAATAAGAACCAGTTAAGCTGGAGGCCAAATGACAGCATTACTCGTATATAAAGCACTTCATATATTTTTTATGGTGGCATGGTTTGCCGGCATTTTTTACCTGCCCCGCTTATTCGTGTATCACTCCATTAACCAGGAGCCACCTTGTAGTGCCATGCTAAAAGTGATGGAACGCAGATTACTGTTTTTTGTGACGCCTTTTGCCGTGCTAACTTTAGTTTTTGGTTTGTTAATGATTTTCGAGTACGGCCGAGAATGGTTCAAATATAACCTATGGCTACATTACAAGTTTGTCTTGGTTATTATCCTGTATATCTACCATGGCTACTGCTTTAAGCTGCTTGCTGATTTCAAACATGATAGAAACACACGTAGTGACCGCTTCTATCGGATCTTTAATGAATTTCCAGTGTTATTGCTTTTAGCGATAATCATGCTCGCAATACTCAAACCTAGCTTTTAATTAAACTGAACTTTGGTTAAGAGATTTACTAGCGTATTGATATTGAAATGATAAGTCATTTTTCAAGTCTGCAGCCGGAGACTTTTAGCGATAACCAGGCGAATTTACGCGTCAATAGCTGGTCTATTGCAAGTAAATTCAACGCAGTTAACGTTGAAAGTAGCCGCTGGAGATAGATTTATTATCCAGAGCTCAGGTTAATTATGCTATTATGCTGCGCCAAGTCAGCCAGTCTTGGCCTGCTAAATATATTGGTTGAAAGCCTCGCTTTTAATCGCTCGTCATTTTCTGATTAGGGATCGCCTCATGTTAAGTTTCCAAGGTGAAAATATTCTCTCTGTAAATCAATTAAACAGAGATGCCATTGAACAGATCTTTGCTGTAGCAAAGAAAATGGAACCATATGCTAAAAAGCAAAAACGTACTAATGTGCTTGAAGGTGCTGTTCTAGCTAACCTATTTTTTGAACCAAGTACACGTACGCGTGTCAGCTTTGGTACTGCGTTCAATTTATTAGGTGGCTTGGTTCGTGAAACGACGGGCATGCAAAGCTCAGCTCTTGCAAAAGGTGAATCTTTATACGATACCGCGCGCGTTATTTCAGCTTATGCGGATGCAGTTGCTATGCGTCACCCAGATGCAGGCTCTGTTGCTGAGTTTGCTACAGGTTCTGATGTGCCAGTTATCAACGGTGGTGACGGTCCAAATGAGCACCCTACTCAGGCATTACTTGACCTTTTAACCATAGATAAAGAACTACACCGTTTTGAGCGTGGCATCGATGGCATGCACATAGCACTAGTAGGCGACTTAAAATACGGCCGTACCGTACATTCTTTATCAAAACTGTTGTGCCACTACAAAGATGTTAAATTCACTATGGTTGCACCTGATGGCTTACAAATGCCTGACTATATTCTTGATACTGTATCGAACGCGGGTCACCAAATCGAACTGGTTTCGAAAATGGAAGGTAACCTAGCCGCTGATATCGTTTATCAAACCCGCATTCAAGAAGAGCGTTTCCCATCGCAAGAAGAAGCCAATAAGTACCGTGGCGGCTTTAGAATTAGCCAGTCAATTTATAATGCACACTGCAAGCCAACCTCTGTGCTTATGCATCCACTACCTCGCGATAGCCGCAGTGATGCAAATGAGCTAGACAATGATTTAAACAATAACGACAACTTAGCAATCTTCCGCCAAGTACAAAATGGCGTATTGATCCGCATGGCGTTATTCGCGTTAACTTTAGGCGTTGAAAACCAAGTACAGAACTACGAAGTAGATGTGCCTTGGTTCAGCCGTAAACGTAACAGTTAAAATAGGACTATATACATGACAATTAGCCAAGATTTATTTTCTCGTGCTCAAGAATCAATTCCTGGTGGCGTTAACTCACCAGTGCGTGCATTCAATGGTGTAGGTGGCACACCACTTTTCATTACCAATGCTGAAGGTCCTTATACTTACGACGCTGATGATAAAAAATACATTGATTATGTGGGCTCTTGGGGTCCTATGATCTTAGGTCACAACCACCCAGAAATTAAGCAAGCCGTTTTAGAAGCGGTTGAGCGTGGTCTTAGTTACGGTGCACCAACTGAAACTGAAATCTTGATGGCTGAGAAAGTCAAAGAGCTCGTGCCATCAATCGAAAAAGTACGCATGGTAAGCTCTGGTACTGAAGCGACAATGAGTGCGATCCGTCTTGCTCGTGGTTTCACAGGCCGTGACAAAATTCTAAAGTTTGAAGGCTGTTACCACGGTCACGCTGATTCACTATTAGTTAAAGCAGGTTCTGGAGCCTTAACTATGGGTGTGCCTAACTCTCCGGGTATTCCTGCTGATTTCGCTAAGCACACATTAACGGTAGCGTTCAACGACATTGAGCAAGTTAAAGCTATCTTCAATGAGTACAAAGACGAAATCGCTTGTATTATCGTCGAGCCTGTTGCGGGCAATATGAACTGTATTCCGCCAGTTGAAGGATTCCTTGAGGGACTTCGCTCTGTCTGTGATGAGCACAAATCAGTGCTTATTTTTGACGAAGTCATGACGGGCTTCCGTGTTGCACTAGGTGGCGCACAGGCTTATTACAACATTCAGCCTGATCTAACCTGTTTAGGTAAAGTAATCGGCGGCGGTATGCCAGTAGGTGCTTTCGGCGGTAAAAAAGAAATCATGGATTTCATCGCACCAGTAGGTCCTGTATATCAAGCTGGTACGCTATCAGGTAACCCAATCGCGATGGCCGCTGGTTTAAAAGCACTTGAGCTATTAAGTCAAGGTAACTTACACCAAGAGCTTGAGGCAAAAAGTAAAGCACTGTGCGAAGGTTTCCAACAAGCTGCTAATGAAGCTGGAATTCCACTGACTACTAACTATGTGGGTGGCATGTTTGGTTTCTTCTTCACAACCGCTGAGTCTGTAAATAGCTACCAGCAAGCAACTGAATGTGACCTAGAGCGCTTTAAAAAGTTTTTCCATTTAATGCTTGAAGAAGGTGTTTATCTTGCCCCTTCTGCTTTTGAAGCTGGCTTTGTAAGCTCAATGCACACAGACGCTGATATTGCAGACACGATTGCCGCAGCTGCAAAAGTATTTAAAAAGTTATAAGAAGTTTTGTAGCAATAAATTAAAAGCCCACATTTGTGGGCTTTTTTGTTTTTTAAAGAAAAAAAATAATTTTGAACTAAAATTAAAACTTGCTCGGTCTATCTAATACACACAATTAATAAGTGACGCTCATGCAAGGATCAAAAACGCTTTTTTCACCCGCTATTTCTCTAATGGCCAACTTGAAATATAAAAGCAAAATCAGTCTAATTTTTGGTATTTTACTTGTTCCACTCAGTGTCAGCTTATTCTTCTTAAGCTCTATTCTTAGCCAAAATATTGCGCTCACACAACAGCAGCAAAGTGGTTTAGCGCTTTACCCCAAACTTTTACAAAATATTATGTCTGAAAATAAGCAGGCAAATAGTCAATTAGCCAGAGGAAATGGTTTTGTTATCACAGATAGCGCACAACAACATGCCCTCGAACAGGTTTCTATTCAATCAAAACTCGCCATTGATGGCGATATTGCACGCTCTTATATAAACCGCTCTTTGGTTGAATCTGTTCCGAGCTTGATTGAACAAATAAATCTCACTTCTGAGCAAGCATCATTGGTGATCCAAACGGGTTCATTTACCCCAGACACGTTTATTGCACTCTCTAACTACAATAAATCACTGCCCAGTTACGCTGAGCGTTTAGAAGGTAAACTGGCAGTAGCAATTGCCGATAATCAAATTGTAAAATCAGCGCTATCACAGCAACTAGATAAGGTCACACGATCCGTACATGCTTTTAAAAACAGTATTCAAAACAATCTGCTTGACCCTGATGAATTACAATTATCACAAAGCCAATTCAATAGTTTAAAAAGTGATACGCTTGAACAAGTGAGTATGCTCATCAATACGGCAACCCCACTTTTAAAAACATTACTAAACGAACGCTTATCGTCTCAACAAATTATCAGAAACAGTGTTGTACTTGCTGCGATTGTGTCATTGCTGCTAGCCAGCTACCTTATGTTCGGTTTTTACTTTGCAGTGGTAGACAATATTCGCGCGTTTGAGCACAACGCAAGTAAAGCAGCACAAGGTGATTTGAGCGCCAAAGCAACGGCGATTGGTAATGACGAAATGAGCATTATTGCCTTCCAGTATAACCAAGTACTTGATGCTATGGTTAATCTGCTTGGCGATGTGAAAAGTACCAGTGGTAACCTACAAAATGCCACCAGCAAGCTCAACGAAATCAGCCAAAGTACACGTGAAGATGTCAGTCAGCAGCAGCAAAATATCGGTACTATTGTAGAAGCGTTAGAAGAAATGAATCATGCCGCCACTTCTGTTGAGCATTCAGCCCAAGAGGCAACACAGTTAGCAAGCACAGCGGCAAGTCATGTAAAGCAAGGCAGTGAAAACACGACAGAACTTGCTCAGCATATGACAATGTTGCAACAAGAGTTTGAAGAAAGTCGACAAGCACTTGATAAGCTGGCACAAGATAGCCAAGATATTAGTAAGGTCAGTGTCGCAATCAGTGAAATAGCCGAACAAACCAATTTACTCGCGCTTAATGCTGCTATTGAGGCAGCTCGTGCTGGAGAGCAAGGGCGTGGCTTTGCCGTTGTTGCCGATGAGGTCAGGACTCTTGCTAAACGAACTCAGCAGCAAACTGAAGAAATTCATACCATCATTAATGCACTTCAACAAGCTTCAAATACAACACAAGACAAAATGCGTCGAAGTGTTGAGCAAATGGAGCAAGGCGTGCTTGCAGCAGAAAAAACCAATCAGGTGTTACAAGAAGCCCAAACCAGCATGGTCGACATAGATAATCAGGGGCAGCATATTAGTGTGTTAGTCCAGCAACAATCTCAAGCCACTCAACAAGCTTTGAGCGATGCGACCACCATTAACAATGTTGCTCAACACACTCTTGAATCTGCAATCGCCACTCAAGATGATGCCCATGCGCTTGCAGCCATGAGCACTCAGCTTGAAGGTGCGGTTAAGAAATTCCAGTTTTAATGATGCTGTTTAGCCCTTTTATAATAGGTAACGCCAATTTATGAACACGTTGGCGTTGGGTTAAACAGCTCTCGCCTAATAGGCAACTGTATAACCTTACCGCAACTAGGTGCAGCTTGGCGGCCTGTTTTTGGGTTCACAAACGCCCAGCGCACGCCATCTGGTCTCTGATCAGCTATAGCCTGTGGATTAAGCGGCTTCAGATAGCGAATGTATAGCTCAAGCGCACCACTAGACCCAGTCAAACCTGTTGGCTTATTGTCATCTCGTCCTAGCCAAGTCACTGTCACTGTATTGTGATCGAATCCTGCAAACCAGCTATCTCTTAAATCATTACTTGTGCCTGTTTTACCCGCAAGCTGAATAGACGGGAAGTGAAGGTTAATGCGTTTTGCTGTGCCATCTTTAGTAACTCTTTTTAAGCCGTAATTGGTCATATAAATTGATTCTTCAGCAAAACGCTGTTCTGAACGCGTTCGATGTTCATACAATACTCGCCCAACCGAATTGGTCATAGCTGCAATACTAGTAAGGGGCTGATAGCGGCCTTGCCTGGCAATGGTGCTATACATCTGTGCCACATCGAATGAAGAAAGCTCCAGAGCGCCAAGAAGTAACGAAGGGTATTGTTCAACCTGCTGCTGAATACCTAATTCACTCAGTGTTTCAGCGACTTTATGTACGCCAATATCTAAACCTAGGTTGACCGCTGGTATATTAATACTTTTACTAAACGCTTCATAAAGCGGCATTTCGCCTCTAAATTTATGATCGAAGTTTTCAGGTGTCCATACATCGCCTGAACTATCTTTGACCTCTAGCGGCCCATCTTCTAATAATGTGCCAAGGTTGTGAGTATTTTGCTCAAAGGCCGAAAGATATATTGCAGGCTTAACCAGCGACCCCACTTGTCGCTTGGTATCGAGTGCGCGATTTAAACCGCTAAAGCGCATATCTCGGCCAGCAACCAAAGCAGACACCCCCGCTTTCTCAAGGTTGACTGAGAGCATCGCGGTTTCAAGTTTTTCAGTTTTATATTTGCGCTCTAAATAAGGTAAACCTTTGCGGATAGACTCTTCCATTGCGGCTTGTTTTTGTAAATCGAAATACGTAAATATCCTCACACCAGCATTGATGACTTGCTGATCAGGTAATAATTCTTTTAGCTCTCGATTTACCAACTCTAGGTAACCTGGATAATTTTGTTGCCGGTCACGGCTTAATGGCTCAACTTTAATTGGCCTTTCTAGCGACTGACGATACTCATTGGTACTTAAATAACCATTTTCGGCCAGTAGTCTGAGTACCAGATCACGACGTTCTTGAGCACGTTCTGGATAACGCCTCGGGTTGTAATAAGAAGGCCCTTTGACCATAGCCACTAATAAAGCAATTTGATCAAACTCAAGCTCATCAACAGGCTTTGCAAAGTAAAACTCTGCTGCCAGTCCCATACCATGCACACCTTGATTATATGCCTGCCCTAAGTAAACCTCGTTTAAATAAGCTTCTAAGATGGCATCTTTGCTGTATCTGAAGTCTAAAATCATCGCGATTAAGGCTTCATTGATCTTACGCGTAAGAGTACGTTCTCGGGTTAGGTAGAAGTTTTTAGCTAACTGCTGAGTCAATGTGCTGCCGCCTTGTACCGTTCTTCCTGCTTTGATGTTGGTATAAAGCGCTCTAAGAATAGACATGACAGATACACCATGATGTTCATAGAAGTTTCTATCTTCCACAACCAATAGCGCATCTTTTAAAATAGTGGGAAATTTATCGAGTGGAACAAACTCTCTGTCTTGCTTTGAGTCATTGCCGATACGCGCAATCTGTACAGGCTCTAATCGAGCTTTAGGCACACGTCGACCTGACTCATTGACTATGCTGGCTAATTTTTTACCTGCAAAATTCAGAGTAAATACTTTGCCTTGTTCAACACCATCATAAAACTCAAAAGCGCGTCGATAAATACGTATAGTTCGCCCTTCAACCACATACTGACCTGTGCGACTAAGTTGATTTACTTCTGAATAATTTAAGCGTTTTAATTCCCAAAGTACTTCTTTTTCTGACAAATACTGATCAGGGCGGAAATCCATAGTCCGGGCATAGACCTGCACTGGCAACTGCCATTTATTCCCTTCAAATTGCTTCGTGACTTTAGCATCGAGATAAAGTACGTAGAAGGCTAAGACTGCAAGAACGGCGATGCTACCTTTCCAAAACAAACGCCAAAGACCTAGTAAGGTTCTTTGTTTAAATTGGGCTAATTTGCTTTTAGACTGTTTTGTAGTTTTTTTGGTATTTTTTGTATTTTTCGATTTAGGCGCAGCGCTTTTTTTCGGTGTTGCTTTCTTTGTAGACGATTTTGGGTTGGGAGTCTTTTTTTCGGCCATGCCTTTATTCACGAATGGTTAATGCCAATTTAATCACCATAGATTACCTTAGATTAACAAGACCTGAAAGCCTAACTCATTGCTAAGTTAGGCTTGATTCTTTTTAGTTTTTCAAAATGCACACAGTGGGTAACTCTCATCACATGAACACCACTCAGTAAATCTTGTCTCGATACTTCTGATATTTGTTCTTCACTCACTGTGTGCAAATTGAAAACTTTCACAACTATTGACCGCGAACAGTTACGAACTCAGGATAAGCATCAACACCACAATCATGTTGGTCCATACCTGATAACTCTTCTTCTTCACCAACTCGAATACCCATTGTTGATTTTAAAATGGCCCAAACAATGTAAGAAGCGATGAATACAAAAGCAAAGATACTTACTAAACCAATTAACTGAGTTACAAAGTTCGCATCACCATTTGATAGTGGTACTAACATGATACCTAATGCGCCACATGTACCGTGTACAGAAATCGCACCTACAGGATCATCAATTTTAGCCTTATCAAGGAACACGATACTGAATACCACCAAAGAACCCCCTAATGCGCCAAGTAAAACTGCCAGTGTCGGTGATGGTGAAGCGGGTTCTGCAGTAATTACGACTAAACCAGCTAATGCACCATTTAAAATCATAGTTAAGTCAGCTTTACCCCAAAGCACTTTACATACTAACAGTGCAGCAATTGCACCAGCTGCCGCCGCAGCATTGGTATTCACAAGAATTTGACTCACAGCAACCGCATTTGCTTTATCTGCAATGAATAGTTGTGAACCACCGTTAAAACCAAACCAGCCCATCCACAAGATAAATGTACCTAAAGTTGCAAGTGGCATATTTGAACCTGGGATTGGGTAAACTTCACCATTTTTACCGTATTTCCCTCTACGCGCACCAAGCAATAACACGCCAGCTAATGCAGCTGCTGCACCCGCACCATGTACAATCGCTGAACCTGCGAAGTCAACAAAACCCATTTCAGATAAGAAGCCACCGCCCCAAGTCCAAAAACCTTCAATTGGATAAATTAATCCGGTTAAAACAACGGTGAATGCCAAGAAAGCCCATAGCTTCATTCGTTCAGCAACAGCACCCGATACAATTGACATTGCCGTTGCTACAAATACAACTTGGAAGAAAAAGTCAGCTTCTAATGCATGAGTTGCATCATCTGCAGCACTACCTATCAAAGCGCCAAAGTTCGGCACTATGCCACCCGCCGTATTATCTACATACATAATGTTGTAACCCACCAGCAAGAACATGGTACAAGCAATGGCATACAGCGCGATATTTTTTGTGAGAATTTCAGTGGTATTTTTTGAGCGTACCAAGCCTGCTTCTAACATAGCAAAGCCCGCAGCCATCCACATTACTAAGACGCCAGAAATTAAAAAATAAAATGTGTTTAATGAGAACTTGAGTTCTATAATACTGTTTTCCATTATTCTTACTCCTAAATCGCTTCTTCGTCGAATTCACCAGTACGAATACGCACTACTTGGTCTAGGTCATACACAAAAATCTTACCGTCACCGATTTTGCCGGTTCTAGCCACTTCACTTAACTTATTAACAATTCGCTCTGCGTTTTCACTCTGTGTTGCGATTTCGACTTTGATTTTAGGAATGAAATCCACTTGGTACTCAGCCCCTCGATATAGTTCAGTATGACCGCGTTGACGCCCAAATCCCTTTACGTCAACGACTGTCATGCCTTCTACACCGAGTTCTGATAATGCTTCTCGGACCTCATCAAGCTTAAATGGCTTAATGATAGCGCTGATCATTTTCATATTGCCCCCTTCGACATTGTGATGCGTTATATTGACAATGAATAATCAAGCTCTATACCAAAATTAAAAAGCAATTAAATACATTAAGTTACAAAAAATAACCGAATATAAACTAAATAGAATGCACCAAAAAAGTGCGTAATTATTCACATTGAACTGAGCTGGTGCATAAATTTCGACCATTTATACACCCGTCTCAATTTGCCCTTATTTGGACTCATAAACTTTGCATATTCAGTGGGAGGAGAACATTATTTAAATTCGGAGGACATAAACTAATGAAATTAAAAACCATCATCATCAGTGCAGCATTGCTGATTAGTCATGCGGTCAATGCCAGTGAACATAGCCGCCAAATCGACATAGACAATCAAGTTGTTACTAAGCATAAAACTAAAATTCTGGGTGAAAGAATTAACTACACTGCGACCACTGGCACTCAACCAGTATGGGATGAAGAAGGTCATCCGATCGCCACTTTGCATTACACCTATTACAAAAAAACGGATGTTAAAGATATAAGTAAACGTCCACTGCTTATTTCATTCAATGGTGGCCCCGGCTCAGCATCAGTATGGATGCATATTGCCTATACAGGCCCTAAAACATTAAATATCGATACCGAGGGCTATCCAGTTCAGCCGTACGGTGTACAAACTAACCCTTACTCAGTTTTAGACGTAGCCGACATTGTTTTCGTAAATCCTGTGAATACTGGCTATTCGCGTGTTTTACCAAACAAAGATGGAAAAATGCCTAGCAAGGCGGAGCAGAAAAAGCGTTTCTTTGGTGTCAATGCTGATATCAAATATCTAGCAGAATGGCTAAACACTTTTGTAAATCGAAACAACCGCTTTTTATCGCCTAAATTTTTAATTGGTGAAAGCTATGGTACAACCCGTGTCTCAGGTCTTGCTCACGAACTACAAAACAGCCAATGGATGTACTTAAATGGCGTAGTACTTGTATCGCCTACTGATATTGGCATTAAACGCCAAGGCCCTGTAAAAGCAGCTAATCGCTTACCTTACTATGCGGCAGCAGCTTGGTACCACAAAGCTTTAGCGCCAGAGCTACAAAATAAAGACTTGTTAGACGTATTAGAAGAAGTTGAAACTTACACCATTAACCAATATCTACCGGCATTGGCAAAAGGTGCATTTATCAGCGATGCTGAAAAACAACAAACAATTAAACAAGTTGCTAAGTTCAGTGGTTTATCAGAAACCTTTGTTGCACAAAACAATTTAGACATTCCAACCAGCGCTTTTTGGAAGGAGCTGCTAAGAGGTAGAGGTCAAACACTTGGCCGCTTAGACTCTCGTTATTTAGGTATTGATAAACGCGATGCTGGCAGTCGCCCTGATTATTGGCCTGAGCTAACCTCATGGCTGCACTCTTTCACGCCAGCCATTAATTACTATCTACGTGAAGAGTTAAATTACAAAACCGACATTAAATACAATATGTTTGGCTCGGTTCATCCATGGGATCGAACAAACAACAACACTGGTGAGCAACTACGTTTAGCCATGGCGCAAAACCCTTACCTTAATGTGTTAGTGCAAGCGGGATACTATGACGGTGCAACCAATTATTTCGATGCAAAATATACGATGTGGCAACTCGACCCAAGTGCAAAAATGCGTGACCGTTTAAGCTTTAAAGGTTATCGCTCAGGCCATATGATGTATTTACGTCGTGCTGATTTAGAGCAATCGAATCAAGACTTACGTGAATTTATTCAAAACGCCCTACCGAATGGCAAGTCAGCTAAGTACTAAAAACTTATTCCATGGCCTTATATCTTGCTTATAAGGCCATGATAAAGCTCCTCCTTCATTCGCATGTCTTTAAAATTTGGGTATACTCAAAGCATTAGCGAATTTAAGGATGTTTCCATGACTGACAAATACCGTGTTGTATTTGCCGGCTTCGATAGCAGCGTGAGTGAATCTGCCGCCATCGAGCAGCTCAGCTTAAAACTTAAAACAACGCCGCAAAAAATCACAGCGTTCACGCAAGGCAAATCTTTATTTGCCCCCAGCGAAAAAGCCAAATGCCTTAAACAAGTAAAGTTATTGGCCAGTTTCGGTTTGCATGCCAAGCTGCAATCTACTGAAAGCAGTGCAAATAGCACAAGCTCAATTCAAAATTCTAAAGATGAACGTATCCTCGAAGCCCTTGATTACATTACATCAAGTCTTATTCGAATCGAAGAACGTCTAGAAGAATTAGAGCAGCGTTTGCCTTCACAAGAAATAGTAAAAGAGAATAAAGTCGAAGATGATTGGCAAGATGACGACCTATTTGATGAACTTGAGCTTGATCCACCACCCAAGCGCAGTAAAAAAGTACAATATGGTCTCGGTGTTGTACTCATCATTCTGTTGATCATATTAGCCATCGCACTTGCTTTTCCTGAACTAGTCGCTTTGTAACATGAGTAAAATTCACGAACAGAAAATATCGCGTACTGAAATTAGAAAAAAAGTGCGCGAAGCCAGAAGAAACCTAACTCCATCATTTCAAAATCAAGCTGAAGAAAACTTAACTATTAATTTTTCTCAACACATAAAACTCTCTAAAAAGGCCAAAATAGGGCTTTATCTTAGCAATGATGGAGAACTCAACACAAACAAGCTAATTCAGACACTTAGAGTTAAAAAACATCAAGTTTACCTACCTATAATTCACCCTTTTAACGGCGCCTCATTACTATTTCAGCAATATGAAGAAAACTCACCCATGGTGGCGAATCGCTATGCTATCTTGGAACCTAAGCTGAATTGCAGCCAAATTTGCCCGCTTCCAGAATTAGATATTTTGCTAATGCCCTTAGTTGCATTTGATGAGCAAGGTAATCGACTTGGAATGGGCGGCGGCTACTACGATAGAACATTGGCCAAGCACTATGCTGAACAACGTGAAAAGCCTAAGTTAATTGGTCTTGCCCACGATTGTCAGAAAGTAGAAAGCTTACCAATAGAAGCATGGGATGTACCTTTAGAGCAGATTTTAACACCGACGAAGTTTTACCAGTGGTAAAACTTCAAAGTTGAACGCTTAAAACACGTCACTTTGCCTACGATTTCGGTATACTTGCGTTGACAACTTTTGACAACAACCTTGGAACTGAAATGACTCAAGACGAAATGAAAAAAGCAGCGGCGTGGGCTGCACTAGAGTTTGTAGAAGAAGGCACTATTGTAGGTGTTGGCACAGGCTCTACGGTAAACCATTTTATTGATGCGTTAGGCAGCATTAAAGATGACATTAAAGGCGCAGTATCTAGCTCAGAAGCTTCTACTGATAAGTTAAAAGCACTAGGCATTGAAGTTTACGAGTTAAACGATGTGGCTAAGTTAGACGTGTATGTTGACGGCGCTGATGAGATCAATGCACAAAATGACATGATCAAAGGTGGTGGCGCAGCATTAACCCGTGAAAAAATCGTAGCGGCAGTAGCTGATAAATTTATTTGTATTGTTGATAACACCAAACACGTAGAAACTTTGGGTACATTCCCACTACCAGTTGAAGTGATCCCTATGGCACGCAGTTATGTGGCAAGAGAACTGCTTAAACTAGGTGGCGATCCGGTTTACCGTCAGGGCGTGATCACTGACAACGGTAACGTGATCTTGGATGTTCACGGTTTAGAGATCAACGATGCAAAGCAGCTTGAGCAACAAATTAACCAAATCGTCGGCGTAGTTACCAACGGCTTATTTGCAGAGCGCGGCGCTGACATCGTTATCACAGGGACACCAGAAGGTCCTAAAATTGTAAAATAGGAATGAGTCATGAGTAAGGTTTCTTTAGCAAAAGAAAAGATCAAAATACTGTTGTTAGAGGGCGTACACCAAAGCGCAGTTGAAACCCTAAAGCGCAATGGGTATAGCAACATTGATTATGTTAAGACTTCCTTACCTGAAGATGAACTCATCGAACGTATTTCAGACGTTCACTTTGTGGGTATTCGCTCGCGTACTCACTTAAACCAACGCGTTATTGATGCAGCAGAAAAACTGGTTGCAGTAGGCTGCTTCTGTATTGGTACTAACCAAGTTGACCTGCAGGCGACTAAAGAGCGTGGTATAGCAGTATTTAACGCGCCATTCTCAAATACACGCTCGGTAGCAGAGCTCGTACTAGGCGAAATTCTTTTGTTACTTCGTGGTATTCCGCAACGTAACGCCATGGCTCACCGTGGTGAGTGGTTCAAATCAGCAATTGGCTCTTATGAAGCCCGTGGTAAAACTTTAGGTATTATTGGTTACGGTCATATCGGCACTCAGCTTGGTATTATGGCTGAAAACATCGGTATGAAAGTTGAATTTTACGACATTGAAGACAAACTGACGCTAGGTAATGCACAACAAATTCAAAACCTGACGCAACTTTTACAGCGCGCCGATGTAGTAAGCTTGCACGTTCCTGAAACACCATCGACTAAGAACCTTATCGGCATGGCTGAGCTTGAAGTGATGAAGCAAGGTGCGATTTTAATTAATGCTTCTCGCGGTACGGTAGTCGATATCGATGCTCTATCTGAGTCTCTAAGAGATAAAAAGCTAGCTGGTGCTGCAATCGACGTATTCCCGGTAGAACCAAAATCTAACGACGAAGAGTTTGTTTCTCCACTGCGCGAATTTGATAACGTGATCTTAACCCCACACGTAGGTGGTTCGACACAAGAAGCACAAGAAAACATTGGTATTGAAGTCGCTGGTAAACTGGCTAAATACTCAGATAATGGCTCTACACTAAGCGCGGTAAACTTCCCTGAAGTATCGTTACCTGAGCTTGCGAATCGTAGCCGCTTATTACACGTTCACGTCAACCGCCCAGGTGTGCTTACACAAATTAACCAAGCATTTGCTCAGCACGGCATCAACATTGCAGCTCAGTACCTACAAACCGACGACAAAATTGGTTATGTTGTTATTGATGTTGATACCGACCATTCTGAAGTAGCGCTGAAAGAGTTGAGCGCAGTTGAAGGTACTATCAGAGCACGTATTCTTCACTAATCGCAAATAGCACCGAAAAGTAAGACACAAATAAAAGCCCCGCAAACTAGAGTTTGCGGGGCTTTTTAAATTTAGATAAAAATTAAGAAGATTATTTCTCAGGTGGACGATAGCCTTCGATTTCTACTTCTTTACCCTCAAATAAGAAACCGACCATTTGCTCTTCTAGCAACTGACGGTGATCTGGATCCATCATGTTTAGGTGCTTTTCATTGATCAGCATAGTTTGTTTATGCTGCCACTGTTGCCAAGCTTCTTTAGAGATATTATTGAAAATCTTTTCACCCACTTCACCAGGGTAAAGTTGAAAAGCAAGGCCTTCAGCCTCTTTTTGTAATTTCTGACAAAACACTGTGCGTGCCATAGTTCATCACCTAATTAAATGCTCGATTAATGACGTTAGTCTACCCCATTGTGCCTAGGAGTTTAACTAACTTTTTCGTTGGTGCTGCAAGCCCAACTTCTGGATGCTCTGTCAAATCAAACCAGATAAGCGGATTGTCATGAACACAATCTGGAATAGTATCTAACTTCAAAATTTGCGGATGTATCGTCAGTTCAAAATGCGTAAAAATATGCACAAACGATTCTAGAGATTGTATTTTTCCGTTTAACCCCTGCTGAGCAATAAAGGTCTCTACTTCTTGTAATGACTCAAACTCAAAGAAGCCAAACAATCCGCCCCAAATGCCCGAGCTTGGGCGCTTTTCCATAAGCACCTTGTTATCTGCGTTAATTATCAAATGATACGCCTGCTTTTTTGGCTTTTCTTTCTTCGGTTTAGAGTTAGGGAAAGCTTTAACTTGGTTGTTTGCATAAGCTTGGCACTGACTCACTAACGGACACGCTTCGCAGTTGAAATTACTGCGCGAGCAAAGGCTAGCACCTAAATCCATCATGGCTTGGTTAAACTCAGTGACATTGTCTTTTGGCGTGATGGTATCGCTTAAGGACCAAAGTAAGTTTTCTACTTTTTTAACCCCATACCAGCCTTCAACCATAAAGAATCGAGCTAGGACACGCTTTACATTACCATCTAAAATCGGATGCGGCTGACCTAGTGAAAGCGACAAAATCGCGCCAGCGGTCGAGCGCCCTATCCCAGGTAAGTCAACAACTTGTTCAAAGGTTTCAGGAAACTTACCCGCATATTGATCACGCACAATTTTCGCGGTCTTGTGCAAATTACGTGCTCGGGCGTAATAACCCAACCCCGTCCAGTGATGCAAAACTTCATCTTCTGGTGCATCCGCTAAATCGACAATCGTCGGAAAGCGCGCCATAAAACGCTCAAAATAAGGGATCACAGTAACAACTTGTGTTTGCTGCAACATCACTTCAGACACCCATACCTTGTAAGGCGTTTTGCCCAATTGCCAGGGTAAGGTCTTACGACCATGAAGGTGGTACCACTCTACTACTTGCTCGGCAAACCATTTGGCTTGCTGTTTTGAAACCTGCATATCACCACGACTATGATTACTTTACTCGGCGCACAGTGTAGAGGGCTTTTATATCCAGTCAAGTATTGTACTTCAGCCTTGGAATAGGGATAATATGCGCCCATTTTTACAGCACAGAATTGATTATGAACGAATCGAGTAAAGCCAATTTAGAAGAAGCTCTAAATGAAGGTAAATACATCCGCAAAGTCCGTAGTTTTGTAAAGCGCGAAGGCCGTTTAACAAAAGGACAAGCTGCTGCCATTGAAAAATGTTGGTCAAGCATGGGCTTAGAGCATAGCCAAGGCTTACTAGATTTCTCTCAAGTATTCGGCAACGACAACGACGTAGTACTTGAAATCGGTTTTGGCATGGGTAAGTCGTTAGTTGAAATGGCAAAGAACGCACCGCATTTAAACTTCATCGGTATTGAAGTGCACCGCCCAGGTGTTGGTGCATGCTTAATGGAAGCCGACGAAGCCGGTTTAACGAACCTGCGTGTATTTGAACATGACGCTGTTGAAGTGCTTGCTGATTGCATCGCTGATGGCAGCCTAACAACAATGCAGTTATTCTTCCCTGATCCTTGGCACAAGAAGCGCCACCACAAGCGCCGTATTGTGCAGCCAGAGTTTGTTGAGAGCCTTCGCCAAAAGCTAAGAGTTGGCGGCGTGTTCCACATGGCTACTGACTGGGAAAACTACGCTGAGCATATGCTAGAAGTAATGACTGCAGCACCTGGTTACGAAAATATCTCTGAGACACAAGATTATGTGCCTCGTCCAGACAATCGTCCACTGACTAAGTTTGAGCAGCGCGGCCATCGTCTAGGTCACGGCGTTTGGGACTTAATGTTCAAACGTAGCAACTAAAAGTAAATTCTAATTTTTAGGATTAATGTTTAGTTAGTTAAAAGAGCCTGATGGCTCTTTTAACTTAGTGGTATCACGTTAATACCTCTCCTCAGTAATTCTTAATGAACAGGATTGGTATAATTTTGCCTTTGTGCAAAATTAAGTAGAGATTTTAAATAGAGTATTTATGAGTCGATTAGCAAATCCAAGTTTATTGCTTCTTCGCAACGAAGAAGAACTGACAGGCGAACGCATTTTAGTGATTAACACCATGCGTGACGGCTTTCTTCGCGAATTAAAGCAATTAAACCCAAATAGCGATATTCACGCTTTTAGCTATAATGTTGCTGATCATCAAGACTCACAAAAACACAAAGGCATCACGAGTCATGTTTCCCATAGTTTGCCTGTTCTGGAAGAACTCGATTTAGTTATCTATTACTACCCGAAGTCAAAGCCTGAAGCTTTGATGATGCTCGATAATATCCGAGCTATCGCTTCATCGAAAACACGTATATTAATTGTTGGAGACAACAAAGGCGGTGTTAAATCTGCTGAAAAGCAATTTAAACCTTTTGCAGGTGAATTTTATAAATTAGAAAGCGCAAAGCACTGCGTGCTATTCGAATTTGCTGACTTAACCTTATTAGATGGTTTTGATATCAGCAGCTACCAAACCACATTCACTGTGAGTGTCAACGACCAAAGCTTCGAAGTAGCAAGCGTGCCAGGGGTTTTCAATCACGGAAAACTGGATGATGGTACTCGTCTATTGCTCGAGCAAATTGCCGTGCCTTATAAAGGCAAAGTGCTAGATTTTGGCTGTGGTGCTGGGATTATCGCCACTTACCTAGGACTAAAAACACCAGAATTGAGACTGAACTGTTTAGATGTTAGCGCTTTGGCTGTATATGCTACCGAACAGACGCTAAAACTAAACAACCTCGAAGGCAATGTGATTTTGAGTGATGGTATGCAAGCTGTGTCTGGTCAGTTTGATTTAATCATCAGTAACCCGCCATTCCACACGGGTATTTCAACAGATTACCAAATTGCTGAAGACTTTTTAGCGCTTTCTAAGCAATTCTTAAAACCTAAAGGCAAGCTCACCATAGTTGCTAATAGCTTTTTAAAATATCAGCCAATCTTAGAAGCACAGTTTGGCGAATATGAAACCATTGCGAAAAATAATAAATTTGCGGTGTATCACGCACAAAAATCGTAAACTGCTCTCACAGAAGGTCATTCTGTAAAAATTTAAATATGAATGGCCTTTTAAGCTTCTCAAGCAGCTTAAGTTTTATCAAACATGCTAAATTAATATTTCTAAGAACAAAGAATGAATTAATTCAAACTTAGAGAAAAATAGCATAAGCTCCATCGCAATTTTTAGTTATTTTTATTTTTTCCCTTTGCTACACTAAGTTTATTAAAGTTATAAATAACGTTTTATTTTTGTAAACTTTTCAAAAATTTGAAGTTTATGTCTACTACTCAAACCGTATTGGTAAGCATGTAGGTTGCAAAGGCTAGCGAATGGCTAAACAAATAACAAAAACAAGCATTAGAAAGGTATTGATCAGCGCAGTTATGCTCGTAACAGCTCTATGCCTATCGCTGTCTATTTCTATTTCTACTTACCTTGACGTTAAAGAACAAAAACAATTGATTATTAACAAGCTTGATATGATAGCCGATATCATTGCTTTTAATGCGCAAATCACGCTAATTTTCGAAGACAGAAAAACCGAAGAAAAACGCCTTAAATCATTCAGTAAAGTTGAACTTGTCAAAAACATACACATTTACGACATAGACGACGTCACTAAGAAACCAGTGTTCTTTACCAGCTATAACGCCAGTAAAACCCCTCCCGTGCCTTTAAAAGTGGGTAGCATTGAAGAGCTAAAACAACCTCGAATTACTGACAACTATATTGAATTAATAAAACCAGTCGAATATGAGGGTAAAATCGAGGGTTACGTCTACATCAGAGGATCTTTAGAGAGACTAAATAAATATATCAACAATAAAATACTAGTTGATATATTACTGACCTTATTTGTTCTTTTGTTAGTTCTACTAGTCGCCCGCAACATTCAAAGGCGAATAGCAACGCCTATTGAAGACTTATCTTTACTGCTGCAGGATGTATCTAAAAACCACAATTACAATACTCGAGCTGCAAGCAGCCATATTGAAGAGTTAAATACCCTTTCAAATAACCTCAATATCATGCTTTCACGTACGCAAAATCAAATAGAACGTCACGAAGCTGATAAACAAGAAATTAATCAGCTGAACCAAAGCCTGGAAGAAAAAGTAAATCAAAGAACCATAGCCCTTCGTGAAGCAAACCAAGAACTGCTCAACACTTTAGAACGCATGCACCAATATCAAAACCAGATTGTAGAAAGTGAAAAAATGGCATCTCTAGGTCAAATGGTAGCGGGGGTTGCGCATGAAGTTAATACGCCAATTGGCCTTGGCGTAACTGGTTCAACGCTTCTAAGAGATAAGCTTGCTGATATACAAGCCGCATTCGAACAAAAAACGCTCACATCCAAACAATTAGAAAGGTTTATAAACGATGGGGTTGAGAACCTTGACCTTATCTACAGAAATTTAAACCGAGCAGCAGATCTCATCTCAAACTTCAAACGTGTAGCTGTTAGTCAAGATACAGAGATTAGCGCCGAAGTTAACGTTAAGTCTCTACTTAGCAATATACTCATGGCGATGAATGCTGAGATTTCAATTAAATCGCCAGATATTGAATTAAGTCTACCTGAAAACCTAACCATTTCGAGTAAAACAGGCCCGTTACAACAGATATTTGAACAACTTATATCAAATTCCCTTATCCACGGTTTTGAAAGTGAAAACGACAATCAAATAAAGATTGGTGCTGAAAGTAGCGGAAACAATTTAGAGATTACTTATATAGATAATGGCTGCGGTGTACCAACTTCTATTAAAAAGAGAATATTTGACCCATTTGTTACTACCAAACGCGGTGAAGGTGGAAGCGGTTTAGGTATGCACCTAGTTTATAATCTTGTGACTCAAGCCCTAGATGGCTCTATTACTTTAGATGAAGATTATAGCGACGGTACTCGATTTATTATTTCTTTACCTCTGGGCGAATTAACATCATGAGGTATTGGTTAACTCTTTCTCTGTTAATCTCCTCTTTTGGTGTTATAGGTAAAACACCAGAGCAGATCCGCTCTGCTTTTTTATATCAAATGGCCAATTTTATTGAATTTCCATCAATGAGCGATGCAGGCATTCGCTTCTGTTTTTATGATCTAAAATCAGGACCAGGAGCCATATTAAATAAGAATAAAAGCCTAAAAATAAAAGGGTTACCAATAAGCATTAAAAAAGTAGAAAAAAACACCAAAATTTTGGAACTTTCCAGTCAATGTGAAATCACATACTTTGATGGAGCTCTTAGCAATGATATACTGCTCGCTTATGACAAGAATACGCCCCTAGATATGTTAATGGTTAGTGATAACTTAAGTTTTTTAGATAATGAAGGAATGGCGGCGCTTGTTCAGGAGGGCAATAAAATCAGGCTTTACGTTAATAAGCAACAGATTGCAAAACATAACTTTAAAGTGCTTTCTCGGTTACTTGCCGTAGCAAAGTTTCACCCTAACTGATTTTACTTGTTAACATTTAGATATACTCCTATAATCTTAAATATTCGGTTTTTTCTTCTAGTACCGAATAAAATGTAAATAACATATTCCTAAAAGGTTAAATGATAATGCAAACGCCAGTCATTCTGATTGTTGAGGATGAAGACGTAACTCGCTTGAACCTCGTTAGTTTATTTGAGGCAGAAGGTTACAAAGTAATTGAAGCCATTGATGGCGATGATATGCACGACAAGCTAACGACTCATGATGATGTCAATCTGGTAATTATGGATATTAATTTACCAGGCAAGAATGGCTTAATTTTAGCTCGCGAACTTCGCCAAAAGAAAAATGTAGGTCTTATTTTCTTAACTGGCCGTGACAACGATGTCGATCGCATTCTTGGTTTAGAAATTGGTGCTGATGATTACATCACGAAACCATTCAACCCAAGAGAATTAACTATCCGTGCTCGTAATTTGATTTCTCGTACAGGTAACAACCCTGAAGATTCTGCGATTGAAAGCAGTGGTGTAATCACTTTCAATGGTTGGGAGCTTGATGAGAATAGCCGTTGTCTGACATCACCTGCAGGCGAAGCTAAACGCTTACCTAAAGGTGAGTACCGTGCACTTCGTTTAATGCTAGACTCTCCAGGTCGTATTTTCAGCCGTGAGCAGTTAATTAAACACATGACAGGTCGTGAGCTTCGCGCAAATGATAGAACGGTAGACGTCACGATTCGTCGTATTCGTAAGCACTTTGAGAGTGATACAAATACCTCTGAACTAATTAGCACCATTCACGGTGAAGGTTACCGCTTCATCGGTAAGATTGATAGCTAACTTTAATTGATTAGTTCATACTTGTAAAAAAGGGCCTTCAGGCCCTTTTTTAATGTCTAAAACTCATTGTTTTAAACCAATGAACTTTAATATTAACTCTAAATAATACTTAATCATTTTGAGAGACTAAAACTGACGCTAGCTTCTTTTAATATTTATTATGTAGAACAACAAAATAGCAAAAGTTTCACCTTACCTGCTTAGATTTAGATACCTTTGCGCTAGCAAAACACGTAAGCGGTGACACCGACAAGTTTTCCTAACCCCATAATAGATGATCACTTAATTGAAGGGGTTGGTATAACAGTTTATTCCTAAGCTAAGGTAGCTCTACCCGTTCCAACTATCAACAACCGTTTTAAGCTCTATTTGCCCAGCTTCTAACAAGCCATATAATTGATCTAGCCAATCCTGTGCAATCTTAGGTTCAACCTCTGATACTTCTTTTTCCATCTTTTTAGCGTGCTCTTGAACCTGCTTCAAACCAACAGAGCCCGATGCGCCTTTGAGTTTATGTGCTACAGAGCTGTATTCATCAAAGTCACTGTTATCAATAGACTGCTGTAATTCTTCACAATACTTCGGGCTTAACTTAGCAAATAAGTCAGAGCTTCGTTTAAATGCTTCAACACCCATTGAATCGATAAAATCACAGATAGTTTCCATTTCTAATAAGATGAATTCAGCTTGTTTATCAGCACAATTGGCTTTAGTTTCTATGAGTTTAGGCTTAGTCGCTCTAGCATTAATACCAAATAACTCTGCCAGCATTTTATCAAGCTTAATCGTATTGATTGGCTTTGCTAGTGCACCTTGAATGCTGATCCCTTCAAGCTCTTCTTCTGCACTACGAACATTAGCTGTTAAAGCAACGATAGGTAATTTATCGAAATGACTATCTGCTCTAATCTCCCGAGCAACTTCATCACCATTAATATCTGGCAATTGCATATCGAGTAAGACCAAATCCAGATCATCCTCAGTTGCAACAAACGAAAGGGCATCTTCACCAGTTTCGGCCCAAATGACTTCATGCCCTCGCTGCTCAAGTAAGTTGGTCGCGATTTCTGCATTCAGAGGCACATCTTCTACTAACAGAATGTAAAGGCTACGGCCAGCATAGCTTTGCTCTTTAGGCGCGGCGGTCAGGGTTAGTGGAATTTCAACCTCAAAACGACTTCCTTGACCAACAATACTGCTCACTTCAATACTGCCCTGCATTGCTTCAACTAGCGCCTTTGTCACAGCCAGCCCAATACCAGAACCTATGGCATTCGAACCATTGGCACTTGGTGCTTTATAATACATTTCGAAAATTCGAGCGAGTTGATCTTGTGCAATACCTGAGCCCGTGTCGGTAATGCTCATAACGAGCCACACTTCACCATCACGATTTTCCCGCTTACAATCCAGTGTCACACTGCCCCTGTGGGTGAATTTAACCGCATTATTAATTAAATTCCACAGAACTTGTCTTAACCGAGTCGGGTCTAGCGAGGCATAGACATCTAGGATCCCTTGCCTGTTAATATTGAACTCTAGCCCCTTTTGCTCCGCGATAAGTCCTGCAAAGTTCACCACATCATTTATAAAATCAGAGACATTGATACTGTCGGCTGCAATGTCTAACTGCTCTCGGTCAATTTTATCGAGATCAATAATGTCATTGAAGATGTTACCTAAGGTTTCAGCACTAGAGAAAATGGTATTACACCAGCTCTTTTGTTGCTTACTCAGCTCAGTGTCTAACATCATACGAGTTAAGCCAACAATGCCATTTAGTGGCGTACGAAGCTCATGACTCAAAGTTGCAATGAACTTGCCTTTATCTTTATAAGCCGTTTCAAGCTCCTGCTCTGCCTCTTTACGAGATGTAATATCACGGCCGAACGCAAGTAAACCAATATACTCGCCCTGCTCATTGATAAATGGCAGTTTACGCATCTCAAACCAGCGGTTTTCATCATTAACTGGATACTCTACATCTAACGTGAGTGCTTGATGCGTTTTTGCGACTTGCTCATCAGTCTTAAGCACTTCTGGAATATAGCTTTCAGGGTAAATATCAAAAACACTTTTACCAATAAGCTCATTGCTGCTCTTACCCATGACTTTTTCAAACATCTTGTTGCAGCCAGCAAAGACCCCTTCTTCGTCACGGTAATAAAACAAATCAGGAGAAGAGTCGACAATTGATCGAAGTAGCATACTTTGCTGCGCCAGTTCTAACTGCGTTTTTTTACGCTCAGCGATTTCTCGACGTAATTCTTCAATGGCTCGGTGCTTAGCATGTAAGGCGATTTTACGCTCGTCGATTTCGCTGTTTAGACGGGTAATATTGTCTTTTAAACTCTGATTTAGAAGTTTTTCTTGTTGAGTGGCAGTATCCAAATAGACTCTAGAAGCCTCAAGCTCTTTAAGCGCTTGAATGCAAATAACCAGTAATGCAGGAGAGGTAACAGCAGCAAAAAACATAATTGCTAATACATCAACAATGACAATCTCGCCTAACGCCACATAGTAAAACATACATGACAAAATTAATGAGGCGAGTAATATCAGGGAATAACACAGCACTCCAGCTTGTTTTTCACCATATTTATTAATCACATTGGCAAGGACTTTTAGCCATGATCCAAATGAAGAATCTATCATATTAATCAATTTGCTCCGTTAACTGTTTCATTATACGCAAGCAAGTGATTAATCCCAAAGCATTAAAAGTCCAAAAAGCCATAATAGACGTATAATGTTCTTAACAGTTCTCAATAAACGCGCTAATTGATAATGCGAACATATACGCATTCAAGCGCTAAATAGTGTAATATGCGCGACTCAAAAATGTCGTGAAAAAGAGGGTTAACATGCAGACTACAATGCCAGATATTGCTCATTCAGCCGATGCACTTCAAACCGGTAAATTAGATTGGGTAGGAATGGGTAACATCGAGCTACCTTTAATGCTTGCAACCAAGGACTTACCTGAACAGCCTGTAACGGCAAAAGCAGACGCATTTGTAAACCTGCATAAAGAAGACGCAAAAGGCATTCACATGTCTCGTTTATTCTTAGCCCTAGATACGCTATCTTGTGAGCAAGCCTTGTCGCCAAATACACTAAAGCAACTGCTCGACGAATTTGTAACGACACACCAAGACATCAGCGATGCGGCAAAAGTCGTCATCAATTTTGAACTGCCGTTGCGACGACCTTCTCTATTAAGCAAAAAACAAGGTTGGAAAAGCTACCCGGTTAGCATTACTGCCTCACTGGTTAACCAAACATTTTCTATAGAGCTGGCATTAGATGTTACCTACTCTTCTACTTGCCCTTGCTCTGCAGCGTTAGCGCGTCAACTTATTCAAGACGCTTTCGCAGCAAAGTTTAAAGATAAAGACATTTCTCACGAAGAAGTGCATGCATGGCTTGGCACTACCGAGGGAGTACTGGCAACACCGCATTCGCAACGTAGTATTTCAAACATTAAGATTAAACTTGATGATAACTGTCAAGAATTCGACATTGTAGGGTTAGTCAACTTAGTTGAAGATGAACTTAAAACCCCCGTTCAAGCGGCAGTGAAACGTGAAGATGAGCAAGAGTTCGCTCGTTTGAACGGCCAAAACCTTATGTTCTGTGAAGATGCGGCAAGAAAGCTTAAAGCACTGTTCGAAAACGCAGGGTTTGCCGACTACTATATCAAGATTAATCACTACGAATCTCTACATGCTCACGACGCAGTGGCCTATGCATTCAAAGGCTTACCTGGCGGTTATTCAGCTTAATCTAGCTTTCACTCCACAATTGGCAAGAACTTTGCTTATAAACATCAAAGTCAAATTGTTGTTGTGGAGTGTTATATGGAGTTCGCTTTATTATTAGTTTTTGCATTGGTAGCTGGCGCCTCGATCGTCATTGCAAAATATACCGATGTAGGTGGCAATCCATACCCTTTCAATCGTAAAGAATCTGTCTTCAGTACTGTTGAGGCCACTTTCCTCAGTCTACTAGAACGTGCAGTTGGCGATAAATTTAAGATTGTCAGCCGTGTCAAGTTGATTGATTTAATCGAGTGTAAGCCCGGCTTGTCAAAAAAAGCGCGCAGAGCAGCGTTGGCAAAGGCTAAAAATAAACAACTCGATTACGTACTCATTGATAAAACCACACTAAACATTGTTGCAGCTGTTGATCTTGTCAATAATTCGAACAAGAGTGGCCATAAAGCGCAAAAAGATTGGTTTGTTAATGGTGCTTTAGAGTCAGCGAATATTCCACATATTCGTATGAAAGTAAAAACAGGCTATAAAGCCAATGAAGTACGCAGCGCCATCTTGTATAAAATTGGTCAACAACCGCAACCAGTTCGCAAACCCAGAACTCGAACTGAGAAGCCAGCAGTACTTTCACCCTCGCAAGCAAAGGCACATTCAACGCAAACCCAGCTTGCTGAAATTTAAAAGTTTCCATATGTCACATAAGCCCTTTGAATATTCAAAGGGCTTTTTTCTTTATAAATGGACGCTTTGCAATCAATACTATGATGATAAAGCTTTATATAATCACTGATATGAACAAGTTTTTTATAAAAGTGCGATAGGCTATACTAGCGGAAATTTTTTGAGGAATAGAAATCATGAAAGTAGGTATTATCGGTGCAATGGAGCCTGAAGTTGCAATTTTGCGTGAGGCTTTACAAAACAAAGAAGAACTAACCAAAGGCGGCTTCACTTTTTACACTGGTGAGCTTGCGGGTCATACTGTTACTTTAGTTCAATCTGGCATTGGTAAAGTGGCAGCAACCGTTGCGACAACACTTTTAATTGATAATTTTAACCCAGATTGTGTCATTAATACCGGCTCTGCTGGCGGTTTTGATCCTGAATTAAATGTCGGTGATGTGGTTATTTCTGATGAAGTGCGTCACCACGATGTAGATGTGACTGCTTTTGGCTACGAGATTGGTCAGGTACCACAAATGCCGGCAGGCTTTGCGGCACATGCGGCATTAATTGAAGCAGCCAAAGCAAGTGTTGCTATTCTTGAAGACACACAAACAAAAGTTGGTCTAATTTGTACTGGTGACTCTTTTATGTGTGATCCTGTTCGCATTGACAAAACGCGTCAAGATTTCCCATCAATGTTAGCTGTAGAAATGGAAGGCGCTGCAATTGCTCAGGCATGTCATGTACTGCATACGCCATTTGTTGTGATCCGCTCACTATCTGATATTGCAGGTAAAGAGTCTCCACAATCTTTTGAAGAATACCTAGAAGTTGCTTCTGTAAATTCTTCTAAACTAGTGACAGAACTACTTGAGCAGCTAAACAACACTAGCTTGTAATGTTAGAGACTCAGCAATTTGAGGCTTTTCAAAGCCTCATTATTTTTATCTGCGCACTGGCAGCGGCGCACGTGTTACCGCTGCTCAATAGCTACAACCCAATCACTTTCTTTTCGCTTATTTTTGAACGTATAGGCGTTCGGGTCTTTAAGCCCAAAAGAAGTAGCTCATTACAAAAAATAGCCGGTACCTTAGGCTTCTTTCTTCCCATTTTTACCATTGTACTTATTGCGGTGCTGATCAGTCAGTTTGCATTTTATCCAGCTTGGCTTGGGGGCTTAGTGCTCTATTTTTGTTTAGATACCCGCGTATTACAAAGAGCCAAACGCATAGCAGCGCTACTACAACAAAAACAAAAAGCAACCGCGAGACAACTGTTAGCGCAAAACGTAGTCCGTGAAGTCAATGAGCTATCGAGTATAGGTATTGCTAAAGCCTGCATAGATAGCACAGCGTTAAGAACAGTTCGACATTACTACCTTGTGATCTTCTTTTATTTATTACTCGGCCCCATCGCGGCATTTTCTTTTAAATTACTGCTGATATGCGATCATGCTTGGCGAAAGCGCGTTCCACCTAATAGCGCATTTATAAAACCACTACAGACAGCCATTTTTTATATTGAATTTTTACCGCTTAGAGGCTTTATATTTTTATTGGCATTGTTTTTACAAGGTAAGAAAACTTTTCATTACTTCAAACATTATGCAAGGCACTGCTATCAAACGAACACTGGTTGGATCTTATCTCTATTTGCCGCAAATCTATCAATCCAGTTAGGCGGCCCGTGTAAATATCAAGGTGAGCGCTTTGCGAAAATGCGTATTGGCGCTGAACGTCACCCTGAGCCAGAAGATATAAAGCAGTGTTTAACATTTTTAGAAAGAATTAAGTGGTTTACTTTCTCTTTAATCGCACTGATATGGCTTTTAGATTGGTTTATTGATCTTTATTTAAATACTTAGATAAATAAGCATGAAAAACAAACACAAAAAAAGCTGGTTTATAACCAGCTTTTTAATATTTGAAATAACGAGTGTTTAGCTTACTGTCACTTTTGCAAACTTACGCTTACCAACTTGGTAAATCTGTGTAGAGCCTTTCTCAATCACAAGCTTACTATCAGTCACTTTCTCTTCACCGTTTAACTTAACGGCGCCTTGCTTGATCATACGCATGGCTTCTGAAGTACTAGCTACAAGACCCGCTTCTTTAAGCAGCTGAGAGATCATCGTAGAGTCTTCATCAATTGTGATAGTCACTTCCGGGATCTCATCAGGTAAAGCATTCTTTTGGAAACGCTTAATGAAATCTTGATGCGCAGCTTCAGCATCGCCTTCGCTGTGGAAGCGTGCGATCATTTCTTTGGCAAAATCAATTTTAATGTCACGCGGGTTACGACCATTTGCAACTTCTTGCTTAAGTCCCTCAATTTCTTCAATTGAAAGTGCACTTAATAATTCGTAATAACGCCACATTAATTCATCTGAAATTGACATGACTTTACCAAACATGTCGTTTGGTGCATCAGTAATACCAATATAGTTGCCTAATGACTTAGACATTTTTTGAACGCCATCTGTACCTTCAAGTAACGGCATCATTAATACTGTTTGTGGCTTCTGACCTTCATCTTTTTGCAGCTCACGACCCATTAGTAGGTTAAAGCGCTGATCAGTACCACCTAGCTCTACATCGGCTTCGAGTGCAACAGAATCCCAACCTTGAACTAAAGGATATAAGAACTCATGAATTGCAATCGCTTGACCGCCAGCATAACGCTTTTTAAAGTCATCACGCTCTAGCATACGGGCAACCGTTTGGCGTGCAGCTAGTTTGATCATACCTGCACTGCCTAATTGTTCCATCCAAGTAGAGTTAAATGCCACTGTGGTTTTGGCAGGATCTAGAATTTTGAAAACTTGTTCTTTATATGTTTCAGCATTTGCTAGCACGTCTTCACGTGTTAATGGTTTACGAGTGACGTTTTTACCCGTTGGGTCACCAATCATGCCGGTGAAATCACCAATTAAGAAAATAACCTCATGACCTAAGTCTTGGAAGGTTTTCATTTTATTAATTAGAACAGTGTGACCTAAATGCAAATCTGGTGCTGTTGGATCGAAACCCGCTTTAATTTTTAGCTTTTTACCAGATTTCAATCTTTCCTTTAATTCATCTTCAATAAGAATCTCTTCTGCACCGCGCTTAATCTCGGCTAATGCAGTTTCAAAGTCCACCATTCGTCGCTCCAAAATATACAGTTTATCGCACGATTCTAGCCTATATTCAGATCAGTTTAAATGCACAAAACACTGGTATTCACGCTTTATTGCGTATATCCTGCAATATTATTACCGATTTATCTTGACAGCAGAAAAGGCGCGTTATGGTTCACGTTGTTCATAAGCTTCCTAAAAAACACAAACTGCTTATTCTTACCTGCATTTCTGTCATGCTGATAATTGCTTTATGGCCGTCAGAAAAGGCAACTGCATCAAGAGACAGTGACAAAAAAGCGCTCGAAGTTGGCAAGCGTTACGAATTACCCGTAAAAGTTTCTGAAAATGAAGAGCAGCTTACAACTTTAAGTGCCCCCGCAGAAGTTCAAGCGCCAGAAAAAGCCACAATTGATATCCTTGAATTCAACGATTTTGAAGTAAAACATGGCGACAGCCTTGCGGTACTTTTCAAACGTGCAGGTTTTTCAGCACAAACTCTACATAAACTAGTTAACACCAATGCTGAAACACGCAAACTGACTAAAATCCATCCTGGTGAAGTGTTGAGTTTTGCAAAAAATACCGAAGGTGAGTTAACCCACCTTAAATATGTGCTTTCAAAAACAGACACTTTGCTGGTGTCTTTAGATGAAGAACAAAAATACCAAACAGCGATTCACAGCAAAGAAATCGAAACAGTCAATCAAAGCGCTGGCGGTAAAATAAAGTCAAGCTTCTGGACCGCAGGTATTTCGGCAGGCTTGTCTGAACGTCAAATTATGAACTTTGCAGACATCTTTGGTTGGGATATCGATTTTGCCAATGACATTCGCAAAGACGATACATTTTCTTTGGTTTACGAGACCCATTATGTCGATGGTGAGCTGATCGGAAATGGTAAAATCATCGCCGCTGAGTTTATCAACCAAGGTGAACGTTTTAGCGCAATTCGTCACACCGACGGTAATTTCTACACACCTGAAGGTCGCAGTATGCGTAAAGCCTTCTTGCGCGCCCCAGTCAACTTTAAATATATCAGCTCAAACTTTAACCCACGTCGTAAACACCCGGTTACTGGTTTAGTAAGACCACACAGAGGCATTGATTACGCTGCACGCGTTGGTACACCAGTAGTTTCTGCAGGTAATGGTAAAGTAACTAAGTCTGGATACAATAAGCTCAATGGTAACTATGTGTTTATCCAGCATGGCAGTCAGTATGTCACTAAGTACCTGCATCTGAATAAACGTATGGTTAAAACGGGCCAGAAGGTAAAACAGGGCCAAAAAATTGGTACTGTTGGTGCAACAGGCCGAGTAACTGGTGCGCATTTACACTATGAGTTTTTAGTGAATGGGGTTCACCGCAACCCGAAAACTGTAAAACTACCTAAGTCTGAACCGCTACCGAGAACCGAGCTCGCTAAGTTCAAACCAGTTGCCAAAGACTTACTTGCCCAACTAGAGCGCTCAAGAGAGCTTAGGTTAGCACTGAATAACTAAGTTTAAGTAACTTATCAAATTAAAAAAGCAGCGCTGTAGCTGCTTTTTTAACGCCTTAAACTTTCGCTTATTAACTCTTAGCTCTTAGCTCTTAGCTCTTAGCTACCAAGGTTAAACACAAAAGGTTCAGGCATAAAAAAACCCGCCGAAGCGGGTTTTTAAAACACTCAAGCTGCGATTATTGCGCAGCCATGAAGTCGATACCTTCTTGGATATCTTTGTTTAGTGTTTCTAGCATGTCGTTCTTCGCTTTCTCTTCAAACGCGCTTAGCTCGCCGTAAGAAAGAATTTCTTCAACACCATTTGTACCTAAACGTACTGGGTGTGCGAAGTATGCTGCGTCACCGTTCTCAACTGCAACGTATGCATAGTCAACAACGTTTTGCTCGCCTTGAAGACCTTTAACAAGTGAGAAGCAGAAACGTGCTGCAGCTGCACCCATTGAAAGTGTCGCTGAACCGCCACCCGCTTTCGCGTTAACAACTTCAGTACCCGCGTTTTGGATACGTGGAGTAAGTGCCGCAACTTCTTCTTCAGTGAACTCAACACCTTCAACTTGAGAAAGTAGAGGAAGAATGGTAGTACCTGAGTGACCACCAATAACTGGTACTTTAACTTCAGATACGTCAACGCCTTTCAGTTCAGCAACGAATGCTTCTGAACGGATAACGTCTAGCGTTGTTACACCGAATACACGTGATGCTTCATAAGTACCCGCTTTTTTGAATACTTCAGCAACGATTGGCACAGTGCCGTTTACTGGGTTAGTGATAACACCAACTAGTGCTTTAGGACAGTTACGTACGATACCTTCTGCAAGTGTCTTGATGATACCAGCGTTAACATTGAAAAGGTCAGCACGGTCCATACCTGGCTTACGAGGCATACCAGCTGGGATAAGAACAATGTCAGCACCCGCTAGCGCTGCATCAAGATCATCTGCACCAAAACCTGCAACTTTAACTGCAGTTGGGATGTGAGATAGGTCTACAGCAACACCAGGAACAACTGGCGCTACGTCGTATAGAGATAGCTCAGAACCTGCAGGAAGGCCATTTTTAAGAAGTAAAGATAGAGCTTGACCGATACCGCCAGCGGCACCTAATACAGCAACTTTCATGTGGAATTCTCCATAATTTGAAGGTGGAATTGTGTGTGCTGTAAAGATAATGAAAAGTGCAGGTAAAAACAAATTTATCGGCGCTATTTTAAGGTTTTTTTCGACTATAGTTGTAAAATATTGCTTTCAGCGTGCAAGCTCGCTTTACACTTCAAAATATTCATTCTTGTGTTTCTAAAAATGCCCTACCACTTAAGTAAACCTTGCAATCAATTCACTTTGTTTTTTAATTGCAAAGTTGGGTCTGGATTCAGAATTGTGTAAAATCTAAGTAATATTTAATAAACGAGTTCAATTATGCAAGCAAACGAAAAGCAAGAAGCACTGATAAAGGCATTCAAAGCACTACTAAAAGAAGAAAACTTTGGCTCGCAGGGTGAAATTGTCGATGCCCTGAAAGATCAAGGCTTTGATAATGTGAGTCAAAGTAAAGTGTCACGTATGCTTAGTAAGTTTGGTGCGGTTAGAACTCGTAATGCAAAACAAGAAATGGTGTACTGCTTACCCGCAGAAATGGGCGTACCAACAGCTAAAAGCCCACTTAGACAATTAGTGATTGATATCATGCACAATGAAATGATGATCATCATTCGCACCAGCCCAGGCGCCGCTCAACTAATTGCCCGTTTACTCGACTCATTAGGCACTGCTGATGGCGTACTTGGTACCATTGCCGGTGACGATACTATTTTTATTGCGCCAGCTAAAATCTCTGAAATTGATGTAACGCTTGAGAAAGTAAAAACCTTATTCGATAACGTCTAGTTTTCTGTTAATTGCGCCATTTTTTGCAGAAACTGCACGGATGGCGCAAAAAACGCAGCTCCCATATCAGCCTGACAATAGTCTAGCCACGCATCGTAATATTGCTCGTTGCCAACGCGAGTTTTTAACAACGCTTCAAAAGCGTCGCCCTTTGCTGCGCAACTCACCCACAAAGAGCCCTGCTCAAACACATCTCCAAATGGCATACTCTGCTCTAGCAAGAGTGGTAAATTGTCAGTACTTTTAAGCTCAGATAGAGCTGCGTGATTATTGGCAAGTGAGTTTTCAAGCTTTTCATTCTCTAAACGAGAGCGTCCCATAATGGCTTCTTGATCATTCAGACTCAATTGTTGCCAACGGTTTAGATCAAATTTCACACGTTGTACATGAATATAGCTACCTTGATCTTCAAAGCATTCAGAGTCATGAACTAAGGCCACTTGACGCTTAAAACGCCCATGGGGTGTGTTGGCACCATATATGAAGCCATTAAAGTCCCGACCGTCTAAAAAGCGAAAAGTGCGGATATGCGCAACTAACTCGACCTTACCTGCCAACATATGCCTGACACTTTGCGCAAATAAATGATTCACATCTTCTCTGTCAGAGCGTATCACATATAACAAATCAAACGGCTGAGTGTGCATGAGGTGCTCGTGAGAGCGAATATGTGGGAAGCTTTTTAATTCTTTAGGAATACACTCAGGATAAATATGAGGCCAGTATTGTGCACCAATGGCGACAAAGCTCGATACCATAGATTCAGAAAAGCGGTCGCTCAATTCTGATTGTAAGCGTTCACATTGCCCTAGTGCTACTCTAACAGCCTCATCTTGACCATCAAGCACATTAAAAAACAAATGTAATCCATGCAGATTTGCCTCTGCACACACTCCTGACTGCGGCTGAGCCATGATACCCCAAGTTATAATAAGTAATGACTATGAAAAGAAATTTACCGCATGTGGCTTAATTTTAAAAGTCACTGGCTCATTAATATTCAGGGCATGTTCACTTTCGACTGGCACTTCAATGATTTGCTCAGCCACTTTTATTTGGTAAATAAACTCGGTCCCAATAAAGCGCGATTGCAGAATTTCAACGTCATTATTCACGCCATTTTCTAACTGTATATGAGCAGGTCGAATATAAATTTGTCCAGCACCTTGTGCAATTTCACACGCTTTTGTCGAAGTAAATCTACCAAATGAAGTAGTAAACTCGCGCTTACTCTCAGCTTTAGCTGGTATATAAATACCCTGCCCCAAAAATTCTGCCACTTCTTTACAAGCTGGTTGCTCAAATAGCGTTTTAGCGTCGCCTAATTGAGCTATTTTACCTTTATGCATTACAGCCAGTTTATCAGCAAAAGCAAAGGCCTCTTCTTTTGAGTGGCTAACAAAGATAGCCGAGACCTTTTGATCTTTTATGATTTGTCGAATGTCATTGATAAGTTGGAAACGCACTTGCGCATCAATATTCGAAAAGGGTTCATCGAGCAGAAGTAAGTTAGGTTTATAAGCGAGCGCTCTTGCAATGGCGACACGTTGTTGCTGACCACCTGAAAGCTCATGAGGATATCGCTCAGCAAATTCAGATAAATGCACAAGCTCAAGCATTTCATTTACACGTGCTTGTTTGTCAGTCTTATTAAACTTGCTTAAACCAAACGCGATATTTTGAGCAACAGTTAAGTGAGGAAATAACGCATAATCCTGAAACATCATGCCGATATTTCGATGCTGTGGCTCAGTAAACTGCGAGTCATCACTCATGGTTTTACCATGAATAACAATCTGGCCATGTTGAGGTGTTAATAAACCTGCCACAGCTTTTAAAGTGGTGGTTTTGCCACACCCGCTGGCCCCCAATAGGCAAACAATTTCATTTTCGGCGACTTCTAAATCTAAATTTTCAATCACTTTTTGGCCATCATATTGATAGCTTAAGTTTTTTAAAGACAAACTACTCATGAATTGTGCTGCTCCATTGAGCGATTAACAAAATACAAAGGCACTAAGCCAACAAGAACAATAAATAATGCCGAGATAGACGCAAGCTCTAGCTGCTCGTCACTTACATATTGGAACACATGGGTTGCCAAGGTTTCAAAATTAAACGGACGAAGCAATAAAGCAGCAGGAAGCTCTTTCATACATTCGATAAACACGAGTAACCCTGCGGTTAAGATGCCTCCCCGTAAAAGTGGAATGTGCACACTACCAAGCATTTGCGCAAAATTCTTACCCATACTTTGGCTTGCCATATCAAGCGAGGGACTAATTCGTACATAGCTTGCTTCAACTGCGCCCTGTGCAATGGCATAAAAGCGCACTACATAGGCAAATACCATGGCAAAAATAGTACCGCTAAAAAGCAGACCAGGCTCAAATGCGGTGCCTTCTAGCCAGTCATTTAATTTTGTATCCAGCAAAGTTAGAGGCAGTAGAACCGCAATTGCTAATACAGTCCCCGGTAGTGCATAGCCGGTACTAGAAACTCGTCCGGGCAACGCTTTAGATTTTTGTTCACCGATACGTTGATAAAACAACACGATAATACTTAAAGCGATTGCTATTACACTCACCCAAAGAGAAATCTTCAAGCTCTGCCAAGCATACAAGAAAAACTCAGAGTTCCATGCTTGATCAAAATAATCTATTGAATAGCTGACAAGTACGCCAACCGGTAAAGCAAAAGCAAAAAATAACACCACGATACAGTAGATACTGGCAAGCCAAGCGTATTTACCTGATAGCGTATATAAATGCGTGTCGTTCACGGCACTTTGCCTTTCATGCACTGTGGTATTTTTGCGGCTGATCTTTTCTAGTGTGATGACCACAAATAAGAACAGTAACATGATCCCAGAAATTTTCGCTGCTGCTGTTAAAGAATAATAACCGAGCCAAGTATCATAAACTGCCGTTGTGAGTGTGCTGACAGCAAAATAATGCACAGTCGCAAAATCAGCCATGGTTTCCATGCTGATCAAAGCAAGTGCAGCAACAATCGCGCCCCTCGCAAGAGGTAAACTGACTTTGAAGAAGCTTTGCAATGGGCTCATACCCATTAGCTGACTAGCTTGTAATAACTTAAATGACTGCTCACGCAAAGCAGTTTTAAAAATGAGGTAGAGGTAAGGATATAAAACCAATGCAATCATCACGATTGCACCACCTAATGTTCGAATATCAAAGAACCAATAATCATCTGGTGATTGCCATCCAAACCACGCTCTTAAAGCAATTTGTACAGGCCCAGCATAATCAAATAAATCAGTGTAAACATAAGCAATAATGTAGGTAGGCATTGCCAAAGGTAACATTAATGCCCATTCGAAGTATTTTTTGCCTGGAAATTGACAATAAGCGGTTAACCAGCCAAGTGGTAAAGCAATCAAACAACTTAAAAGGAGCACACCCGCAATGAGGACAAGGGTATTATAGATATAGTCCCATAGCACCGTATCCCACAGATGCGTAAAAACGTCAGAGTCGCCTTGCAGCGACTCGTAAATTAAAAATGCCAGTGGTGCTGATAAGCATGCACCTATCAGCCAAGCAAAAATCTGCCATTTAGACAGAGAAAGTAATGATTGCATTAAAGATCAAATTTTACCTCATCGATTAGCTTAAGGGCTAAAGGACGATATTTACTAATTTCCGACAACGGTAAGTTATCTTCCTTAAACTCACCCCAAGATGCCACAAGTTCAGAAAGCGCCACACCTGGTTTAACTGGATATTCCATATTCATTGACGCATACATATTTTGCGCCTTATTGTCTGTCATAAACTCAATAAGTTTCAAGGCGTTTTCTTTATTTTTCGAATATTTAGTTAGAACAACACCCGAAACATTTAAGTGAGCGCCTCGATTTTTCTGATTCGGGAAGTTGATATAAACCGAATCAGCCCACGGCTTTTGCTTTTCATCTTGTAGCATTTTACCAAAGTAATAGCTGTTACCTAATGCAAGATCGCATAAGCCCTCTTTTACTGCTTTTACTTGCGCTCTATCATTACCTTGCGGCTTTCTAGCTAAATTTGCTTTAACCCCTTCAAGCCATGATTTAGTCTCTGCTTCACCATGATGCGCGACCATAGACGCAACTAACCCAAGGTTATAAGGGTGCTTACCAGAGCGAGTACAAATTTTGCCTTTATACTTTACATCAGCCAATTCTTCATAAGTTAACGTATCTAATTTACCTAAGCGCTCTTTAGAAGAATATACGTTACGAACACGTTTAGTCAGTGCAACCCACTGCCCCTCTGGATCACGGAAACTAGCAGGTACATTTTTATTTACGACATCGCTTTTAATTGGCTGCGTTAAATCCATTGATTCTAACTGCATTAAAGCACTGAAGTTTGATGTTAAAACCACATCAGCACGGCTATGTTTACCTTCACGCTTAACTCTTTCTATTAATCCTTTTTTTGCAAAAACCACATTCGTTTTGATGCCTGTTTGCTTGGTGAAATCGTCAAGGATAGGTTGGATTAAAAAAGGCTGACGAAAAGAATAAATGTTGATTTCTTCGGCCGCCATAGCAGGTAAACACGTAACGGTTGAGAGTAGAATAGCCAATGCTTTTTTCATAAGGCCTCCAAAGCCAAACAATAATTATTATCAACTAATTTTAACTATTCTAATTCCAAAGTACACCCTTTTACCGATTAAAAACTGTAACTTGATTTTCTATTAACGTCTAATTAGCAGCTAACATTGTAAGAGATCTCTCACTTTAACTGTCGCTTTGAAGTAAAAAACAGCTTAACAAAACAGCAAAAATAAAAATAAACTATATTTATCATTAAGTTAAAAAAATACTATTTAATCAATCTACTCTGTAATTAGGTTTACAGCCTTTTTTTGCTACATAACTCTATTAAAATTATTACATACTTTAAGGAAGCCAGTGAAGGCAATCTAACACATGATGTGTAATGGAATGTAATAGTTAATTATTGCCAAATACGGTTTAATTAACCTATGGAATAACAGGATGAGTGCTCAAGGTGAGCCATACAGGATGTATATAGGATTTTATGGAGCCATGGTGGCCAAATTTGTTATGGATAATGGCAGGAAGCTCGGATAAGGGCATATGGATGTTTGGCATAAAGCCAATGAAGGACACTACAGGAAGTAGTACTCGCTAAATAACAAAAATGCGAGTGAAAGGAAATTGATTGTATGGAGTTGATCAGCTCGAAACCAAAGCAGGATGCTTAGAAGATTCCGTCAACGCGGCTCACAGAGCCGCGTTTCTTCGTTTAGAGGATATGAATTTAACTTAAACTTCTTTTTCCTTTTAAGTAAGCATCTCTAAAGTCAATAAAGTGCGCTGTTAACTTCTCTGCTGCAGAGCTTTCTCCTGATTCTGCCAAAACAACACACGCGACTTCTGCTGTACCTAGCTGATGAGCATGCGGAGCAACTCTGAGTTTATAGTCTGATAGAGAGTCAGGGGACACAGAAAGCACCGGGAAAGTATCTAAATATTCACTCTTTCTAAACATCTTTTTCGCTTCACGCCATGTACCATCTAAAAAAATAAATAATGGCTTTTTAGACTCAATACGTTCAACTTTAGTAATTACGCGTTCTGGCTCTGCGCTATCAGCGGGGAAGACAACAATTGGCTGATAGCTTGGATCTTTTAGAAGTGATAACAGTGCCTCATCTGGCTCTGTCCTATCCCAACGGAAAGCGTAGTTATCAGGCACAACGTCTGCGATTAAACGACCCGTATTTGAGGGCTTAAAACTTTCATTGTGATACATTAATAGACACACTGCACTTTGACAATCTTCAGCAACTTCTAGATTGTCACAGATACACAAATGTTCAGAAAGCAAACAAGCTTCACAGCGGGATAGCTTTGAACCTCGCGCTTTAAACTCTCGCTTGGCCGCAGCTATTTGTTTTTGACGTAGAATTAATACTGAATTTTTCACTAATGCCCCTTAGGTTATAAGCCTCATATTGTAATCAACTAAGCTCATAAAAGCAGTAAGGAACTCAAATGAAGATGCAAAACTCGCAAAGATTACGTTATCGACTCATGGATAAAAATGATGCCAATTTACTATTCGAATTAGACCAAGATCCTGCCGTCATGAAATATTTAACGCATGGTAAGCCTAATTCAATGGAGACGATTAAAAATGTTTTCATTCCTCGCTTAGAACAGTTCACAAATTTAGAAAAAGGCTGGGGTCTATGGCAAGTGAACACCCTTGAAGAGGGTCTGTTCATTGGTTGGGTATTAGTCCGTCCGATGGGCTTTTTTACAGAACAACGTAACGACTGTAATTTAGAGCTAGGCTGGCGCTTTAAGAAAATTAGTTGGGGCAAGGGCTATGCGACTGAAGCAGCTAAACATATTGCTAATAAACTCGCTACTGACAACGCATATGCCGCTTTTTCTGCCGAGGCACTTGAAGGCAATTTAGGATCTATCAATATCATGAAGAAGCTTGGTATGCGCTATATAAAGCATTTCATTCATCAAGATGAGCAAGGTCAGCATAGCGCTGTGCTTTACTCTAAAGAGCTGTAAGCTCTCCGACGAGAAGCAAATTAGCTACCACTAAGGTGGGAATACTTGATTCATAGTGAACCTCAGACCGTCTGGTTCATATGCCCAGTAGATATAAGTTTTAGGCATAAAAAGCGACGCTCAATGGTTATTTCTCACATCAACTGTTTGATGTGGCGGACGCGGGACTTGCTTTATAGGTAGTGAACCTCAGATCGTCTGGTTCATATGCCCAGTAGATATATAAATTTTAGGCATAAAAAAACCGACTTTCGTCGGTTATTTCTCACATCAACTGTTTGATGTGGCGGACGCGGGACTTGCTTTATAGGGAGTGAACCTCAGATCGTCTGGTTCATATGCCCTGTAAATATATAAATTTTAGGCATAAAAAAACCGACTTTCGTCGGTTATTTCTCACATCAACTGTTTGATTTGGCGGACGCGGGACTTGCTTTATAGGGAGTGAACCTCAGATCGTCTGGTTCATATGCCCTGTAAATATATAAATTTTAGGCATAAAAAAACCGACTTTCGTCGGTTATTTCTCACATCAACTGTTTGATGTGGCGGACGCGGGAGGATTCGAACCTCCGACCGCCTGGTTCGTAGCCAGGTACTCTATCCAGCTGAGCTACGCGTCCGTATATCAAATTCTCTATTTTAACCATCTGAGAAAGATGGCGGACGCGGGAGGATTCGAACCTCCGACCGCCTGGTTCGTAGCCAGGTACTCTATCCAGCTGAGCTACGCGTCCGTAATTGATTTAATTTTATATCCTAACCTAGGATACTCATATATTTAACCACTTTGAGAAAGTGGCGGACGCGGGAGGATTCGAACCTCCGACCGCCTGGTTCGTAGCCAGGTACTCTATCCAGCTGAGCTACGCGTCCGTAATTGATTTAGTTTTATATCCCAACCTAGGATACCCATATATTTAACCACTTTGAGAAAGTGGCGGACGCGGGAGGATTCGAACCTCCGACCGCCTGGTTCGTAGCCAGGTACTCTATCCAGCTGAGCTACGCGTCCTTAATTACAAGAAACCATTTAAAAATGGCGGAGAAGGAGGGATTCGAACCCTCGATAGGGCTACAAACCCTATACTCCCTTAGCAGGGGAGCGCCTTCAGCCACTCGGCCACCTCTCCGTCTTGTGGATGCGTATAATAAAGGCTTACGAAAATAAGTCAAACACTTTTATAGTAAATTATTGCCAAATGCTCATAGAATATGCAGCTTTGCTTAATCCACTGAACTTATGTTTATCTTTTAAACTAACTGGTTGAAAAGCACACCAAATTAATACTTAGTGTGGCTTGAATGCTACAAAAACAAAAAAGCCAGAAGAGAGAACTTCTGGCTTTTTAGAATTAATAGAACCGGCTGTTATTATAAACCAGCACGCTCTTTAATTGTACCAACTAAAGCTGAACCACCATGGCCATTACTTTCAGCCCAAGCAATATCAGCGCCATCTGCTAATTTACTTTTTGGTAAGTTCTTTACAATATACCCGCCGGCGTCTACCGCATTACTAGCAATAGCGTGACGTAATAGATTATTACCATTACATAACACGCCATCGAAAATGTTCCTTATTTTTAGACGAGAGCTTTTAAGCTTTTTACGCAAACCACCTTTATCGTTCGCAGCAACGTATTCGCATAACGATGCAGCTAACTGCTCATCTGCTTTTGCTGAAAAGCTAAAAGAAAAAGACGCAACAACCAGCGAAGCTGATACTAGTGCGGTAGATAATTTCATTTCGTCGACCCTTTAATACTTTGTTCGTAACAGAATACGTATATAATTGTAGCAATCAATATAATCTATCGCAACAAACTCATAACTTTTTCTGTAAAGTTACAAAGGTATAGCCATACTTATTTCTTTCATCTGGTTGATGAGATTCTGACTCAACTTCAGACCAGTTATTATCCTTTGAGTAATCAGGGAACTGAGTATCACCTTCAACATCTAAATCGATAAAGGTTAAATACAAACGTTCGGCCAATGTTAAAAACTGACCGTAAATATTACCACCGCCTATTATCATGACTTCTGATGTTCCTTCCAGTAGCGCTAATGCTGCTTCAGGGCTTGATACGACCTCTATTCCCTCAGCTTGATAAGATGTATTTCTTGTTATTACAATATTTCGACGGCCAGGTAACGGACGACCTATTGACTCAAATGTTTTTCGCCCCATAACCACTGGCTTATCCATGGTGACACGCTTAAAATGTTGCAGGTCAGCAGGCAGATGCCATGGCATCTGATTGTCATCACCAATAATTCGATCATTAGCCATTGCTGCAATCATAGAAATAATCATTCAGACTCCCTAAGTATTTAGTATTAAAAAAGGGCTTTCAAAGCCCTTTTTTCAAAAGTTATCTCTCGTAGATAACCTCTACATCATAATCATCTTCATCCCAGTCGTCATCCCAATCATCGTCTTGGGCGTTTTTCTTAGCTTCACGATGATAGGTATCCCACTTGAATTCGACTTCTTCTTCCGTTTGCTCTTCTTCAAATTTATCTTTTGGCATGCTTTCAAGCAACGCCATAATGTCATAACAAAGCGGTTGAGTATTTTGTTTGTTCGCAGCTGAAATGCGATAGACTACTTCTGCATCTAGTTCTTCTGCGATGCGTGAGCATGTTTCTTCCATTTCGTCTTCTGGTAGCAAGTCAATTTTATTAAGGACTAACCAGCGAGGCTTTTCAGCTAACTTAGGACTATACTGATGAAGTTCATTAATGATAGAAAAGGCGTTATCAACCGGATCAGTTCCATCAATTGGCATTACATCAACAATATGTAGTAGCACGCGACATCGCTCTAAGTGTTTAAGAAAGCGTATACCTAATCCAGCACCATCAGAAGCACCTTCAATAAGACCTGGAATATCTGCAATCACAAACGATTTGCTCGCTTCTGGGCGAACTACACCAAGGTTCGGTACTAAAGTTGTAAACGGGTAATCAGCGACTTTAGGTTTAGCTGCTGAAACGCTTCGGATAAACGTCGACTTACCAGCATTTGGTAGACCAAGCAGTCCAACATCAGCAAGTAACATGAGTTCTAACTTAAGGTTACGAACCTCACCTGGCGTACCCAATGTTTTTTGTCTTGGCGCTCGGTTTACACTCGATTTAAAACGCGTATTACCTAAACCATGAAAACCACCTTTAGCAACAAGCAACTTTTGACCGTGCTGTGTTAAATCACCTAAACACTCTTCTGTGTCTTCGTCAGTTACGCGTGTGCCTACAGGCACCTTAAGGAAAAGGTCAGCACCTTTCTTACCCGTACAGTTTCTCGATTGCCCATTGGTGCCTCGCTCAGCTCGATGGAATCGCTCAAACTGATAGTCAATCAATGTATTCCAGTTTTCATCAGCAACGAGATAAACACTACCGCCATCACCACCATCACCGCCATCAGGACCACCATCAGGAACATACTTTTCACGGCGAAATGACACTATGCCACTGCCGCCGTCGCCAGCTTCAGCTCTAATTACAACTTCATCGACAAACTTCATGGTTTCTCTCTGTTTTGGGAGGTCTGATAGCAAATTATAACTCAAGCAATTGCTTCTTGCTCGCTAGAGTTGTGTTGCTAGATAAAGACCCTAATAATTTATATACAAAAAAAAACCCCGCCGTAGCGGGGTTTTTCTAAATCTTTACCGATTACTCAGCAACGATGCTAACGTATTTACGGTTTAAAGGACCTTTAGTTTCGAAAACTACTTTACCATCTGCTTTTGCAAAGATAGTGTGGTCTTTACCGATACCTGCGTTAGAACCAGCGTGGAACTTAGTACCACGTTGACGAACAATGATGCTACCCGCTAAAACTGATTCGCCGCCGAAACGCTTAACACCTAGGCGTTTACTTTCTGAATCGCGACCGTTACGAGTACTACCAGCTGCCTTCTTATGTGCCATCTTTCTGTACCTCTAAAAATTAAGCGCTAATGCCAGTGATTTTAACTTCAGTGAACCACTGACGGTGGCCCATCTGCTTACGAGAATGCTTACGACGTCTAAACTTAACAATCTTAACCTTCTCACCGCGACCGTGTGAAACAACTTCAGCTGTCACTTTACCACCGTTTACGAACGGTGCACCGATCTCGATTTTCTCACCATCAGCAACTAAAAGTACTGAATCGAACTCAACTGCTGCACCAGTCTCAACGTCTAGTTTCTCTAGACGAATTGTTTGACCTTCAGTCACACGGTGCTGTTTACCACCACTTTGGAAAACCGCGTACATATTTAACTCCGTTGTGCGCCCTCAAATCGACGCAACTTAATATTCTTCAATAGGGCGCGAAGTTTACGCTAATGTGAAACTTCACGCAACCCTATTTTTGTAGATTTTGCATAAAAATTAGCTACGACGAGGGCGAATTACTATTTTGTGACAGTCTATCGAAAAATCCCTGTAAACCAAAGCTATTTTTCGACGATTTATCGGCTTTCAAACAACCCAAATCAAGCTTTTTAAAACAGTGACCAAACACCTACATTTCTGTCTAATTAGTAGGCAAACTATTAATTTAATAGTTTTTTTGATCTCATTCACGACTAATTATCGAGCTTACGTAATTTTTGTAGTACAATTCGCGCGTTTTATCATTACCAAACTCGGCTCGGAGCAAGATGGATATCAAAGCTATCCAGACGTTAATTGCAGATGACATGCAAGACGTCAATCAACTTATTCATGCACAAATGCAATCAGATGTGGCTTTAGTAAATCAACTAGGCTTATACATCGTGAATAGTGGCGGAAAGCGCATAAGACCAATGCTTACCTTACTTGCAGCCCGCGCGCTTGGTTGTAACGACAACAAGCATATAACGCTTGCAACAATTGTTGAATTTATTCATACCGCCACACTACTCCATGATGATGTGGTTGATGAGTCCGCGTTAAGAAGAGGTGAACCGACTGCAAACGCGGAGTTTGGAAACGCCGCAAGTGTTTTAGTCGGAGATTTTATTTACACGCGCTCATTTCAGCTTATGGTCGGCTTACAAAATATGCAAGTAATGCAAATCCTAGCCGATGCAACCAACATCATCGCAGAAGGTGAAGTGCTGCAATTAATGAACTGTAATGACCCTGATACAACTGAACAGAGTTATATGCAGGTTATCTATAGTAAAACAGCTAAACTGTTTGAGGCGGCCACCCAGCTACCAGCAGTAGTGCTTGAACAAAGCATAGAAGTGCAAGAAGCTCTAAAACTATATGGCATGCACTTAGGCACAGCTTTCCAGCTTGTTGATGATGTTTTGGATTACAGTGCTAACGCCGAGCAGATGGGTAAAAACTTGGGCGATGATTTAGCTGAAGGCAAGCCTACATTACCGCTTATTTATGCAATGCAAAAAGGCACTGAACAACAAGTGGCGCAAATTCGGGAAGCCATTGAAACAGGTAATGGTATGCAGTTCTTAGATGACATCTTAGCAACTTTATCTGATACAAAAGCGCTTGATTTCGCTATGGAAAAAGCACGTGGTGAAGCACAAAAAGCCATTGATTATTTGAGTATTTTGCCCGATTCTGATTATAAGCAAGCACTTATAGCTTTAGCTAACTTATCTGTTTCTAGAGACCATTAATAAAAGTCTTTTAAATGAAAAAAGCCAGCAAATGCTGGCTTTTTTCATTTAAATTCAACACTCTACTGTTGACGCTTCAATAAAACGGTCGCTACCAATACAAACAAAACGGCCGGCATCGCGGCTCCTATAAATGCTGGGACATTATAAACCATAACAATTGGGCCAAATATTTCATTGCTTAAATGAAATGCTAAGCCAGTCACAACTCCCATGATAATGCGTGCACCCATACTAACAGAACGAAGTGGACCAAAGATAAAAGACAATGCGACCAACAACATCACTGCGATTGTTAGAGGCTGCATCACTTTTCGCCACAGTGCCAAATCATAGGTGCTCGTATCTTGCTCATTCTGGGCTAGGTATGCCAAATACGACATCAACCCCTTGAAAGAAAGTGATTCAGGATCCACTGAAACTACGTCTAACTTCTCAGCTGTCAGCTGAGAAGCATAGAGCATTGACTCACTATATTGAGTCGTAATTTTCTCATCTGCCACTATCATTTCTTCAACGCCTTGGAATTGCCACCCTTGAGGAACACTCTTTGCAACCTCAACTCGGGTTACTTTCATTAATGATAACGAATCGTCGAAATGGTAAATACTGACATCTTTTAGGTCACCTGTTTGCTCAACGTTTCCAATATTGATGAAGTTATTGCCATCTTTTGCCCAAACACCTTGTTGAGCATTGAAGACCTCTCCACCATATATGGCATGATTTCGGATCTGCTTCGCCATTTTTTCAGATTGTGGTACCCCCCATTCCCCTAATGCCATCATACAAAGAGCTAAAATAATCGCCGTTTTCATGACCGAGGCTATGATTTGTAACCTTGACCAACCTGCTGCTTGCATAACTACAAGTTCACTACTTGAAGCCAACGCCCCTAATCCCATTAAACCACCGATCAATGCAGCCATAGGGAAAAACACAACAATGTCAGAAGGCATACTATATAAGGTGTAAAGTAGAGCCGCTCCTATGTCATAAGTTCCCCGCCCGACAGACTTCAACTGCTCGATAAACTTAATCAAGGTGTTAATACCAACAAAAACCAATAGAGCAAAACTCGTTGTTTGTAGGATACTGCGGCCTAAATACCAATCTAACGTTTTCATCATGCTGTTTGTGCTCGCTTAGCAAATAATGAACGCAACCAGACGCCAAATGGACGGCCTTTTGCTATTAAATATGCGCCTATAAACAATGCGCTAATATGAATCCACCATAGTCCTACCCCGGTCGGTACTTTGCCTTCTGCCACTAAGAATTTACCAGCATTAAGAAGAATAAAATAACCTAGGTATAAACCAATTGCTGGCACCAACTTAGCAAATTTGCCTTGTCGAGGATTTACAACACTAAGGGGAACCGCCATCAAAGTGAGTAAAATAATCGAGATAGGTGTTGAAAGGCGAAGTTGAAATTGTGCTATGGCTTCAGGCGTACCAAGTTCAAGTAACTGCATTGACGGAATTGCTTCTAACTTACGACGCTGATGCTCAATTTCTTGCTCTTGGATCTGTACTTGATATGTTCCAAACTCTGTTTTACTCAAAGCTTGGCTTTGACCATCGGTTTCAAAGCGGAAGCCATTATCAAGTTGTAATTGTTGCTCGCCACTTTCTTGCTCGATTACACGCCCTGTTTGAGCATATACCAAACGTGCTGACTGTGAGGATTCTTTCTCAGGTAACTGAGCAACAAATACTTTATTTAATTCTCTACCTTGCTGATTGATATCGTGAATGAATACGACCGCTTTTTCATTGCCAGTTTGCTGGAAACGACCAGCCCTTAAACTCGACAAGCCTGCATCAGCTTCAGCTTGTTCTTTAAGCTGATATTCTTTTTCATTAGCCCAAGGTGCCACATACATACTTAATACACCAGCCAAAAGAGCAAATACTACGCTTGAAGCAAGCGTCACACGCACTACATACCACTCACTGACGCCACACGCTTTAAGTACGGTCATTTCACTGTCGGCATAAATACGGCTGTAAGCTAAAATAACCCCTAAAAACAAGCTTAAAGGAAGTATATAAACTGCCAATTGAGGTAACTTAAGTGCCAAATATGAAAGAATTAAATTGCTTGGTGTGCCTCCATCACTTGCATCACTTAAAATTCTGACAAACTTTTGCGAGACAAAAATAGTCATTAAAGTGAGAAAGACAGCAACTTGCGACTTCAAGACTTCAGCTGTTAGGTAGCGAAAAATTAGCAAAATATGCCCCTATAAAACATCGTGTTTCACTGGAATAGTAGGAAAAATTGAGTAAACTGATTATTTTAGTCAGTTTATTATATGTCATCAAAACCAAATATCATACTAAGCATACTAGATAATCATGCATTTATGATATGGATAAGCGAAGACAGATAAAGTTCAAAAAGACATAATTTAGACTCAGGAGTCACAATGGAATTCAGCGTAAAAAGTGGTAGCCCCGAAAAACAGCGCAGTGCCTGTATTGTAGTTGGCGTTTATGAACCGCGTCGTTTGTCTCCAATCGGTGAGCAGCTGGATAAGATCAGTGAAGGTTACATTTCTAATTTACTTCGTCGTGGTGACTTAGAAGGTAAGCCTGGTCAAGTATTACTACTTCATCATGTTCCAAACATCTTAAGTGAGCGCGTACTACTTGTTGGTTGCGGTAAAGAACGTGAACTAGATGACAAACAATATAAACAAATCATCTCTAAAACGATCAACACATTAAACGAGACAGGCTCAATGGAAGCGGTGTGCTTCTTAACTGAGCAACATGTTAAAGGTCGTGATACTTACTGGAAAGTTCGTCAAGCAGTAGAAACAACACAAGACTGCTTGTATACATTTAATCAGTTAAAAAGCAAAAAAACAGATCCACGTCGCCCACTACGTAAAATCGTATTCAACGTACCAACGCGTCGCGAGTTAACCATTGGCGAAAACGCCATTGAGCATGGCCTTGCCGTTGCTGCTGGTGCAAAACTGTGTAAAGACGTAGCCAATATGCCACCAAACATCTGTAACCCTCGTTACTTAGGTGAGCAAGCTCAAGAATTAGAATCTTTTGACAACATTTCTGTAAATCTAGTCGGTGAAAAAGAAATGGAAGAATTAGGTATGCACTCATACCTAGCAGTTGGTCGTGGCAGTGATAACGAATCAGTCATGTCTGTCATTCACTACAATGGCGCACCAGAAGAACAAGCGCCTGTCGTTTTTGTAGGTAAAGGTCTGACATTCGATTCGGGGGGTATTTCAATTAAGCCTGGCGAAGCCATGGACGAAATGAAATACGACATGGGTGGCGCCGCAGGCGTACTGGGTTTAATGCGCACAGTTGCAGAACTTCAGTTGCCAATTAACGTCATTGGTGTGCTAGCTGGCTGTGAAAACATGCCAAGCTCAAACGCATACCGTCCGGGCGATATCCTCACTACTATGTCAGGCCAAACAGTTGAAGTACTTAATACAGATGCGGAAGGTCGTTTAGTATTATGTGACGCGCTTACTTATGTTGAAGCGTTCGAGCCGGAAATCGTAGTTGACGTAGCAACTCTGACAGGTGCCTGTATTGTGGCATTGGGTGCGCATGCAACGGGTTTACTGTCAAATCACAACCCGCTTGCCCATGACTTATTAAAAGCATCAGAGCAAAGTGGTGACCGCGCATGGCAACTACCACTGTGGGATGACTATCACGAGCAACTTGAAAGCCCATTCGCTGACTTCACTAATTTAGGCGGTCGAGCAGCAGGTACTATTACAGCAGCTTGCTTCTTATCTAAGTTCACCAAAAAATATAATTGGGCACACTTAGACATTGCAGGTACAGCTTGGAAGAGTGGTAAAAACAAAGGCGCGACAGGTCGCCCTGTACCTATGTTGACACAATACCTATTAAATCGTGTGGGGCCAACTGAAACCCAAGCAGATTAACCACTGTGAGTGATTGATGGTCAGTTCGTTCTGTGTCAAAATGCGGGTTTATTTTGAACGCTTATTTTAACCCTGAAAAACCGTTAAAATATGTAATTTGAAGCGAATTTATGACCATCAACGCACGATTTTATGTGTTAAAACAAAATAATGAGCCGGAAGCATCTATCCCGGCTCATTTTGATCTTGCCGCTCGCGCTGCCGCGAAGCAGTTTAGAGCTGGCCATCGTGTGTTTATCTACGTCGATTCGATTGATGACGCCCATCTGATTGATGAGCAATTATGGTGTTTCGAACCCGATAGTTTTGTGCCCCACAACCTGCAAGGCGAAGGCCCTAAAGGCGGTGCCCCTGTCGAGATTGGCCAAACACCTCCCGTTGGTAGACGCAATGTGCTAATTAATTTAGCCACCACCCTACCCGACTTTATAAGACGCTTCAGTCAGGTATATGATTTTGTACCGACGGAGCAAAACGCCAAGCAAGCCGCGCGTCAGCGCTTTGTGCACTTACGTCAGCTTGGCGCCAATATTTCAACTCAAGAAATTGAAAATTAAGCACTAATTAAGGTTCTGTGAAATGGATAAAACCTATAATCCACAAGATATAGAACAGTCTTTATATAAAGACTGGGAAGACAATGGTTACTTTAAACCATCAGGTAAAGGCGAAGCATACTCAATTATGATCCCGCCACCAAATGTCACAGGTAGCCTACATATGGGCCACGCTTTCCAAGACACCATCATGGACACGCTGACTCGTTATAAGCGCATGCAAGGTAACAACACGCTTTGGCAAGTAGGTACTGACCATGCGGGTATCGCAACACAAATGCTTGTTGAGCGTAAGTTAGCTGCTGAAGAAGGTAAAACACGTCACGACCTAGGCCGCGATGCATTTATCGATAAAATTTGGGAGTGGAAAAACCACTCTGGCGGCACTATCACTAAACAATTACGTCGCTTAGGCGCTTCTGTAGATTGGGAACGTGAGCGTTTCACTATGGACGAAGGCCTTTCTGAAGCCGTTAAAGAAGTATTCGTACGCCTTCACAAAGAAGACTTAATCTACCGTGGTAAGCGCCTAGTTAACTGGGACCCTAAGCTACACACTGCGATTTCTGATCTTGAAGTTGAAAACAAAGACAAACAAGGTCACATGTGGAATCTACGTTACCCACTTGCTGACGGCGTAAAAACCAAAGACGGTAAAGACTACATCATTGTTGCGACAACACGTCCTGAAACCATGCTTGGTGATACAGGTGTGGCAGTAAACCCTGATGATGAGCGCTACCAAGACTTAATCGGTAAAGAAATTTTACTGCCTATCGTAAACCGTCGCATTGCAATTGTTGCCGATGAGCATGCAGACATGGAAAAAGGCACAGGTTGTGTGAAAATCACACCTGCCCACGACTTTAACGATAACGAAGTAGGTAAACGTCACCAACTACCAATGATCAACATCTTCAACAAAGATGCTGCGGTATTAAGCGAAGGCGAAAGCTACACATTCGACGGTAAAGAGCTTGAATTAGATGCGCCAATTCCTGAGCGCCTACACGGCCTTGACCGCTTTGATGCTCGTAAAGCGATTGTTGCTGAGTTTGAAGAGCTTGGCCTGTTAGAAAAAATTGAAGATCACAGCCTAACTGTACCTTACGGTGACCGTTCTGGCGTAGTGATTGAACCGCTTCTTACTGATCAGTGGTACGTGCGTGTAGCACCTCTAGCTGAGCCTGCGAAAGAAGCAGTTAAAAATGGCGACATTAAGTTCGTACCTCAACAATACGAGAACATGTACTTCTCGTGGATGAACGACGTACAAGACTGGTGTATTTCACGTCAGCTTTGGTGGGGTCACCGCATCCCAGCTTGGTACGACAACGAAGGTAACGTATATGTTGGTCGTGACGAAGCTGAAGTACGCCGCGATAACAACCTTGCTGATGATGTTGCACTTAAGCAAGATGAAGACGTTCTAGATACGTGGTTCTCATCTGCGCTTTGGACTTTCTCAACGCAAGGCTGGCCGGCAAACACAGACGATTTAAAAACTTTCCACCCATCTGACGTATTGGTAACAGGTTTCGACATCATCTTCTTCTGGGTTGCGCGTATGATCATGATGACCATGCACTTCATCAAAGATGAAGACGGCAAGCCACAAGTACCATTTAAAACCGTTTACGTCACTGGTCTTATCCGTGATGAAAATGGCGATAAGATGTCTAAATCGAAAGGTAACGTACTTGATCCTATCGACATGATTGACGGTATCGACCTTGAAAGCCTAGTTGAAAAGCGCACTGGTAACATGATGCAGCCACAGCTAGCGAAGAAGATTGAGAAGAACACCCGTAAAACATTCGAAAACGGTATTGAAGCACACGGTACAGACGCACTGCGTTTCACCCTTGCAGCAATGGCTTCAACAGGTCGTGATATCAACTGGGATATGAACCGCCTTGAAGGTTACCGTAACTTCTGTAACAAACTATGGAACGCAAGCCGTTACGTATTAATGAATACAGAAGAGCAAGACTGTGGCTTCGCTACAGAGGCTGAAAAACAATACTCACTCGCTGATCGCTGGATCTTAGGCCAATTTGAAGCAACTGTTAAAACCTATACTGAACATCTAGAAAACTACCGTTTTGACCTAGCTGCAAACACCATTTATGAGTTCACTTGGAACCAATTCTGTGACTGGTATCTAGAGCTTACTAAACCAGTATTGTTTAAAGGTAACGAAGTACAGCAACGTGGTACTCGTCATACTCTAATCACAGTATTAGAAAGCCTACTTCGCTTAATGCACCCGTTAATGCCATACATTACAGAAACGATTTGGCAACGTGTTGCACCGCTTGCTGGTATCGAAACTGCAGGCACTAGCATCATGGTTCAAGGTTTCCCTGTATACAATGAAGCAAATGTTGATAGCCAAGCGATGGACGACCTAGAATGGGTTAAGCAGTTCATTCTTGCTATTCGTAACATCCGTGGTGAAATGGATATCAGCCCAAGCAAACCATTATCGGTATTGCTTGCTAATGCGTCTGACGAAGACAAGCGCCGCTTAACGGATAACAAAGCATTCTTAGCGTCTCTTGCTAAGCTTGAAGCGTTCACGCTTCTTGATAACAAAGACGATGCACCAGCGTGTGCAACATCGTATGTTGGAAACCTTGAGATCATGATCCCAATGGCTGGCCTAATCGATGTTGATGCTGAATTAGCTCGTATCGCGAAGCAGCTAGAGAAAGCAGAGAAAGGCTTAGCACAGGTTCAAAACAAGTTAGCTAACGAGAAATTCGTTAACAACGCACCAGAAGCTGTACTTGCAAAAGAAAAAGATAAGCTAGCCGAATACTCTGATGCTAAAGCGAAATTACTTGAGCAAAAAGCGAAGATTGAGAGTTTGTAATAACACTTTTAATCATTGCTAACACCATAGAAAACGCGAGCTTCGGCTCGCGTTTTTGTTTCTAAAAAACAAACAAACTGATACACTCATCGACAATAAAAATAACAAACGGATTTACCATGCTTAAACCACTTTTACTCGCATCAACGTTGTCTATCGCCTGCTTTTCAAGTCACGCAAATGATAATTCATCTTGGTCATTCGGTGCTGGCCACTTTGAACATGGCGGTGTTCTCGGTGCAAAATACACATATGAGATAAATGAAAAGCATAGCGCATTTGCCTCAATAGGTATTATTGGCTATGCATTTGGCTATGAGTATCAGTTAAATGACCATATTGATTTAGGACTAACCCTTGGGCAACAAGCTGCTTATGCAAGTGACGGGTTCTTAGTCGCAAAAGCAAATTATTATTTCAGTAATCAAGGTAAAAAAGGGTTTTATGTGGGCGCGAGTTTTGGCGTAAAAGAAGAAGATGGTGAGTGTTTCGTTTTCTGTGCGCAAGAAGATACTGAAAAGGTGAAGTCTACCGGCGGCATTCATATCGGCTATCGTTTTTAGAATCAAATAATATTAATTCTCATTTAGATTGACAATCTTTCGGCTCCTTTTTAAACTAAGCCTTATCTTTTAAAGGAACATAAAACGGAGCCTTCATCATGTTCGTCATGCTTATTCTAGTCTCTTTGATGTTTGCAGGGTTAAGCGTATATTGCTTTTGTAAAGCCAACTACTGTGCCTGCAATAAAGCAGGGCAATGTGATAATCCTATCAACCTTTTCTGGTTAGGCACTATTTTAGCGGCGCTCATTTCTTTGGCCTTTAGCTGCTTTGCACTTCACACTGAACAGGGCACTATTCTATGGCTCATTATGATGACAAGCTGTCAGTTAGGTGCGGTATTATCTGCAAAATGGCAAGGCCTAACTCGCACTGATACAGCTAAATTAAAAGATGAGACTTTAACAGGCGGGATAAATTGAGCTCGTAATCACTGGGTCTAACACTCGCAACCACTTTTATTTCGCTTTCTACAGTATGTAAATCGAGCTCTTTCCCTGTGATGTGATGCTTATGCTTAGTATTATAGAAGACTTTCACCTTAGGTTTCATTGGTGACAGCTTATTCCCCTCTAGTACTAGCGCCAATCTATCATTGGTTAATCGCACAATCGTACCAACGGGGTGTACTCCCAAACACTTTATAAACTTTTGCACTAACTGCGCATCAAATTGATCTTTATTGGCCAGTAAATACCTTAAAGCGTGGATAGGCTCTTCACCATTTTGATGCGGCCGCTCCGAAGTCATTGCATCATATACATCTACAATGGCCATCATTCTGGCTGGTTTACTGATTTTTGACCCCGATAGACCTCTTGGATAACCTGAGCCATCAACCCTTTCATGATGGTTTAAAATCATATCCATCACCAGTGGGCTGATCCCTGACTCACCTTTTACCAACCCCAATGATTGCACTACATGCTTCTTAAGCGCTTTAAACTCTAACTCATTGAGATTGTCAGTTTTATTAATGATCCCTTGAGGTAATTTTGTATGACCTACATCATGTAACATCGCGCCAAGTGCTAACTGTTGAATTTGCTCATTTTTGATACCTAGATATTTAGCAAATACACTCATCAAAATGGTGCAATTAATCATATGGCGCCAATTATAACCATCCTTGTCCTTGATGCGGCTCAATATGGCCATTGCATTACTATTGCGTAGAACTGAGTCAACTATCTCATTACTGACTTGATTCAGCAAAGAAACATCTAATTTTGCGCCAATAGTAAGATCATTGTATAGGGTCTTTAATTGCTGAGAGTGCTGATCGAATTGCTGTGTGGCTTTGGCAAATTCCTGTTCTAAAGATTTTTCTGCGACCGCAGGCTTGGCTTTTTTCTTTGTTGCAGAACGAGGAGCTTCTTCAGGTGCTTTGCTCTCTTCTTGTTTTGGAGCTGGACGGTATTTTTCTGGAACTTCAATATCACTTTGAGAAAAGTCTATTTTTAGTTCCATTACGCCTTTTGAAAGCAATTGAGCAATGATGCTCTGATCTCGTACCATACCCCGAGATTTTATTTTAATTTTAGCATCGCTGCGTTGCTTGCAAACACTGTCGACAAACATCCCAGGTTGTAATTCAGAGATTGGCAAGGAAACCAGCATAACGGCATATTTTAACAAATTAGATACAAGCATGGTTTGTATCATTTTTCAGCGTAAGTCGTCTATCTCTTAGACTAAATTTAATACATTTTAACTAGGAAAACCCTATAAAACATGCATTAAAAAAGGAGCTTTCGCTCCTTTTCATTAATTTAAGACTGATTTAACTTACTCTTGGAAGTAAGTACCCCAGCCGTCATATTCGACTCTACATTCAGCAGCAAGTGCGGCTAACTTGTCAACGTCTTCCATAATAACGTCAACATCTAACTCTGCTTCGACAACAACATCAAAACCCCAAATCTTACTGCCATCTTCAAGCTCAAGCTCAGCAGGGTCTTCTACGTCATAACCAAGTTTGAATGCAGCTAAAGCCGCTTCTTCTAGCTGCTTAAAGTCTTCGCTCACAAAGTGGTGCTCCACTTCGTACAGCTTTTCAGTTGAAGAGCCATCTTCGATTAAAGATTCGACGATGTCTTCACTTATTTCGCGCCAGTTTTCCATTATCTTCTTTTACCTTGTCATCAAGTTGTGCAATACGTTCGGCCATCAGCGTGTGTGTTGCACTAGCATGGTCTCTGGCACTGATTTCTTTATCAAGGGAGATCGGTGCCAACACATCAATATAGATTGTACCATTGTCCCAACGATTTAGCTTAATACAATCATGGGTTGAATTCATACAAACCGGTACCACTGGCACATCAGCGTTCATCGCAGTATGAAATGCGCCTGTTTTAAATGGTAATAAACCTCGGCCATAGCTTCGTGTGCCCTCAGGGAACATCCAAACAGATAGACCATTTTCTTTGATTTTTGCTACCGACTTACCCAAGGTGCCCATTGCTTTAGAACGATTGCCTCGGTTAATTAAAATGTTACCTGATAGCCAATATAACTGACCAAAAAATGGGATCCACTTTAAGCTATGTTTACCCATACTCACCGTATTTTCAGGAACCGCCGCAGGCAGAGTGAATAGATCATAGTTATTCTGGTGATTTGCGACGTAAATGGCTGGGCCGACTTTACTAGCACTTGGGTCGACATTAATTTCGAGTTTAACTCCAACCACAGTCGACATTTTGCCAAACCAGCTGGCAATAATATGTACATTGTTCCTATGAAACGGCCTTATGATTGAGAGCAATAACCCAAAAATACAGCTCAACACAATAAATAGCGCCATAGCTATTACTCGTAAAACAGCTAACAAAACCCACACTCCTATTTAAATCAGCACGGCATTATAATCAATTAGCGAACACTTGTAAGCTCAATTGTAATTTTATTACTGGCATAAAAAATGCCGCTAAATTTAGCGGCATTTCGTGAAACTTTTAATATTTAGTGCATTGCTGATTGCAGCTTCTTCATCGCTGACTTTTCTAGCTGTCTTACTCGCTCAGCTGATACATTATATTTAGCAGCTAAGTCTTGTAAGGTAGCTTTTTCATCAGCTAACCAACGTGAGCTAATAATATCTTGAGAGCGCTCGTCTAAAGTTTTTAATGCTGCAAACAAACGATTTTGAGATTGCTCTTGCCATTGTTCTTCTTCAACCACATCCGCTAGATCACCACTTTGATCTGTTAAGTACTGTACTGGTGAAAAACTACTTGCAGGTGCATCATCATTATCATCAGATGTTAAGTCGAAGCCCATATCTTGGCCACTCATACGTGATTCCATCTCACGTACTTCTTTTTCACTTACACCTAACTCGTTAGCAACTGTTGCTACTTCGTCTTGGTTAAACCAGCCTAGACGCTTTTTATTCTTACGTAGATTGAAGAATAATTTACGTTGCGCTTTAGTCGTCGCAACCTTAACGATACGCCAGTTTTTTAATACATATTCATGGATCTCAGCTTTAATCCAGTGAACAGCAAATGAAACTAAGCGAACACCCACTTCAGGGTTAAAGCGTTTTACCGCTTTCATTAAACCAATGTTCCCTTCCTGGATTAAATCGGCTTGCGGCAGACCATAACCCGCATAGCTTTTAGCGATGTGCGCGACAAAGCGAAGGTGAGAAACAATAAGTTGCTTAGCAGCTTCTAAATCACCATCTTGATGTAAGCGAGTCGCTAGTGCTTTCTCTTGCTCAGCATCAAGCATAGGAATTTGGCCTACAGTTTGTAAGTAGCCATCTAAACTTGCGCTTTGTTGTCCTGTTGTCAGGGCCATTGCGTAAATATCGTTACTCATTTTTCACCTCAGTGATAAACATTTTTGCTGATTTTAGCACTCTCACCTAAAGAGTGCTAACACCTATATAATACTTTTCTGTTCTTAATTGCAAGAAGTTTTATTCAATTTTGGAATTAAAAAAATAAACCAATGAAAAATATAGAAAAAGTAATTATTGAAATTAATTTAAAAGTGTTTCAAGTTGTGAATCTAACGCAGTGATATGACATATAAATGACAGATAAGTCCATATAAGTTGCTAAGAGTGCTAATTTTAGCACTCTCCACATACAAACAATTAGACCTTATCTGGCTCTATGTCTTTTATATATTTTCTGACCGAAATATAAGAACCGCTAAAACCCAGGCCAATTGCCAATGAGAGCAAAATTAATAGCTCATTGCCATTTAAACCGGTTAATACAAAATTACTTTGATACACACCTGCAACCATAGCGACTGCTGACTCTAACCACCAGAGCATCATAACCACACTCATAAATGCGACCAACCCACCAATTACCCCATACCATATACCAGTCCAGATAAATGGCGTATGAATAAAAGCATTTGTTGCACCAACCAGCTTTAAAACTTGGATCTCTTCTTTTTTATCCATGATTGATAAGCGAATGGTATTACCTATAATGAGTATCACTGCACTGAGTAATAATAGTCCCACTGTAAATACACTTTCTTTTAATAGGCTTAAAAGTGCATTCAAACGCTCTAACCAAGCAATATCCAACTTACCGAATTCAACCTCTCTTTCAGCTTCAAGTTTAGTCAGGAGTTGCTGGGCTGCTTGAGGCTTTCTATAGCGAACGGTCGGTGTCACTAACACCACATTCGGCAGTGGATTTTCATCTAAATAATCTAACGCCTGTCCAAAGCCTGAAACCTGTTTAAATTCTTTTAGAGCTTGAGATTTGGAAATATAGCTGACGCTCTCAATTTCTGGGTAAAGTGCTAAACGTTTTACCAATGTCTGCGTTTGCGCATCGTTGAGCTCTTCTTTTACGAATAATGATATCTCAGCAGCATCACTAAAGCCGCTGCTCACCTGTTGTACGTTTTTCACGACCACATATAAAGTCGCTGGTAAGGTTAAGCTCAGCCCTAATACCAAAATAGTCATTAAAGAGGCGATTGGCGTTCGCCACATTTCGCCTAAACTATTTATGCCTTGGCGGATAAAGTTCAGAAGAGAAAAATACAGCGCGCTAATGCCGTTACGGTTATTGCTGCCACCTTGAGAGTTACGACTTTTAAAAAGTAAACTCATAGCACCTCCTGCGCTAAAGGATCTGTGATTAAGCGACCATGATCCAAAGTGAGGCTTTTATACTTCATTCTAGCGATTAACCCCAAATCATGAGTTGCGATTAATACAGCGGTGCCATGACGATTGAAATCTTCGAACAGCTTGAGAATTTCCATCGATAATTCTGGGTCTAAGTTACCGGTTGGCTCATCGGCAAGTAATAAAGGCGGAGAGTTTACGATAGCACGCGCAATCCCAACACGTTGTTGCTCACCGCCAGACAACGTACTAGGCTGACATTTTACTTTATTTAAAAGTCCTACTTTATCTAATGCAGCATGAACACGTTTGGTGATATTTTTGTGGTGCATCCCTTCAATCACTAATGGCAGCGCCACATTATCAAACACGTTATACCGGTCTAACAGTCGATGATTTTGAAAAATAATCCCAATATCACGCCGTACATAGGGAATTTGTCGATTTTTCACAACGTTTAAGTTAACGCCATTAATATATACATGACCCGCCGAAGGTCTTTCCATGACGCTAATTAGCTTTAGCAGCGTACTTTTGCCTGCACCACTATGACCAGTTAAAAACGCTAACTCTCCATCAGCCAATTCAAAACTGACTTTCTCTAACGCCCTATGGCCACCAGGGTAAGTTTTACTTACATTCTCAAATTGGATCATGTTAGGCCTACTCTAAATGTTATTATTTTGAGACCAAAAAGGGAGTTAATACTCCCTTTTATTTCTATGGTTAATCGTCTTGGCTAAATAACGCCTCGATGAAATCATCACTTTTGAAAGTTCTTAAATCATCAATGCCTTCACCGACACCAATATAACGAATTGGGATCTGGAACTGATCAGCAACAGCAAAGATAACACCACCTTTAGCTGTACCATCTAGCTTAGTTAAAGTGATACCTGTTAAACCGACCGCTTTATTAAATAGGTTAACTTGGCTAATGGCATTTTGACCAGTACCAGCATCGATGGTCAGCATGACTTCATGCGGCGCATCAGGGTCTAGCTTTTTCATCACGCGCGCAATTTTTTCAAGCTCTTGCATTAAATTGTCTTTATTTTGAAGACGACCTGCTGTATCAGCGATTAGCACATCAACATTGCGTGCTTTTGCCGCTTGGAAAGCATCAAATACTACTGATGCACTATCAGCGCCTGTATGCTGAGCAACGACTGGGATGTCGTTACGCTCACCCCAAACTTGCAGCTGCTCTACAGCTGCTGCACGGAAAGTATCACCTGCAGCCAACATCACTGACTTCCCTTCTTGTTGGAACTGCTTGGCAAGTTTACCAATTGTCGTTGTTTTACCAACACCATTTACGCCCACCATTAAAATCACAAATGGTTTTTTATCTGCATTAATTTCTAATGGCTTTTCTGCAACTTTTAGCATTTCTGCCATTTCTTGCTTCATTAAGTCGTAAAGTGCTTCACCATCTTTAAGTTGCTTCCTGTCAGCGGCATCCGTCAGATTGTCGATCAGCTTCATGGTGGTATCGACACCTAAATCAGCGGTTAAAAGCTGTGTTTCTAACTCTTCAAAAAGGTCATCATCAATTTTTTTACCTTTAAAGATCGCCGCAAAACCAGAACCGATGTTTGCCTTTGTCTTTAAAAGACCTTTTTTAAGACGAGAGAAGAAACCTTCTTTTTTAGGCTTTTCCGCTTTGGCTTGTTCTGTAGTAATACGTTCTTGTTCTAGCTTTTCAGCTTCTAAACGTGCTTGTTCAGCTGCTTCTGCTTCACGTGCTAAGCGCTCTGCTTCTTCACGCTCAGCTTGTTCTTTAGCAATACGTTCTTGCTCTAGCTTTTCAGCTTCTAAACGTGCTTGCTCAGCCGCTTCTGCTTCACGCGCTAAACGCTCAGCTTGCTCTTTAGCGATACGTTCTTGTTCGGCTTTTTCTAGCTCTAACCTTTCAGCTTCTAAACGTGCTTGCTCAGCTGCTTCTGCTTCACGCGCTAAACGCTCAGCCTCTTCACGCTCAGCTTGCTCTTTAGCGATACGTTCTTGTTCGGCTTTTTCTAGCTCTAACCTTTCAGCTTCTAAACGTGCTCGCTCAGCTGCTTCTGCTTCACGTGCTAAGCGCTCTGCCTCTTCACGCTCGGCCTGTTCTTTAGCGATACGTTCTTGTTCGGCTTTTTCTAGCTCTAACCTTTCAGCTTCTAAATGTGCTTGCTCAGCTGCTTCTGCTTCACGTGCTAAGCGCTCTGCCTCTTCACGCTCGGCTTGTTCTTTAGCAATACGTTCTTGTTCGGCTTTTTCTAGCTCTAACCTTTCAGCTTCTAAACGTGCTTGCTCAGCCGCTTCTGCTTCACGTGCTAAGCGCTCTGCCTCTTCACGCTCAGCTTGCTCTTTAGCGATACGTTCTTGTTCGGCTTGTTCTAGCTCTAACCTTTCAGCTTCTAAACGTGCTCGCTCAGCTGCTTCTGCTTCACGTGCTAAGCGCTCTGCCTCTTCACGCTCGGCCTGTTCTTTAGCGATACGTTCTTGTTCGGCTTTTTCTAGCTCTAACCTTTCAGCTTCTAAACGTGCTTGCTCAGCTGCTTCTGCTTCACGTGCTAAGCGCTCTGCCTCTTCACGCTCGGCTTGTTCTTTAGCAATACGTTCTTGTTCGACTTTTTCTAGCTCTAACCTTTCAGCTTCTAAACGTGCTTGCTCAGCTGCTTCTGCTTCACGTGCTAAGCGCTCTGCCTCTTCACGCTCGGCTTGTTCTTTAGCAATACGTTCTTGTTCGGCTTTTTCTAGCTCTAACCTCTCAGCTTCTAAACGTGCTTGCTCAGCCACCTCTGCTTCTCGTGCTAAGCGCTCTGCCTCTTCACGCTCAGCTTGCTCTTTAGCGATACGTTCTTGTTCGGCTTGTTCTTTGGCAATACGTTCTTGCTCTAATCTTTCTGCTTCTAAACGTGCTTGCTCAGCCGCTTCTGCTTCACGTGCTAAACGCTCTGCTTCTTCACGTTCGGCTTGTTCTTTGGCAATACGTTCTTGCTCTAGCTTTTCAGCTTCTAATCGCGCCTGTTCTTCTGCTTGTTGAGCCTTTTGTTGCTCTTCGTCTTTTTTGCCAAAACCTAACCAAGACAGAAATTTATTCTTTTTTCCCATACCCGCTAAATACCATATAGATAAAGTCTGATAAACTAACTCACTCTGGTAGAACAAAGCTTTTCGTTAGCTAATAAGAGTTGTACTGAAAATTTCGACCAGTGTATCACGTAACACTAGGTAGTAAAAATGCTGCCTAGGTTAATTTAAGCACCAAATAACAATCAGTTTGATGTCAAAAGCATGAGAAAAAAATCAGCACCTCAACGAACCAACAATAATGGCTTTATTAGGATCATTAGTGGCCAATTCCGCGGCAGAAAGTTACCTGTTAATGATTTAGAAGGGCTGCGCCCAACGACTGATAGAGTCAAAGAAACGGTGTTTAACTGGTTAATGCAAGATACCAGAGGTGCCAATGTACTGGATTGCTTTGCTGGGTCTGGCGGCTTGGGGTTTGAATGTTTATCAAGATTTGCAGCACATGCAACCTTTATCGAATTAAATAAAAAAGCCGCTGAACAATTAAAAAACAATGCCAACACCTTAAAGCTAGATAACACAAAAGTAATTAATAAGAGTGCCATTGAACACTTAACTTCTGACAATCAAGGCGATAAATTTGACTTAATATTTGTCGATCCACCTTTTAGAAAAGGACTTGCCGAACCTAGCTGCCATTTACTTGAGCAGAATAATTGGCTAGCTGATGAAGCATTAATCTATGTTGAGGTCGAAAAAGAATGTACTTTTGATGCCCCTGAAAATTGGCATGTATTAAAAGAAAAACAAGCAGGACAAGTGCTTTGCAGGCTTTATCAGCGAAATTAAGAAAATGCTAAGTAATTTGCTAAAATTTAGTCTTTACACGCGGTAATGCTTCGGCTTACAATACCGCACCATTTTTGAACCACGTGGTCATTATTTGATCAGATGAGCTTAGCTCATAAATTAGGTAGGTGAATTTTTAATGCCAGTAATTAAAGTAAGAGAGAACGAACCGTTTGACGTAGCACTTCGTCGTTTCAAGCGTTCATGTGAAAAAGCAGGTATCCTTTCAGAAGTTCGTCGTCGCGAGCACTATGAAAAGCCAACAGCTGAGCGTAAGCGCAAAAAAGCTGCTGCAGTAAAGCGTCACATGAAAAAGCTTTCTCGCGAAAACGCACGTCGCGTTAAATTATACTAATCCGTTTTTGGTCTTGTATAAATGAGCCTTTTAACACAGCTAAAAGACGCACAAAAAGAATCTATGAAAGCAAAAGACAAGGTTCGCCTTGGTGCTATTCGTATGGTTCTTGCTGAAATCAAACAGCGTGAAATTGACAATAAAACAACACTAGATGATGCAGGTATTACTTCTGTTCTGGTTAAGTTAGTTAAGCAACGCCGTGATTCATACACCCAGTATAAAGATGCGGGTCGTGATGATTTAGCCGAAATTGAAGCCAATGAAATTGAAGCGCTTGAAGCTTTCTTACCTCAGCCTTTGACTGAAGAAGAAATTTTAGCTTTGATTGATGCTGCAATCGCCGAATCGGGCGCAGCAGGTATGCAAGACATGGGTAAAGTTATGGGTTTAATCAAAGCAAAAGCAGAAGGTAAAGCCGATTTAGGTAAAGTTTCTGGTTTAATTAAGCAAAGATTAAGCGCATAATCCCTCATACTGATAGTATGTTTAAGTAAACCGAGCCATGCGCTCGGTTTCTTCGTATAAGCTCTAGAGTATTTATGGCAGGAAAAATCCCAAGACAATTTATCGACGAATTGCTCGATAGAACAGATATTGTTGACTTGATTGATAACCGCATTGGCCTAAAAAAAGCTGGCAAAGATTATCAAGCATGCTGCCCTTTTCATAACGAAAAAACGCCCTCTTTCACTGTCTCTAGAGATAAACAGTTTTACCATTGCTTTGGGTGTGGCGCTAACGGTAACGCGATTTCATTTATGATGGATTATGACAAACTTGAGTTTGTCGATGCCATTGAAGAACTCGCTGCACTTTTAAATCTCGAGGTACCACGTGAGCAAGGTTCAGGTAAACCTGAACGCAGTATGCAAGAGAAAAAGTCTGATTATGACTTAATGTTGCAAACTGCGAAGTTCTTTCAACACCAGTTGAAACACCATAAAAATGCCACGCAAGTCATCGACTATGTTAAGGGTCGAGGTTTATCAGGTGAAACGGTTCAAAAATATCTCATTGGTTACGCCCCGGACGAATGGAATTCATTGGGTGACCAACTTGCTCGTAACCCTGCTCAAAAACAGCAATTACTCGAATTAAAACTCGCATCTGAAAAAACACCAGGAAAGCAGTTCGACTTCTTCCGTAATAGGCTGATGTTTCCTATTCGAGATAAACGTGGTCGAGTCGTTGCCTTTGGTGGTCGTGTAATGGGCGATGATCAAGGCCCAAAATATTTAAACTCACCTGAAACGCGCATTTTCCATAAGAGTTTAGAGCTGTATGGCTTATATGAAGCAAAACAAGCGAATAGTAAACTTGAAAAAATGCTCATTGTTGAAGGTTACATGGACGTGGTGGCACTTGCTGAACAAGGTATTAGTTATGCCGTTGCTGCACTCGGCACAGCCACAACCCCAGAGCACATGCAGACGCTTTTCAGAACAACAGATTTAGTGATCTGTTGTTATGATGGTGACAGAGCAGGTCGCGATGCAGCTTGGCGTGCACTCGAGAACGCTTTGAGTAATTTGAAAGACGGCAAGTCTTTGCGCTTTGTGTTTTTGCCGGACGGTGAAGACCCTGACTCATTGGTGCAAAAAGAAGGCAAAGACACATTTGAATCTCGCCTAGATCAAGCTGAAGATTTTTCAAAAGTACTGTTCCGCAAGTTATTAGAAAACTGCGATGTTACATCTGACTCTGGCAAAGCTAAGTTAATGAGCGATGCTCTACCTCTCATTTCAAAAGTACCTAGTGAGTTTTATCAAGAAAACCTAGTAGAAACACTGGCGAAACTGATTGGACGAACCAAAGAGCAGCTCGCAAAAAAAGTAGATAACCCAAACGAACAACTTTCAATAGAAAGGAAATTCAAAGTGACTCCTATGCGTGGCGCTATTGGTTTATTGTTACAGCACCCTAAACTTGCTAATAGTGTTGAGTATATGCCCGAACTTGCTGAAATGGCCATTCCCGGGATTCAACTACTGCTCAACTTACAGCATTTATGTTTGCAAAATAATGACATAACAACGGCTCAGCTTCTTGAACAGTACCGAGAGACGCCTGAATTTGACGCATTAAAAAAGTTAGCTGTTTGGCAACATGGTGTCGCAGATGAGAAACTTGAAGATTATTTTAAAGATTCTTTCCAGTTTATTGAAAACCAGTGTTTAAATTACCGACACGAGACCCTATTAATAAAAGATAAAACTGATGGTTTAAGTAGAGATGAAAAACTCGAGCTTGCGTTATTAACTCAGGCACTTAAACGTTAGAATGACTAGCGAACATTAATCATTGCTGTTATAATGTTCTATTCACGTGCGCCTAGCTTAAAATGCTGTAGTGCTAGCGCCTGTTGTATCAACTTATCAGAGTGGAAGCATAATTCTCTATGGATCAATCTCCTCAGTCACAACTCAAACTTCTGATTCAGAAAGGTAAAGAACAAGGTTACTTAACGTTTGCAGAAGTTAACGATCACCTTCCACAGGACATCATAGATTCAGATCAAGTAGAAGACATCATTAGCATGATTAATGACATGGGTATTAAGGTTGCAGAAAATGCACCTGATGCCGATGAACTAATGATGCAAGAAACTACGACAGACGAAGATGCTGCTGAAGCAGCTGCTGCCGCACTTGCAACTGTGGAAAAAGAAATCGGTCGTACTACCGATCCAGTTCGCATGTACATGCGTGAAATGGGTACTGTTGAACTACTTACACGTGAAGGCGAAATCGAAATCGCGAAGCGTATTGAAGAAGGTATCAACCAAGTACAGATCTCAGTTGCTGAGTACCCAGAAGCCATCACTTATCTGCTTGAACAGTGGGATAAATTTGAAGCTGAAGAAATTCGCCTTAGCGATATTATCTCTGGTTTCTTTGACCCTGATGCTGAAGAAACTCAAATCTCGGCTACACACATCGGTTCAGAATTAAGCGAAGAAGAACTTGATGATGAAGACGATGATTCAGATGATGAAGACGAAGAAGAAGCAGATACAGGTCCTGATCCTGAAGAAGCTCGCGAAAACTTCGAAAAACTTCGCGAACTTTATAATGCTGCACGCGTTATCTTTGAAACAAAAGGTCGTGCTCATCCTGATGCGCAAGTTGCAATCACTGAAATTGGTGACCACTTCCGTACTTTCAAGCTAGTACCTAAGCAATTCGACCGCATGGTTAACAACATGCGTGAAATGATGGACAAAGTACGTGTTCAAGAACGTATTGTCATGAAGCAAGTGGTACAAATCGCTAAGGTACCGAAGAAAACTTTTGTTAAGCACTTTGCTAACAATGAAACTGATATGGCTTGGGTTGACGCAGAAATTGCGGCAAACGAAAAGTATTCAGTAAAATTACAAGAGGTTAAGCCTGAAGTAGAGCGCTGCATTAACAAACTTAAAGCGATTGAAGAAAGTACAGGTTTAACAATCGAGCGCATCAAAGACATCAACCGTCGTATGAGTATTGGTGAAGCTAAAGCTCGCCGTGCGAAAAAAGAAATGGTTGAAGCGAACTTACGTCTTGTAATTTCAATTGCGAAAAAATACACCAACCGTGGCCTACAATTCTTAGACCTTATCCAAGAAGGTAACATTGGTCTTATGAAAGCGGTTGATAAGTTCGAATACCGCCGTGGTTATAAGTTCTCAACTTATGCGACTTGGTGGATCCGTCAGGCAATTACACGTTCTATCGCTGACCAAGCTCGTACAATACGTATTCCTGTACATATGATTGAAACGATTAATAAACTTAATCGTATTTCACGTCAGATGTTACAAGAAATGGGTCGTGAGCCAAGTCCTGAAGAGTTGGCAGAACGTATGATGATGCCTGAAGACAAGATCCGTAAGGTATTAAAAATTGCGAAAGAACCAATCTCAATGGAAACGCCAATTGGTGATGATGAAGATTCGCACTTAGGTGATTTCATCGAAGACACCACAATTGAGTCTCCAATTGATTCAGCAACAATGGAAAGTCTTCGTGGCGCAACAAACGAAGTGTTAGCAGGCTTAACAGCTCGTGAAGCTAAAGTTCTTCGTATGCGTTTCGGTATCGATATGAATACTGACCACACACTAGAAGAAGTAGGCAAGCAGTTTGACGTAACACGTGAGCGTATTCGTCAGATTGAAGCTAAAGCGCTTCGCAAGCTTCGCCACCCTTCACGCTCTGACTTATTAAAGAGCTTCTTAGACGTTAAAGGCTAAGAATAAAAAAGCTTATTTTGAAGGCCGCTATAAGCGGCCTTTTTATTAACATAATATTTAGGAAACCCCATGGCTTGGATCCAAATTCGCATTCACGCTAATAAAGAAAGTGCTGACCAAATCAGTGATCTACTTTTAGACGTAGGCTGTCCATCAGTCACCTTTATGGACGGCAGTAATACTCCGGTATACGAACCAAAGCCGGGCGAAGTCATCTTATGGCCAGAAACCATGGTGATTGGCTTGTTTGATGCTGCGCACGATATGGACGTGGTTGTCGCGTACCTAAAAGCAAACATTAGCGATACTCTCACTTATAAAATAGAACAGCTAGAAGACAAAGACTGGGAGCGCGAATGGATGGATAACTTCCACCCAATCAAGTTTGGTGAGCGCCTTTGGATCTGCCCTAGCTGGCGTGATATTCCAGAACCAGATGCCGTAAACGTATTGCTAGATCCTGGCCTTGCATTTGGTACTGGTACACATGCGACAACCGCCCTTTGTTTAAAATGGCTCGAAAGCCAAGATTTGACGGGTAAGACAGTTGTCGACTTTGGTTGCGGCTCAGGTATTTTAGGCATTGCTGCAATCAAACTAGGCGCAGAGCGCGTGATTGGTATTGATATTGACCCGCAAGCATTAATTGCTTCAAAAGATAATGCAGAGCGTAACGGCGTAGCCGAGCAACTTGAAGTATACCTGCCTGAAAACCAACCAGAGTTTCATGCTGATATTGTGGTAGCAAATATCCTTGCTCAGCCACTTCGTGAACTGCATGAGATCATTCTTGGCTTTTTAAAGCCAACAGGTGCAATTGCCATGTCAGGTATTTTAGAAGAGCAAGCACAGTCTGTTGCCGATGTTTACGCACCATTTGTTGACCTTGAAGCCATTGCGCAAGAAGGGGAATGGACCCGCGTAAGTGGTCAAATGAAAGCAAACTAAATAAAAACCTCTGCCTATAGAGTTAGTAACTTGTAACAGCTAAAGCCTGTGTTTAACAGGCTTTACGATTTTTTCACTTACATGCCAAATATAATTATCTTGTATACACCTACTTTTTGCTCAAAAATCCTACAATAAGAAAGCCCCTTCAAACTGTTATCAAAAGTCAAGATATAAAGTTCAAAAAAAAAACAATAATGTTCAATTATTAGCCTTTGATTTTTTCAAAAAAAACCGTAAACTTAGCGCCCCTTGAAACGAGGCAGATTTGGATAGAAGTGCGTATAGGTCCATACCAACTTGAAAACAACTTGATTGTAGCCCCGATGGCTGGGATCACTGATAGACCATTCAGACAACTATGTCGTCGAATGGGTGCCGGTCTTGCGGTATCAGAAATGATGTCTTCAAATCCAAAAGTGTGGAAAACAGATAAATCAATGAACCGTATGGATCATTCTGGTGAGTCTGGTATTCGCTCTGTACAAATCGCTGGTGCTGATCCTGAGTTGATGGCACAAGCCGCCCAGTTCAATGTAGACAACGGTGCGCAGATCATAGATATCAATATGGGCTGCCCCGCTAAGAAAGTGAATAAAAAGCTAGCAGGCTCTGCATTATTGCAGTATCCGCAACTGGTTGAAGAAATTGTTCAAGCAGTCGTTGCGGCCGTAGATGTACCGGTGACTTTAAAGATCCGTACGGGCTGGGATACCGATAACCGCAATGGTGTTGAGATTGCAAAGATAGCTGAACGTAATGGAATTGCTTCCTTGGCTGTGCATGGTCGCACGCGTGCTTGCATGTACAAAGGGGAAGCTGAATATGCCACGATTCGGGATATTAAACGTTCAATATCAATTCCTGTGGTTGCAAATGGAGATATTACCTCTCCAGAGAAAGCGAAGCAGGTACTGGAATATACGGGCGCAGATGCCATTATGATTGGTCGAGCCGCCCAAGGTCGTCCTTGGATTTTCCGAGAGATAGATCATTATTTGCGAACCGCAGAGCATATGCCTGCACCAGAATTATCTGAAGTGCAAAGCATATTGATGGAGCACTTAGTGAACCTTCATCAATTCTATGGGGAGCCAATGGGAGCGCGCATCGCACGCAAGCATGTATCTTGGTATTTGCAGGCCCATGACCAAGAAGGTCAATTTAGGCGAGTATTTAATGTCCTTGAAACGCCCAATGAGCAAATCGAGGCATTAGAGCAATACTTTAAAACACTAGCAGCTAACTAAGAAAGAGACATAAAGATGTTCGAACAAAATGTGACTTCTCCATTTATTACTAACGCTCACGTTCAGTCACAAGAGAAACCGCAACCTTTGCGCGATGCAGTAAAAAAAGCTGTACACCACTATTTAAAACAGCTTAACGGTCAAGACGTACAAGACGTTTACGATCTTGTTCTTTCTGAGCTTGAAGCACCACTTTTAGAAGAAGTAATGACGTATACTCGTGGTAACCAAACTCGTGCTGCGATCTTACTAGGTATCAACCGTGGTACTTTACGTAAGAAGCTTAAAAAGTACGGCATGAACTAATTTTAGTTTTTGCTTAATATAAAAAAGCGCCTTAGGGTGCTTTTTTATTGCCTAAATTTTAACAATTTAGCGTTTTAAATCATCCATATTTGATTTTCAAAAAGCACGCTTCGCGCAAAATATCAACAGTGCAAATTAAGTTTTTCTCACCCTCACTTCTGCCTTTTTAATCGTTTTCTCATTCATTTTAGGCTAAAATAGCGCACTTCTAAGCTAGCCCTTAAGTAATCATTGAGGAAACCCAAACCATCATGGATATACATCGTCCAATTCGTCGCGCGCTATTAAGCGTGTCAGATAAAACCGGTATTGTTGAATTTGCCCGCGCACTAAGTGCACAAGGCGTTGAAGTACTTTCAACAGGCGGTACGTTTAAACTACTTACAGAGAACGGCATTGCAGCCACGGAAGTATCTGACTACACAGGTCACCCAGAAATTATGGATGGCCGAGTAAAAACCCTTCACCCGAAAGTACATGGCGGGATCTTAGGTCGTCGCGGCCAAGACGAAGGCGTGATGGAAGAAAACAACATTTCAGCTATCGATATGGTTGTTGTTAACCTTTACCCGTTTGCACAAACTGTTGCAAAAGAGGGTTGTACTTTAGAAGATGCGATTGAAAACATCGACATTGGTGGTCCAACTATGGTTCGTGCTGCAGCGAAAAACCACAAAGATGTGACGATCGTTGTAAACGCATCAGATTACGATCGCGTTATTGCAGACATGCAAGCAAACGAAGGCTCAACGACGTACCAAACACGTTTTGACCTTGCAATTGCAGCATACGAGCACACAGCACAATACGACGGTATGATTGCTAACTACTTCGGTAAAATGGTGCCTGATTACACTGAAGAAGCCGCTGTTGAGACTAAATTCCCTCGTACTATCAACATGCAATTCACTAAAAAGCAAGATATGCGTTACGGTGAAAACTCTCATCAAGATGCTGCTTTCTATGTTGAAAACAACCTTGAAGAAGCATCAGTTGCAACTGCAAAGCAACTACAAGGTAAAGCCCTTTCTTACAACAACATCGCTGACACTGACGCAGCACTTGAGTGTGTAAAAGAGTTCGACAAGCCTGCATGTGTTATCGTTAAGCACGCTAACCCATGTGGCGTAGCGGTAGACGAAGACATTCTTGCAGCTTACGACCGTGCTTTCAAAACAGACCCTACATCTGCATTTGGTGGCATCATTGCATTCAACCGTGAGCTAGATGCAAACACAGCAGAAGCGATTGTTTCACGTCAATTCGTTGAAGTGATCATCGCACCAAGTATCTCTGCAGAAGCGACTCAAATTGTTGCTGCTAAGAAGAACGTTCGTCTTCTTGAGTGTGGCGAATGGTCAAGCAAAACGACGCAAGCTGACATCAAACGTGTTAATGGCGGTATTTTAGTACAAGACCGTGACCAAGGCATGGTTGAAATGGGTGACCTTAAAGTGGTTTCTAAGCGCCAGCCAACAGAGCAAGAACTGAAAGATCTAATGTTCTGCTGGAAAGTCGCTAAGTTCGTTAAATCAAACGCAATTGTATACGCAAAAGACGGTATGACAATTGGTGTAGGCGCAGGTCAAATGAGCCGCGTTTACTCTGCGAAAATTGCTGGTATTAAAGCAGCTGACGAGAACCTAGAAGTTAAAGGTTCTGTTATGGCTTCTGACGCATTCTTCCCATTCCGTGATGGCATTGACGCCGCTGCTGAAGCGGGTATCACTGCGGTTATTCAACCGGGTGGTTCAATGCGTGACGAAGAAGTTATCGCGGCAGCTGATGAAGCTGGCATGGCGATGGTGTTTACTGGCATGCGCCACTTCCGTCACTAATCGATAGGCGCGAAACATTCATCGTTTCGCGCTTTTTCTTTCTCCCAATTTCAAGTAGTCTGCTTAAAACACACTCAAAGTGAAGGACATAAAAAATGAAATTCGGTTTAAAAACACTTCTCGCTGCTAGCATTGTTACTGCCATTGCTGGTTGTTCTGCAACAGGTTCATCTTCATCATCTAGCTCTGCTGAGTTAACCTCTGCTGTGGCTGATAATGCTCGCTCTGATAAGAATCGTGCCCGTGACCAATACCGTCGCCCAGCACAAACTCTTGAATTTTTTGGCCTCAAGCCAAATATGACAGTGGTTGAAATTGCGCCTGGTGGTGGTTGGTATTCAGAGATCTTAGCACCAGTTGTTAAAGGCCAAGGTACTTTTTATGCAGCGCACTTTCCTGCAGATTCAAAAGTAGGTTATTACCAGCGCTCACTGGCTGGCTTTAAACAGAAAGTGGCTGAAGATACACGCTTTAGCGAAGTAAAAATTACCGAGTTTGCACCAGTCACTCACTCAAACATTGCCCCTGCGGGCTCTGCTGACATGGTTTTAACCTTCCGTAATGTACACAACTGGTACATGCGTGGTGGCGAAGACGGCACTTTAAGTGCATTTAAAGCATTTAATAAAGCGCTTAAAACGGGTGGTATCTTAGGTGTGGTTGAACACCGTTTACCTGAACACCGTGCCGACGAAGACCAAAAGTCATCAGGGTATATGAAGCAAAGCTATGTTATCGAAGTTGCTAAAAAAGCAGGTTTTGAATTGGTAGAAGCAAGCGAAATTAACGCTAACCCTCTTGATAGCGCTAATCACCCGAAAGGTGTTTGGACATTGCCACCACGTTTAGCTTTAGGTGAAGAAAAAGCTGAGCAGTATAAGGCAATTGGGGAAAGCGATCGCATGACCCTAAAATTCAAAAAGTTATAATAGGATAAATACGCCATGAATGTACTAGTCATTGGCAGTGGCGGCCGTGAACACGCTCTTGCGTTTAAAGCCGCTCAAAACCCTTCTGTAAGAACCGTTTTTGTTGCACCTGGTAATGCAGGTACTGCACTAGAGCCTAAGTTAGAAAATGTTGCGATTGGTGTTGAAGACCTAGATGCACTCGTTGCATTTGCCAAAGACAACAATGTTGAGCTAACTATTGTTGGTCCTGAAGCACCATTAGTTATTGGGGTGGTTGACCGTTTCCGTGAAGAAGGTCTAGCCATCTTCGGTCCAACAGCGGCAGCAGCACAACTAGAAGGCTCTAAGTCGTTCACAAAAGACTTCTTAGCGCGCCATGACATTCCAACTGCGGAATATCAAACGTTCGAACAAATCGAGCCTGCTCTTGCTTATCTAAAAGAAAAAGGCGCACCGATTGTTGTTAAGGCTGATGGCCTTGCAGCAGGTAAAGGTGTGATCGTTGCAATGACAGAAGCAGAAGCGGAAGAAGCAATCCGCGATATGCTTGCTGGAAATGCATTCGGTGAAGCGGGTAGTCGTGTAGTTATCGAAGAGTTCCTTGAAGGTGAAGAAGCCTCTTTCATCGTCATGGTTGACGGTAAAAACGTGCTGCCATTCGCAACAAGCCAAGACCATAAACGTGCATACAATGGCGACCAAGGTCCTAATACGGGTGGTATGGGTGCTTACTCTCCTGCGCCAGTTGTAACCGCTGACATTCATGAGCGCATCATGAACGAAGTGATCAACCCTACTGTTGAAGGTATGGCTAGTGAGGGTGCTCCTTACACAGGTTTCCTATACGCAGGTCTGATGATCACCGCTGATGGTACACCTAAGGTAATCGAGTATAACTGTCGTTTCGGTGATCCTGAAACTCAACCTATCATGCTACGTTTACAGTCTGACTTAGTAGAGCTAATTCAAGCGGCAAACCGTGAAGAGCTAGATCAAACTGAAATTAAGTTCGACTCACGTGCAGCGGTAGGCGTCGTACTTGCAGCAAAAGGCTACCCTGGTAGCTATCCAAAAGGTGATGCTATCTCAGGCCTTCGTGTTGATTACGCTGAAGGCGAGAAAGTATTCCACGCAGGTACTAAGCAAGACGGCGAAAACGTTGTAACAGCGGGCGGTCGTGTACTTTGTGCAACTGCACTTGGTCACACTGTGACTGAAGCGCAAAAGCGCGCTTATGCACTGGTTAACGAAATCAATTGGGACGGCGTTGAGTTCCGTACTGATATCGCTTATCGCGCCATTGCTCGCGAACAGTAATCTCGTATCTATTTAGATGATTAAAGGCCCTTTCGAGGGCCTTTCTCATAACAATTGCATTAACTTCTGATCTATTATTGCGACAGAAAACCGGTAACCGGAAAAAGTCCAATAACAAGGATGATATTTTGATATATAGTTGTTCTATATTAAAAATTTCAGACGAAGTTAGTGGGCTTTTTAGCTCGCTAGAATGATTAGTCAGTTAATAAAATTGGTATAATCTCTCCACCAGCTTTGCTAGACTGCGCACTTAAATTTTCACATCTTTAGGGGCGTAAAGATGCAAGGTACACTGCGTAAACTAAAAGCAGATCACACTCAACCGATTCAATATCATCTTCCACTAGGCGATGAATTGGTTAATCTAAACCAATATTTTGGCAAAGCGATTAAGCTAACTTTCACAGGTAATATTTTTTGTTGTAGCTGTGGTAAAAAAACCAAAAAAAGTTACTCACAAGGCCATTGCTTTGTGTGTATGAAAAAACTGGCTAGCTGTGACATGTGTATTATGAAGCCTGAAACCTGTCATTTTGATCAAGGCACCTGTCGCGAGCCTGAATGGGGTGAAGCGAACTGCATGATCCCGCACTATGTTTACCTTGCAAATACTTCTGGGTTAAAAGTCGGTATTACTCGCCACACACAAATTCCTACGCGCTGGATTGACCAAGGTGCAACGCAAGCTCTACCAATTTTTAAAGTGCAAACACGCTTACAGTCAGGTCTCGTAGAAGTCGCTTTAGCCGAGTTCATTGCCGATAAAACCAATTGGCGCAATATGCTCAAAGGCGTCAGTGTCGATGTTGATTTAAAAGCTGCAGCTGCTGAGCTTATTCCACAAATTCAGGCTAAATTAGATGAGTTGGCTGAGTTGTTTGGTGCCACCGCCATTGAACAATTAGATGAAGAAGTCGTTGATTTAGATTTCCCTGTTACAGAATACCCGACCAAGATCAGCTCGTTTAATTTCGACAAAGATCCTGAAGTGTCAGGCGTACTTGAAGGCATCAAAGGCCAGTACTTAATCTTTGATAAAGGCGTTATCAACATTCGTAAATTCACTTCTTACGAAGTGGCTTTCGAAGCGTTATAAGTTAACCTGAGCCCAGGTTAACTTCGTAAATTTCTTAACCAAAACTCAGGTTAAGTTACCGATAATATAAAGCACCGATGCATTTAATGCATTGGTGCTTCTAAATTTGAACGTATATGCTCTTGGTAAAACCTCAACCAATGTGATTCACTTAAAGGTCGGCAAAACAAATAACCTTGCAAATAATGGCAATCAAGCTGTTTTAGAAACTCTTTTTGAACTTGCTTCTCTACCCCTTCAGCGACTACTTTCAACTTTAAGGCTTTTGCCATCGCCACAATGGCAGTCACAATTTCGCTATTACCATATTCATCAGGCACTTTTGAGGTAAAGCTGGCATCGATTTTAAGTACATCAATTGGTAATTTAGTTAAGTAGCTTAAAGCAGAGTAACCTGTGCCAAAGTCGTCTAGTGCAATTGATACACCTAACGCTTTTAATTTTTTCAGCTCGCTCTTCGCTTCATGTAAGTTACTAATAAAGCTGCTCTCTGTTAATTCTATTTCTAAGCAACTTCCCGGTAATTGGTGGCGCTCTAGGGCATTCGCTACAGTTAACGCCAATTCACCTTGATGTAGATGCTGTGCCGACACATTAATCGCAATACGTTGCAGTTGAATCCCCTGGTGGCGCCAAAATGCCATTTTTTCACAGGCTCGATTGATCACCCACTGATCCAATTTAGTGATTAGCCCAAGCTCTTCGGCAAGGGGAATAAACTGAGCAGGTGAGATCATACCTAAATTAGGATCTTGCCATCTGAGTAAACACTCAACACTCGAAATATGCTCTTCGTTTAAACATTGTACTGGCTGGTAGTGAAGCTCAAACTCATTACATTCTAAAGCGCTTTGAAAACGGCTTAACATCGACAAGCGCTCTAATGAGCGGGCATTCATAGAAGCTTTATAGAGCTGAAAAGAGTTACGTCCCACCTCTTTAGAGCGGTACATAGCAACATCAGCATGTTTGAGCAAAGATTCACTGTCTAAACCATCTTCGGGATACACAGCCGCGCCAATAGATGCCGTAGCCCCGACACTCATACCACTGATCTCGAATGGCTGTCCGAGCAAGTCTAAAATATCATTTGCGAAAGATACTACATTGGCTAAATCTTTTACTTCAGTCAGTAACACCACAAATTCATCGCCACCGAGTCTTGCTAATGTGTCACCTTCTCGGAGCTGCCCTTTAATTCGCTCACTCACTTTTACAAGTAATTCATCGCCAGCACTGTGACCAAGCGTATCGTTGACCTCTTTGAAGCGATCTAAATCAATGAACATCACTGATAATTTTTGCTTATCTCTGTGCGCTGAAGCAAGTGCCATCGAAAGCCGGTCGTTAAACAAACGACGATTTGGCAATCCAGTTAATTCGTCAAAATAAGCAAGGCGAACTATTTTTTCTTCGGCATTTTTGCGTTCTGTAATGTCACTAAAGATGGCGGCATAAAGTACATCGTCGCTGTATGGTTCATTGATTTCTATAATTGTCAGCCACTCTACATAAATATCGCCATTTTTCTTGCGATTACAAATCTCACCCTGCCACACGCCTTTTTCATCTAATTCGGCCCACATCTGCTTATAGTATTCAGGTGGATGAATACCTGAGCTCAATAAATTTGGAGTTTTACCTAAGACCTCATAATCTTTGTAGCCTGTAAGCGCACTAAACGCAGGGTTTATTTGAATAATTTCGCCTGAACTTCTGGTGATCATAATGCCATCTAGAGACGCATCTATAATGCGGTTTGCTAGGTAGAGGTTTTTCTCTGACTTTTGCAGTGCAAGGTCACGTTGAGCGAGCACTTTTTCGAGTTCACTACAGTATGCGGTTTCGATTTCGGTTAAGACATTTTTTAATGCCAACAAGCCAATTACCTGCTCTGTGGTGGGCTCTTTGACCACTAAATGACGAATAGAGTTTGCGGTCATTAATCGGTAAGCATCAAACAAACTATCTTTAGGAACCACTGACTGCATTGGGTAACTGGCTAATTCCCAGCACGGCATACGCCAATCAGGATTAAGTACCATATAAGCAATGTCTCTTTGCGTAATAATGCCATATTCACCGAGACGCTTATTATTAATGAGGACCGCAGTGACTTGCTTAATTCTCATTACATCAATGACCTTAGAGATGCAATCATTACTATCTAAAATGGTTACCTTCTTTTCGTAATGATCTTCTATTGGCCTAAAATGCAGGTAATGATCTAAGCCTTGATTGCGCACAATATCTGACAATGACACTACCCCAACTGGCTCAAAATGCTCATCTTTTACCAGTAGATGGCGAATGCCTAATTGATGAAATTTGATGGTGGCTTCACTTAGGCTTTTATCAATTTGTACACTGTGTACAGGCGTTGCCATTAACTCACCGATGGGAGTTTGTTGAAACCCTTGCTGTGAAAAGTTGAGCTTAACGCAATCTGATTCAGTCCAAATACCTACAATTTTGTCTTCTTCCGTAACAAAAATAGAGCTAACTTTATGCGCACGCATTTTCGTTACAGCGCTAAACAATGAGGTGCTGATATCACACGATAACAGCTGGTTGGTAAAGATATCTTTGACCTTTAGTTGGCGACTTTCAGATGTCATTAAGCACTCCTCGCATTGAGTCAATCTTTGCCAGTATAATATTGGCTAAGAAACAAACTTTGATTGAGGACAAATTTTGACTATTCAAGCACTCCCTTTATTGCTCATAACAGAACAAAGCATTGAGTATATTGAAAGTGAGTCGTCACTGTCTGATGCGCTTTTCTATCTTTCAGAGGAACAGAAAAGGGAATCGATGTATATTCAAAATAGTGGTGAAGCATTTAATTTGGCCTCAAACCAGCGCGTTGACGTGAACCTTCATAAGTTAACAACAAAGCTGCAGCAACAACTGGCTCAAGACGGTCATTGCTGTATTGCTAAACTAAGCTTCACTTCTTTGCAAGATCTGTATGGGTTTGCCTGTGAGATTTACAAGCAAGACTAAATAGCCTGAGTGCTGAGTAATAAGCTTTAGGCTTCAACCAAGGCTTTAATGTGCGTTACTGCACTCCTGCCTAGTGCAGAGAGTGCATAGCCGCCTTCAAGATAGGAGACAATCCCTTTACAGTCGGTTTGCTTAACGAGTTCAGCAACCTGCTCCGTTAGCCATTGATAATCCGCCTCAGTGAATTTAAGACTGCCCATATCATCTTCAAGATGGGCATCAAAGCCTGCACTAATAAAGATTAGTTCGGGGTTAAACGCCCTTAACGTAGGCTCCCATTGCTGTGAATATAGCGCCTTCAAATCAACCCCATCACTGGCTATCGCCAATGGTGAGTTAATAACAGTATCGGTATTTTCAATGGCGGTATTAGGGTAAAACGGATACTGAAACAATGAGCAAAACAGTACGCTTTCATCGTCTCTAAAAATATCTTGGGTGCCATTACCATGGTGTACGTCAATATCTAAAATCGCGATACGTTTCACACCCTGCTGTTTTGCATAGGCAGCAGCAATAGCCACGTTGTTAAAAATACAGAAGCCAGAAGATGTCGACTGATTAGCATGGTGACCAGGAGGTCTAACATTACAAAATGCAGCATCAATGCTATCAGCAAGAATTTCATCCACCGCTAATATACCCGCTCCAACCGCACGCTCAACAGCCTTCATCGAATCAGGGCACAACCAAGTGTCACCATCGAGCTCTCTCAATCCTTCTTGCGGAATTGAAGTCAGCACTTTATCGATTAACGCTCTGTCATGTACTAATGCAATATGCTCTAAATCCGCTTTAGGCGCACTTTTTTGAGCCACCGCAATATCCAATCCAGATGCCAATAATCGGTCAGATACCGCATCAAGGCGCTCTGGGCACTCGGGGTGTTCTGCAATCATTTTATGTTTACGACAATGTGGGTGACTGATAACTGCGGTACGCATAACGGGTCCTTGCCAAGAAAATTTACATTCAGTTTAACAAAACTATTTTATAACGCCTTTGCGACTTTGGTGCTAGTTAATAACCTAAACGGAGTTTAACCAAATACAAAAAAGCCCAGTTAGAGTTTTCTAACTGGGCTTTTTTTCTATTTATCGTTATTCCGCACGCTTAGCCTTTAAATCCAAGTTATGGAAATCAAAACTAAAGTCCGTAATATGTGGGTTCACATATTCCATACTCGCTGACTTTATTTGCTGTGCTTTATCCATTTCAAAATGAATGTACGCATCTGCTTCTAATAATGTGTCATCCCAACGCACAATAAAAGTATTGCCGGTGTGGTGCTCTAGTTTACCTTTAAGCATTTTAGTATGAGTAAAATCAATACGTAGCTCATTTGCCACATATTCGACAATTACATCTCCATACCAATCGCTGGTTAACGTACCTGTATAGTTTTGTACCGGTAATGCTGCTTGTACTTGTTCAAGCTTCACCGTCCCAGCTTTAGCATAGGCTTCTTTTTTACCTTTGTGGAAACGCTCAGCTGCTTTCGTCACATAGTCTTGTTCTTTAAGACCTAACGCATCTTCAAATACTTCGTTAATAATGGCTGTTAATGCGGGATAAGCTTGCTGGTTAGATAAAACCACTACACCTAGCTTTTTCTCAGGGATCATCGCAACCTGAGACACCATACCTAAAATACCACCACCGTGACCAACTTTTTTAAAGCCATTGTAATCTTCAATCGACCAACCTAAGCCATAGCCTCTAAACTGCTGACGATACGCATCAAAGGCACTTTTAGAGGCGACACGCATAATATGCGGGTGCCACATTTGTACTTGCTGCTCAGGGCTAAACAATTGCTTACCGTTAGGCATTTTACCGCCATCAAGCTGTGTTAATAACCACTGGCTCATTTCATTGACGTTAGATGCAATGGCACCTGCACCACGAAAATCTTCTAAATAGTTCACAAAGAAAGGGGTTAGTTTGCCTTCCATTGGAATATGACCTGTAGCCCAGTTTTGATTGCCTTTAGCAATACGAGAAAAACCAGCACGAGACGTGGTCATTTCAAGCGGCTTCATCATTTTTTGCTCAACAAATTCTTGCCAGCTTAAACCGCTTACACGGGCAACCACTTCACCGGCCATCACGAACATTAAGTTGTTATAAGCGTATTGACTGCGAAAGCTCGAAACCGGTTTTAAATGGCTGATCCCCTCAATTAGCTCAGGCACTGATTTATTAGTATCTGGCCAGATCATCAAATCACCCGCACCTAAACCCAAACCACTGCGATGACTTAATAAATCACGAATGGTCATTTCTCGAGTAGCATATGAATCATGTAATTTAAACTCAGGAATATGCTTGATGACTTTATCATCCCAAGTGATTTTGCCCTCATCCACAAGCATAGCCAACGCCGCAGCAGTAAAGGCTTTAGAGTTAGAAGCAATACCAAATAACGTATTCGCATTAACCGGCGCTTGTGACTCTAAGTGACGGACACCAAACCCTTTTGCTAACACAACTTTGTCATTCTCTACCACTGCAATGGCAATACCCGGTATGTTAAATTGCGACATAGCGTCGTTGACAGCTTGCTCCACGTCTTGTGGCTTAACTTGTTGTGCAAATGCATTGAAGCTGCTTGATGCAGCAACTAAGCACATGGCTGAAAATAATGCCTTGAGTTTCATAATTTCCCTTGTTGTTGTTCTTTTATAATTTGTGGATCGCCCATTCTCTAGCAGCGCGTTCAAGATTACTATCGCTTTGCGATGCTTGTGCAGAGATCTGAGTTATATAATCTGAGTTGAATTGATGCTCTTGCGCGCCTTTTAGAACGTGCTCGACATACCAGTCAAAAGGCAGGTGGGTATCTATAAACGTATTCGCAATATAACTCTGAGCAATGAGTATTTCTCCGCAAGGACGGACAATCTCAACCGTTTTACGGTCGTATCGCACACCTTCAATTTCATCTAGTCTCGCAAGCTCTTCATCATCTAGCGCATAAAGCACACCGTGAACAAACACCTCGCGTTGATTTGCAGGCACAATATTACACTTTGCTGAGCCATCAGTAGAAAGCATATCAAACGTCAGTTTATAAGCGTTTAAAGTGCCAACACCGAGTAACTCTGCATTGGGTAAACGCGCAAATAACCTTGAGGTAGACATGTTAGAGCCATAGGCAAAATTAATGTGTTTTTTTGTCATTATTACACCACCACTCTAACTGCTAGGGCTATCAATACAACGCCAATCCCCCTATCGAACCAATGCCCGGCTCGGTGAAAAAAAGCACGTACAGATTGCTTACTTAATACAACACTCAAAAAAGAGAACCAGGCCCAAGTGGCTAATGCCATATAAATACCATATATCGCTTGCACCGAAGTCGGCGTTGTTGGGGCAATAACAAGCGTAAACAGTGACATAAAGAATAAAGTCGCTTTAGGGTTCAGTGCATTGACTAAAAAACCACGTTTAAATGCTATAAACGCTGATTCAGCCTGGACACGCTCAGCAGTATCTATATTGCTATCTCCAGATGCTGGTTTCGCTCTGAGCGCCTGAATTCCCATATAGGCTAAATACGCACCCGCCACATACTTCAAAATAGTAAATAACTCAGGGGAATTTGCTAATACCAATGCCACACCCAGTAGGCAATATGCGACATGAACAAATATTCCCAACCCGACTCCAGCACTGGTCCATAAGGCGTTATTACGCCCTTGTTGAATACTTTGTTTAAGTACAATAGCAAAGTCAGGCCCAGGGCTTGCCACCGCAAAAAAATGCGCGATAGCGATTAATAAAAATTCATCAAGATAACTGAGCATGGCGCTTCTCTTCTAACGCTAACAGGTACGGGTTGGCTGATTCATTCAATAAAACCTTAATCTGCTTTTGCGCCTGTTTATACATACTGCGCAAATGGGATTTTAGATGCTTCTTACCATCAACTTGCGGTTTAAAATGACAGATCAGTGCATGCATAAACACAGTCTGAGGCTCGGTAAGAGCCGCTTGCCTGTTGGCATATGGGTTATAACAAGAACCACATCCACCTTTAAACTGATATACGGTATTGCTCATCATCACCCCAAACCCTAGATAGCAAGCCAAGGCATCACTGGCTGCTGGAATTTGCTCTTTCCCCCCCGGCGGCATAACACCTTTTTGATAAACCATCATCAAAGCTAAACTTCCTGCCAAACTGGCAACAAGGTCTTGCGGCTGATTAATCTGGTTAGGGTTATAAGATAGACTCATAGGGATACTGGGTGGGTTAATAATCTGGGCATCCGATCCACGGTTAGAGCCGACAAATTGAAAAGGCGCAATCTGCTGAGGCATCATTTGATTCGGGTTAACCAGTTGAACAGGCCATACTTGTAAGCCTGCATAATCACGCACGCGCTTAAACACGGTTTGCGCCATTTGCTCAACACTTGAAACCTGATCAGGGAAAAATTGCCCTGTCGGTTCGATGACTTGCGTATGCTCTAAGAAGTATTGGGCATCAAAGTTATCGCATGCCCAAATAAAGGCATCAATTAACCAACTTTCTTCTTCTTTTGATACAAGGGGTTTTGTTTTAAATAGCGACAACATATTTATTTTTCTTTATTAGTCCAATTCCACGCCTGAGTGTTATATAAAGGCACGCTTGATAAAGCATGATGGTGACTTCCGCTGGTCTCTTTAGTCGAATAAGACAAATACAATAAGGTTTGCGTATCGGCATCGTAAATACGACGTACTTTTAATGATTTAAACAAAATACTTTTAGAGGCTTTAAAAACCACTTCACCATCTTTTGATAAATCTATTTGCTTTAATTGCTCAGCAGTAATCGGGCCTGTTTGTCGACAGGCAATTGACATGTCCGAAGGATCTGAAAAATCTAAATCCGCTTCTATGTGACTTATATGGCAAGTTACACCTGATACAATGGGATCTTGCTTCGCTTTAACCACTACATCTTTGGTAGTAAATAATCCCAAACTGACTTTGGCAGCGTCATCACTACAACCCATCAAGCCTGCAGTGATCAAAATAGTCCCGAGTGCGCGTTTTAAAAACATCTGACAATACATCTATATTCACATAACATAACGCTATTTACGCATAATTAACGAGCGAAGTCATCTATGCCACATTTTATCATCGAGCACTCAGACAACTTACATGTAAAGACCGAAGAATTGGTCGCAACCATTCATCAAGCTGCAATTGGCACAGCGCTATTTGATTTAACCACGGTAAAAACCCGAGCGAATAGTTTTCAACACTTTCAGCTTGGTAATGGCAAGGCTGGATTTGTACATATTCAAGCCCATATCATGGCGGGACGTGAAGTAGAGAAAAAGCAGTTCCTCAGTGAAACTTTACTGTTTGCTTTGGAAAACTTACTTGGCTATGACTATCAACTCAGTGTTCATGTTTATGATTTATTACCTGAAGTATACAGAAAGAACTGATTTAAAATATCACCTTTCGTATAATGTCATTTCCACGCATTACAGAAGTGATTTAACATGAAATTTCCTTGTCGTTTAGATAAATTTATTAGCCATATCGCTGAGTTACCTCGCACCAAAGTCAAAGCCGGTATAAAAAAACGTAATGCAGTAGTTAATGGAGAGCAAATCACAAAGTTTGATCACCCAATCACACAAGATGACCGTGTTGAATGGCAAGGTGAACATATAGCGTATCTAGGTTTACGCTATTTTATGTTAAACAAACCACAAGATTACATTTGCGCAAACAATGATGATATGCACGCTACTGTATTCGATTTACTGGATGAACCTAACTTAAAAAACTTTCATGTTGCGGGTCGTCTAGACATAGACACCACAGGCTTAGTTCTGATCACTAATGATGGCGACTGGTCACATAGAATTACCTCTCCTAAACAGCAGAAATTCAAAACGTATTTAGTAGAAACCCTAGAACCTATCAGCGATGAAATGCTCTCTCAATTAGAGAAAGGTGTCATGCTACATGGTGAAAAAGATGCAACTTTACCAGCAAAAGCTGAGCGCTTAGCCTCTTACAGCTTAAGACTTTCTATATGTGAAGGAAAGTATCACCAAGTGAAACGCATGCTTGCTGCTGTAGGTAATAAAGTTGTTGAATTACATAGAGAAAATATTGGCGGAATAGCTTTAGATGAAACCTTAGCGCCCGGTGAGTACCGCGCCTTAAATGAACAAGAAGTTCAACTCATTCGCTAATAACCACATAAATATGCAGGGTTTATGAAAAAATATCACATCATAAATCCTGCATTTTCTCAATCCCCGCTTAACATCTACCCTATAATCATGTTAGACATGAAAGACTAAATTAAGTTAGGAGTCCGTCGTGCTGTCTGGTATCACCTTAAGAATAAAAATAATTTTATTTACTGCGGCAATTTTCGTCTCGCTTTTAGTGGTTGCCATATTTGGTTTACAAGCCCTTCGTCATGCAAGTGAAAGCGATAACATAGCCCGTATTAATCAACTTATGAAAAGCACAGTAAATATTGTCGAGCAATTTGAGCATTATGTTGCAACAGGCGAATTAGACGAAGCGCAAGCAAAGAAGCTTGCCACAGAAATGCTTCGAGAAAACAAGTATCACGATTCAGAATATGTGTATGTCGTGGATGATAAACTCGATTTTATCGCAACCCCTCATGACCCAGAGTTGCAAGGCACCAGCTTTAACGACTTTAAAGATGCCAGTGGCCAAAGCATAGGTCAGAAAGTGAAAAGACTGGTCGGAAATAAAACCAATCGCATCATCACTTATCACTGGGACTCTGTCCGAGATGGTGAAGTCGTTGACCTCACCTCGGTTGTTCAAAAAACATCTCGCTTTGGCTGGTATATTGGCACTGGTATCAGTATGAAAGAGGTCAGTGAACGTTATTGGAACACTGCACAGTGGCTTTTAGCTATTTCTCTTATCATCGCAACAGCATTGGCGTTTGCTTTGGCTAAGTTTGGTTTAGGACTGTCTAACAAGTTGGGGGCTGAACTAGATACAGTACTTTCAATCGTAAAACGTGTCTCACGCGGCAATTTAAGCTCCGATATCAACACCAACAACGCCAATGAAGAAAGCATCATTGCTGCCATGCAGTATATGCAACAAGGCTTAAAAGGTGTTGTAGATGGCATTCAACATGTTAGCAATGAGTTACAATCACAAAGCCATGATGGTGAGGCCCGTTCAGAAGAGTTAGAGCAACTTACTCGTAGCTTAAGTGAAGAGACTCAAATGGTTGCCTCTGCTATTACCGAGCTGACTGCCTCGGCGCAAACCGTGGTTGAACATGCAGAACAAGCAGCTCACTCGGTTCAAGAAGCTGAACAGCAAGGCCAAAATGCTGACAAGCAAACCTCTGAAGCCGCGCAAGCAATCGCTTTGTTAGAGCAGCAAATTGACAGCGCTGGTAATAATATCCGTATCCTTGATGATGAAGTTAAAAATATTGCGAATGTACTTAGCGTTATTCAAAGCATTGCGGAACAAACTAACCTACTAGCGTTAAATGCGGCCATCGAAGCAGCCCGAGCTGGTGAGCAAGGTCGAGGGTTCGCGGTGGTAGCTGATGAAGTAAGACAATTAGCACAAAGAACTCAGTCAAGCACTGAAGAGATTCATACCATGATTGGTAATCTTCAATCCGCAACACAAGAGGCGAAAAACTCTGTGAGCTTAAGCGTAGAAACGTCTGAGAAAACCGTTAAAATGTCTAAGGATGCCAGTGATGCGTTACAGATGGTTGCAAATTCTCTGGGCGCTATCTCACAAATGAGCGATCAGATTGCCCATGCAGCCAAAGAGCAGCTCGCTGCTGGAGAAGATACCGCTCAGCGTGTAGTCACTATTTCTGATACTGCAGCGCAAACTGCCAATGTATCTCATCATGCGCATAGTTCAACAGATAGTATTAAAGGGCTGGCGAAAGACCTTGAGCATGAGATGGCTAAGTTTAGTTAATGCACCACCAAGCTAAGATTAAGCCATAAAAAAGGGTCACTGAAATGTGACCCTTTTTTGGATTTAGTGGTACTTAGCTGTTATTTGATTTCAACACGTGTTGAACGCATAACCACTTCATCATTTAACTCAATACCAATACCTGGTGCTTCTGATACTTTGAATACGCCATTTTTAGGCTGTGGATCTTGAATACACAGTTCACGATTCCATTTCTTGATCGCATAAGTATGGTGCTCATGAATTAAGAAGTTAGGAATAGCCGTTTCTAAATGAAGCGATGCAGCCGTTGCTACAGGGCCACCGCATACGTGCGCTTGAATACGTACATCAAAGATATCCGCGTAATCACACACTTTCTTCGTTTCAGTAAAACCACCACATAGACCGATGTCTGGCTGTAATACATCAACACTTTGGTCTTCTAAATATGGACGGACACCCCAGCGGTTATATAAACGCTCACCACCAGCAATTGGTACTGCTACTTTATCGGCAACTTTCGCATGTAAAGAGTGGTTTAAGTAATTCACCGGCTCTTCGTAATACATACAGTCGAACTCTTCTGCGATCTCACCAATTTGAATGGCTGAAGTAGCCCCTGGTAGACTATGACATTCAAAAATAATGTCTACTTCGTCGCCTACCGCTTCACGAATAGCCGCCATACGCGCACGGTATAACTTCATTTCAGCGCGAGAGATAAGCTTAGTACGGTCGTAATACGTATTACCGTCTTTGTCATACATGATAGGGTCAACTTTAACCGCGTCGTATCCTTCGGCAATTGCTTTGTGTGCCGCTTCTGCATATTCATGAGGCTGTACAAGGGCTTTGAACTCATCATCCCAATCAAACTGTAATTGCGACGCATAGGTACGAAGCTCTGGGTTTACCTTACCACCAAGAAGTTGATAAACGGGCAGATTTAATGCTTTGCCTTTAATATCCCAAAGTGCAGTATCTATGGCACTCATCGCAGCGTAAACTACAGGGCCACCACCTAATCCCCAAAAACTTTCACGTAGCATACGTGACCAAAGCATTTCTGTTTGAAATGGGTCATGACCAATAAGAAAAGCTTCTGCCATTTCTTTGATCATACTCGCTGCCGCACTGTGACCTAAGTCATAAGCAAGACCGGCTTCACCTACCCCACTGATACCTTCATCAGTATGAATACGAACAAAAACTGGAGTCCAAGCTGGTCTGTCTGGACAATGGATATCAAAAACTTCGACGCGAGTTACTTTCATGTTAGCTCCTATTCAGCAAAACTAGGATCAAGGCGGTATGCTTTTCTCAGCATTGCAGGCCAGGCTAACTGACCACCTGTACTACCGCTATGAACGACATTTGCTTGATTATAAATATTGTCAATGATTGGTTGAGGCACAGGCACGGCTTTTTGGCCCGTCGCTTGAATCGCGACTTGAATCTCACAAGCACGCTGTAAGTCATAAAAACGCATAAAGGCATCACCCACCGTTGGACCTACGGTCAAACCACCATGGTTAACTAACAACATATGGTTAGTAGTACCTAAGTCATTCTGTAAGCGCACTTTTTCGTCTTCATTTACCGCTAAGCCTTCATAACCGTGATAAGACAAAGAGGGTAATGAGAACATTGAGTGTTGGCTTAATGGCAATAGACCACATTCAAGGCTGGCAACAGCGATGGTTTCTTTTGTATGTAAGTGGATCACACAGTGTGCGTCTTCTCTTACTTCATGAATAGCGCTGTGAATGGTAAACCCAGCAGGATTTATTTCGAATGGCGTGTCATCCAAAATATTACCTTGTAAGTCAACCTTCACTAAATTAGATGCTGTCACTTCATCAAAACTCAAACCAAATGCATTCACCAAGTAATGATCTGTCCCCGGTAAACGCGCTGACATATGCGTGTAAATTAAATCGCCCCAACGCATATGCTCAACTAGACGATAACACGCAGCCAAATCAACACGAAGTTGCCATTCTTGTTCGCTGACTTTGTCTTTTAAGTTGAGTTTTGGTAGTTCAAACATAATTTGCCTTAAAAAATTAACTTGGCTCAACCAGCCAATTTAGAAGTTTAGAAGTCTAAATGACTCTTGTTCGATGTTCAATAAAATAAAAACCACCGACATGCGGTGGTTTTTTCATAATCCAGTGAAGATTACTTAACTTTTGATAAATAATCAGCAATCGCTTCTAGCTCAGCGTCAGATACGTTTGCAACCATCGCTTTCATTGCCATAGACATGCCGTTTGCGCGCGCGCCAGATTTGATGTCTTTCATTTGGTTAAGTAGGTATGTTTTGTTTTGACCATTGATTTTAGGGTAAGCGTCCATGATAGGTGCTTTACCTTCAGCACCGTGACATGTTTGGCACATTTTTGCCGTGTATAACGCTTTGCCATCTGCAGCTTCTGCATTGTTTGCAAATGCAGTGAACGCAATGCCTGCACCTAAAACCAGATATTTTACTTTACTCATAATTTTCTCTTCTTGTGTGACTATATGAATTCTTTACTTGCCCCAATCACGACTTTACCAAGTTAGATCGTCTGGTATCTCATAACCCGCATAAGGGTCGTCTTCATCGCTTTCTGCTGTATCGTCAGCAACATGGAAAACAATGTATTTCTCATCAACTTCTGCAATCTTTCGCGCTGGCTCGTCTTGAAGTACGTAAAACTTACCTTCAAGAACACAAATTGCTAAACGCCCTTTTGATAAGGCCTGTTTAGTTTGCTCGTTTACATCCAACTCTTTTACTTTATTGTCATACGTAAAATTGAACGTGACTTCACCACGAATTTCATCTTGGTTGTGGTGCTCTAAAATTTGCTTAACACGCGCAACTTGCTCGCGCTCTTTTAACTCTGCTTGCTTAGCTTGATTTAGCTCTTCAGCTTTGCGCTGCTGTTCAAGCTTTGTTTGTTCAATATGCTTTTGTAAGTCAGATTGATCACTTGTCGCGCCTTTTTTCTTTTTCTTCTTTTGTGCTTTACGTTTTTCGGTTTTAGCAACTTTGGCTTTATGCTCAGTCGTTAAACCTGCTTTTAGTAATTGGTCTTGTAGAGAACCCATGCTGCAACTCCATGAAAATACAATTCCCAATATATTAACTCAGATGCACGACACGACAAAGAGAGGTGCAACTGCAATCTAACTAAAGTAAAGCAAATAAAGTGTGATTTAGCGCAAAAAATTACCAACTAATTGATAAAGCTTTAAACTTAACGCGTTTCATGCATTAACATGCTCTGCAATTAAACTTTAATATTTAACTAGCCTATTAAGGTTTAGCACAATAGTTTCTTATTTGCGCTGTTTTGGGTATCAGACACCATGTCATTATTTAAATTACTGCTTTGCTCTGTCTGTACATTTTTAGTCTTATACGCCCCTCAACCTCTACTACCTATTTTTTCTGAACTATATGATGTTTCAATTGCAAACAGTGGAACATTAATGACTGTGACTATGCTCCCACTTGCCATCGCACCACTTTGCTACGGCGTTATGCTGAGCCAGTTCAATCCATTGTCAATTTTGCGTATCGCCTTACTGATCCTTGCTGCAAGTAACTTACTTTTTGCCTATTCAGATTACTTCTCAGGACTATTAATTTGTCGACTTATACAGGGCCTTACATTACCTGCTGCGCTAATAGGCATGACAAGTTATATCGGCACCACTTTTCAAGGTGATGCATTACAAAGAAATATGACCCTTTATATTGGTAGTTCAATTATTGGGGGTTACTTAGGCAGGATGCTTGCAGCAAACTTTGCCGCATTTTGGCAATGGCAGAACTTTTTCTACTTAGTTAGTGTGAGCTTAGTTGTCCTTGCGATGATCATTCCTAAACAAGTTAAAAGAGAAGAGAGTACTAAACAAAAAATAAAGCCTTGGTTGCATTTAGCACATTTAAAAGACACTGTTCTTTTACGCCTATTCGTAGCAGTATTTTTCATGTTTTTTTGCTTTGCCGCATTGCTAAACTTTTTACCCTTTATTGTACAAAACCAATATGGCATTACGGATAATAAAGAAATTGGTTTTATCTACACTGGCTATTTGGTCGGAGCAATTTTGTCTGTGTGCACACCATGGCTTAATAGGAAAGTTAAAAACGCATGGGCACTGCTAAGCCTAATGTTCATTTTATATTGTATAAGCCACATCATGCTGACAAGTCATATATTAAGCTTATTTATTATCAGTTTTACCCTTTTCTGTGGTTGTATGTTCGTTATACACGCAACCGCAGCGCCGTTAGCTAACAAAATTAGTACGGCACCAGCTTCTGTGACTAACGGTGCCTATGTGTCTTTTTATTACAGTGGTGGCGCACTCGGCTCATTCTTACCTGGGTTTATCTTTGAAGAATATGGCTATATCGCGTTTTTGGCTTGTTTATTAGTTTGCTGCTCATTTGGGCTTATTGCATGCCTTGCAAACTACAAACAAGGCACATCTATAACCTGAGGTGCATGACCTGTGTACTCAAAAAAACGCTCTAAATCTGCTTTGTTTAACACCCAAGTCTGATCATTGAAAAACGGGTGACACTGAAATTGCTCAGCCTGCCATAGACTTGATTCTACCCATACTGTGACAACTTGTTCAGTATCGTTGAAAACCGCTAATGCAGAAACACAGCCCGGTTTAACACCTAAATACTTAGCTAATCGTTGAGATGATGCAAATCCCAATCGCGATAACTGTTGCTGTTTAGACAGCGCTTTTAAATCCACCTGATAATCAGCAGGCACCAACAATAGGAAATGTCGCTTACCGTAATTATCTCGTAAAAATAAATTTTTTATCCTCACACCAGCCCGATTGAGATTAAGTTCATCTGCATCTTGGCACGTGTGTAAAGGCGGGTGTTGGTATTTTATTGCATTAAGATTTAATTGTTTAAATAAGCTCTCTAACTCAGTTAACTTATTCACCTTCGTAACTTCAGTCACGACACTGACCTCTTAATTGCACCTTGCGCTCTTTCCAATACACCTCTTCAATATCATAACCTTGCTGGCAATAACCCTGTACGCCTAGAGCCGTTTTTAAAAGCTGTACCGCACGCTCTTCTAAGGCTAATTTCAATGCAGGAGAGTCTTCGATATGCTCTTCATTTAAAAACATCTTAAACTCACTACGTGAGATCTCTTTACGAGTGTCTAACTTCACCCGAGCTTGTTTCTCGACGGTTACAATAAAGGCAAATAATTTTGAACCATCATCAGCCAGACGTGTGTGTAATGTTTGATCTGCAACTTTAAATGGCTCATCAGGCTTTGTCATACATCCAGACAAAAAAACCGTCATAAGTCCGAACAGAAAAGGGAGTTTCAACATAGTAAACTGACTAACATGCTTATTATTTTGACCATCAGTGTAACAAAGCATGCAAAAACTTTGTGATTTTTTTACCCCCAGTATTGACGGAGAAATAAAAAAACTATAAATTTCTCAGCGTATCCAAACTGGAATGTGGGGCTATAGCTCAGCTGGGAGAGCGCCTGCCTTGCACGCAGGAGGTCAGCAGTTCGATCCTGCTTAGCTCCACCACTTTCCACCTTTCATTATTTCTTCATTTTAAATACATATTCTCCTAATCAGGTCTATGTTTAAGTTAGTTAGTTTAAAAACTATGCTTAACACGAATATAACTCGGCTTTTGACAATTCGTTTTATTGAGCACGTTTGCAGGAATAGCCATTAATTAGTTTCACATTAATGGAATGCTTAATTTAATAATCATTTTTTCTCGGTATTGATTTACAAAAACAGGATAAAAGTTTCTACTTAGTTGTTCTTAATATAATTTCTAACTTAGTTGCGCTTAAGTTTTTTTGTTCAAATTAAGCTGCAATCTATTTAGATTGATAAGCCAAACAAAATGGCGAGGTTGTATACAGGAGAGTTCATGTCAGCTATTTATATTGCTGGAATTGCTATATTTTCAGTGTTTGCGCAGTGGTTAGCTTGGATCTTTAAAGTACCTGCAATTTTATTCTTATTGCTAGTTGGGCTAGTGTTGGGTCCTATTAGTGGTCAACTCGATCCTGATTTGCTACTTGGTGATTTACTTTTTCCTGTAGTCTCTCTTTCTGTTGCAATTATCCTTTTTGAAGGCGCACTTACACTTCATTTCAAAGAACTCAAAGGAATAGGGAAAATAGTCAGAAATCTATGTTCAATAGGTATGCTGGCAACCTTTATCATCATTGCCTTAGCTGGTTACTACATATTAGAACTTGATTGGCGAGTCGCTGCTATTTTAGGCGCGGTTTTAGTTGTAACAGGGCCGACAGTGATTGCCCCCATGCTCAACGCAATGCGACCAAACCAAGACATTGACCGTGTATTGAGGTGGGAAGGTATTGTTATTGATCCCATAGGTGCATTATTTGCTGTGCTCGTTTTTGAAGCCGTCAGTTTGGTCGGCAGTGGTGGGGTGTTTGGTCATACCATGTGGGCCCTCTTCTCAACACTCGGGGTTGGACTCGGGATAGGCATAGTCAGTGGCTGGCTCACTACACTATTAATTAGAAAAGAATGGCTGCCATATGAGTTACACAAGTTTGGGATCCTAGCTCTTGTCTTGTTTAGCTTTTCACTGTCAAATCACTTAAGCCATGAATCTGGCCTGTTAGCTGTAACTGTGTTTGGTATTTGGCTGGGTAACCAAGATGATTTAGAAATTGATTCTGTATTAGAGTTCAAAGAAGATTTATCGATGATCTTAATCTCCAGCCTATTTATACTCTTGGCTGCAAGGTTAGAAATTAGCGATATTATGTTACTGGGTTTAAATACTGTGATTTTTATCGCCATCGTTTTATTCGTTGCTCGTCCTATTTGTATTGCAGTTTCAACGTTTAATTCTGACCTATCTCTTAAATCTCGAGTGCTGCTATCTTGGATTGCACCTCGAGGTATTGTCGCTGCCGCTGTAGGTTCTGTTTTTGCACTAAGTATGATTGAAAAAGGGATACCTGATGCCGAAAAAATCGTGCCGCTGATTTTTACAGTCATCATAGTCACAGTGGTACTGCAAAGCCTAACAGCCACCCCCTTTGCTAAGTTTTTAGGCGTACGTCAGCCAAGTCCAAACACGCTTCTTATTATTGGCGCAAATCATGTTGCAAGAGCCATAGGTAAAGGTTTACAAGAGCAAAACATCAGTGTGCATTTATCAGATCCTGCTTGGGAAAACTGTAAAATGGCTCGAATGGACGGTTTACAGTGCTACTATGGCAACCCGCAATCTGAGCATGCTGAGCGTTACTTACCAATGACGCAGTTAAACAAAGTACTCGCTCTCTCTCCTAACCGTCACCATAATGCACTTGGTGTACAATATTTTTCTCATTTGTTAAACGAACAAAATGTATTTTCATTGCGTTCATCAACAAACCATGCCAAAGCAAACAAAGACAGTGCGACCTTTTTATCTAGGCAAATATTGTTTGGTGATTCTGGCAGCTTTGCCAAACTAAGTAGCCTTATCTCAAAAGGCGGAAAAATCAGCGCAACTAAGCTAACTGAAGAGTTCGATTGGCAAAAGTATCAAGAAATTAATAAGGAAGCTATGCCCTTATTTATCATTGAAGACAACAGTAAGGATGACGAAAAATTTGAAATTCGACCTTTTGTAAGTGAGCAGAAATATGTACCAAAAGAGGGAGATAAAATTGTCGCCTTACAACCTCCAAAGATGAGCGTACTGAAAGATTCATATCTACAAAATGAATCTGAAGCTATGAGCTGATAACTAGTGAGTCGGGTTACCAACTTTACATTGGTAACCTTGCTCTACGAACCAAACTCTCAGGCATCTTTTTAGCTAAATTCGCCAATGCTTGCTCTATTTGTTTGTGGGTCTTTTTGTCTGCTACCACTGAGTGAAATAACCATCTATAAGCGTCTTCGTAATCTCTTGGGCTGCCATGACCTTCGTTAAATAAGCGCACTAAACGCATCTGTGCTTTTAAGTCACCTTGTGCTGCAGCTTCACGCAAATAAGTGATAGCCATCGCCTTATCTGCTTGCACGAGTTGCCCCACATCGTAATATCTACCTAACTGCTCCAATGCGGACGCCAAACCCTGCTCTGCTGCCTGTTTCATATAATAAAGGCCAAGTTCAACGTCGCGCTCTACACATACTGCATAGGCCAGCATGTCACCATATAAAAATTGATACGAGGGCAAAGCCATAGTTTCTGCACGAGCTTCGATATCTTGAACTAGCTGACATTCATCGTCTTTTACACGCTTCAAATGCTGATTCTTTTTAATTAATTCAATTAATTCAGCTTGGGTGTAAAGCGGCACGGCTTTTAACTCTTCAGGCTGTGCAAAAGAGAATTGACTGATGCTGGCTAATAATAAGCCGATAAAATGACGCTTTTGAAACATAAACACTCACCCAGATAAATGACGCTCAGATCATTCAATAAATATACCAAAGTTAAACAGCACGAAAAGATTCAGGCACAAAAAAAGCTGCCGAAGCAGCTTTTTTTAAAACAAGATTGAATTACGCACCAAATGGGTTACGAACAATCATTGTTTCAATACGGTCAGGACCTGTAGAGATGATATCTACTGGTACGCCTGTGATCTCTTCGATACGCTTGATGTAGTTGATAGCCGCTTCAGGAAGCTGCTCTACTGACGTTGCACCGAATGTATTTTCAGACCAACCTGGCATTTCTTCGTAAACAGGTGTTACTTTCTCGTAGCCTTCAGCTGCAAGTGGTGTAACGTTTGTTACTGTGCCATCTTCTAACTGGTAACCTGTACAGATCTTGATCGTTTCAACACCATCAAGAACGTCTAGCTTAGTTAAACAGAAACCAGAAATTGAGTTAATCTGTACAGCGCGACGCATTGCAACTGCATCAAACCAACCTGTACGGCGTAAACGACCAGTTGTCGCACCGAACTCATGACCTTTATCACCTAAGTGCTTACCGACTGGATCTTGCTTATCAAGACCATCGTAAAGCTCTGTAGGGAATGGACCAGAACCTACACGCGTTGTGTAAGCTTTAACGATACCAAGTACATAATCTAGGTTAAGTGGACCGAAACCTGCACCCGTCGCAACACCACCAGCGGTTGTATTTGACGACGTTACATATGGGTATGTACCGTGGTCGATATCAAGAAGTGTACCTTGAGCACCTTCAAACAAGATGTTGTCGCCAGCTTCACGTGTTTGGTCAAGAAGTTCAGTTACATCTACAACCATAGCTTTTAAGATGTCAGCAACAGCCATTGCATCGTCATAAGTCTTCTGGAAGTCAACTGGGTCTACTTTGTAGTAGTTAACTAATGTGAAGTTATGGTATTCAAGAATTTCTTTAAGTTTTGCAGCAAACTGCTCTGGGTTGAATAGGTCACCAACACGAAGACCGCGGCGAGCCACTTTGTCTTCATAGGCAGGACCGATACCACGACCAGTTGTACCAATCGCTTTTTCACCACGCGCTAATTCACGCGCTTGGTCTAATGCTACGTGGTAAGGCAAGATCAGAGGACATGCTTCACTGATAAGTAGACGTTCACGAACAGGTACGCCACGCTCTTCAAGCATACCAACTTCTTTCATTAACGCGTCAGGTGCTAACACAACACCATTACCAATTACACACTTAACATTGTCACGTAAAATACCTGACGGGATTAAGTGTAGAACTGTTTTCTCACCATTGATCACCAAAGTATGACCCGCGTTGTGGCCACCTTGATAACGCACAACAAGAGAAGCTTTATCTGTTAGTAGATCAACTACTTTACCTTTACCTTCGTCACCCCATTGGGTGCCTAGTACAACGACGTTTTTACCCATTGCAATATCACTTAGAAAAAATTAGGCGAGGATTTTACCAGAAAATGACAACGAAGATAACCGTAAAAGTGGTATTTTTTCTGTACTGTGAGCGCGAATAGAACAATGTTTTGAAATGCAACAAAAAAGCCCTGAAAAATTCAGGGCTTTTAAATTAGAAAGTAGCGAAAATTACTTCGCGCCTTTCGCATCCTTCATATAATCAAAGAACTCGCTGTCTGGTGATAGCACCATAACATCGCCTTTGTTATTAAAGGTTTTCTTATATGCTTCTAAAGAACGAACGAAACCGAAGAATTCCGCGTCTTTATTGTATGCATCAGCGTAAATCTTAGCCGCTGTTGCATCGCCTTCACCTCGTACGCTTCGCGCATTACGCTCAGCGTCAGCAAGCATAACTGTCACTCGACGATCTACTTCTGCACGAATTGTTTCAGCTTTTTCTTGACCTTCAGAGCGGTGCTCTTTAGCTACCGCGGTACGCTCAGCACGCATACGACGGAAGATTGACTCACTCACTTCATTAGGTAGATTAATTTGTTTTACACGAACGTCTAAAACTTCTATACCTAACTCAGTTGCACTCTCAGATGCTTGCACCAAGGCTTCTGCCATTAACTCACTACGCTCACCAGAAACAATCTCTTTGATTGTACGGTTACCAAAGTTAGTTCTCAGACCGTTGTTCACTTTTTGCTTAAGTAGCGTTTCAGCATATTGCTTATCACCACGCGCACGCAGGTAGTAAGCACTGAAATCGTTCACTCGCCATTTAACAAATGAGTCAACAATTAAGTCTTTTTTCTCACTCGTTACGAAACGATCTGGTGCACCGTCAAGCGTTTGAATACGCGCATCAAGCTGCTTTACTTGGCTAAAGAAAGGTACTTTGAAATGAAGACCTGGGCCGTATACAACCGCATTGTCTTCACTGTCTTTTTGCACCTTACTGAATAGTAAAACAATCGCACGTTGACCTTCTTTAACAACAAACACCGATGAAAATGACATCAACACGGCAACAATTAAGAGGATAGAACTAAAATTTCTCATAACGCTTATCTCCCACTGTTGTTATATCTGTCATTTGAAAAACGGTCTCTAGCGCTATTCACAGTACTATTATTACGTGATTGCTGACCTAAAGTTTGACGTAATTGATTAAGGTCGCTCGCATTTGGTAGTGTCATGGCGCCTTGTTGACCACTGCGCTGCATGATCTTATCAAGCGGTAAATACATCATGTTGTTACCACCTTTGACATCAACCAACACTTTACTACTGCTACCTAATACTTCTTCCATCATATCGATGTAAAGACGCTGACGAGTTACTTCTTTCGCCGCTTGGTACTCAGGTAAAAGCTGCTCAAATCGTGCGACTTCACCCTGTGCTTCAAGAATAATACGCTCTTTGTAACCTTCAGCTTCTTGCGTCATACGAGTAACTTGACCACGTGCACGCGGCTCGATTTCTCTTTCATATGCTTCTGCTTCACGAATGAAACGTTCTTCATCTTCTTGTGCAGCAATCGCATCATCAAACGCATCTTTTACTTCAGCTGGCGGACGAGAGTCTTTAAAGTTCACGTCAGTGACGATTAAGCCTAGGTTGTACGGTTCGATAATCTTATTTAACTCGTCCCATGTACGTTGACGAACGACTTCACGACCCGTTGTTAACACTTGGTCCATGCGTGAATGACCAACAACATAACGAAGCGCACTATCAAGCGCTTGTTGTAAGCTGTGATCAGCATCTGTCACGCTAAAGCGATATAGCGTTGGGTCTACAACACGATACTGAACTTCGAATTCAACACTTACTACGTTTTCGTCTTCAGTCAGCATGAAGCCTGACGCCGATAACGAGCGAACTGCTTCGATGTCGATTGGGATCACTTGTTCAATAAACGTTGCCTTCCAGCGTAAGCCTGGCTCTGCAATTCGGTCGAATTTACCAAACTGTAATACAATGCCTCGCTCGGCTTCTTTCACGGTATAAATACCACTTAGAGCCCAAACAACGATAGCGATTAGCAATACAAAGGTAATACCTGCACCGCCTAAACCACCGTTACTACCACCAGGTTTGCCGCCAAAAATACCGCCAAACTTATCGCCGAATTTACGGAATACTTCGTCAAGATCGGGTGGGCCTTGATCTTTACCACCGCGGTTTTTCCACGGATCGTTATCATTGCCATTCTTACCCGGCTCATTCCAGGCCATAGCTATACTCCATTGTTATCTAAAATGAATTAAGTTAAATCTAACAAATATCTCGCATGACTTATATCTTTATGCGAAGAAAATCGTAACAGTCTTTGTTTAATCTGAAACGATGAACTGCTCGATATTTGCACCTTGTTCTTTTTTCAGTCTTTCCCAATCAACTTGTGGGATACGTACATCAAGCAGCCAATTGCCTTGCTCATCATAGTTTTCTTGTTTTACACCATTTAAATTAAACAACGAACCACGTAATTTGCCTGATGCAGGTGGTACGCAAAGTGTGTGAGCAAACACTTTCTTTGCCAGTAGCTTAGAGATCGCCTCTAGTAGTAATTCAGTGCCTTCGCCAGTTTGTGCTGACAACCACACGCGAATTGGCACTCCTTCGTCGTTAAAATCAATTCTTGGCTTAACATCTTCTAAGAGATCAATCTTGTTATAGACTAAAAGCTGAGGAATTTCATCTGCTTCAATCTCTTTAAGAACCGATTGTACCTCTTCTATGTTCTCTTTTCTTCTGTTGTCAGCAACATCTATCACATGCAATTGTAGATCGGCCTCACGAGTCTCAGTCAATGTCGCTTTAAAGGCGGCAACTAAATCGTGTGGTAAATGTCTTATAAATCCTACCGTATCAGCAAAAATGACAGGACCAATATCGTCTATCTCTAACTTTCTAAGCGTTGGGTCAAGTGTCGCAAAGAGCTGATCTGCTGCATAAACCTCAGCATCAGTAACAAAATTAAATAAGCTAGACTTACCCGCATTGGTGTAACCCACTAACGACACAGTAGGCACTTCATTTCGACTACGTGCACGTCTACCTTGCTCTCGAACCGTGGCTACTTTCTCAAGCCTTTTTCGTATACTTTTTATACGCTCTCTTAATAAACGGCGATCGGTTTCAAGCTGAGTTTCACCTGGGCCTCGTAAGCCAATCCCGCCTTTTTGGCGCTCTAAGTGGGTCCAACCACGGATCAGACGAGTTGAAATATGTCTAAGTTGGGCAAGCTCGACTTGTAACTTACCTTCGTGAGTACGTGCTCGCTGGGCAAAAATATCTAAAATCAGCGTCGTTCTGTCTAATACACGACACTTACAGATACTCTCTAAGTTTCTTTCTTGAGAGGGGCTGAGCTGGTGATTAAAGATGATGACATCTGCATTGTGGATTTTGACAATCTCAGCAATCTCTTCTGCTTTACCGGTTCCGACAAACAATTTAGCATCTGGTGCTTGGCGACTGCCTTGCACAACCGCCAAACTTCTAACACCAGCAGAAGATACCAACATTTCTAACTCTTTGAGATCTTCTCGATCTCCTTCGTTTTGAAAGTCAATATGGACTAAGATTGCCTGTTCGCCGGCTTCATAACGGTCAAACAAGCATTACGCTCCTAATAAATTAATAATTACCTTCTTCGCTACCAGAGTTATCTGAACTCTCACCGCTCTGCGCAGATTGGAAATTAACTGCTCTAGCAGGAACGACTGTTGAAATAGCGTGTTTGTAAACCATTTGGTTTACTGTGTTCTCAAGTAAGATTACGAATTGATCAAAAGATTGGATCTTACCTTGTAATTTGATGCCGTTAACTAAAAAAATTGAAACAGGAATGCGTTCACGACGTAATACATTCAAAAATGGGTCTTGTAAAGATTGGCCTTTTGCCATTGTCTTATCCTTCGTTTTAGGTGTTATTATATTTTCTTTGTTGAGAAAACTCGAACAGCTTGATTTATCAACTACTAATAGCTTAGCGAAGTTAGAACACGTTGCAAGTTTTCTTGCGCATCAGTCTCTAACCAAGTCACGTTTGGCCATCCCCTCAACCAAGTTAATTGCCGCTTTGCTAGCTGCCTAGTCGCTGCGACTCCTTTAAATAACATTTCATCGTGATCGTATTCGCCGGCTAAGTGTTCCCACATCTGTCGATATCCAACACAACGTATCGACGGTAAATCTAAATGTAGGTCTTCTCGCTTATATAAGGTCAAAACTTCATTTTTAAACCCCTGATCTAACATTATTTTAAATCTTTTTTCGATTCTTTCATGTAAGACTTTACGGTCAGAAGGTGCGATAGCGAATTGATGAAACGTATAAGGTAACTCTGGCTGCTTTTGCTGCTGTAACTCAGTCATGGTTTTACCCGATAAACGATACACCTCTAGTGCACGGTTAATGCGTTGAGAGTCGTTTTCACTTATTTTTGCTGCAGCTTCTGGATCAACTTCAGTCAAAAGAGCATGAAGAGCGGGCCAACCTAGTTCATTGGCTTCTTTCTCTAATTGGGCACGCACTTTGTCATCCGCTTCAGGCAGAGGTGACAACCCTTCAATTAAGCCCTTAAAGTACATCATGGTACCGCCAACCAGAATAGGTACTTTACCTTGAGCATGAAGCGCATCGATGCATTCAATGGCATCGCGTCTAAACTCTGCAACCGAGTAACTTTCTTTAGGATCAATCAGATCAATTAGTTTATGTGGTGCTTGGGCTAACTCTTCCGCATTTGGCTTTGCAGTACCAATATCCATCCCTTTATACACCAGCGCAGAATCGACACTGATAATTTCTGTGTCTAAATGCTGACATAACTCAATTGCCAGTGCTGTTTTACCAGCAGCTGTTGGCCCCATTAGGGTAATGACAGGTAACTTACTCACTGTGCGCCTTGCTCTAAAATTGTTTTAAACATACTACTGTCTAGTTTAACTGCTTTTCTCTCTATTGCTGAAAGGCATTGTGTATTGTTTTGTATTTTTATTTGTAAATTAGTAAAGCTGTCACTAACAAAATAACTTGTTGGAGTCTGCTCATATAACCATTCCAGCCAATCCTGAATATCACTAAACTCATTTGCACAACATTCTAACGTGCGATTGATTAGCTCAGCCACATCAATGCTATATATATTGAGAGGTAACTTTTTGACCATAATATATTTTTCAAAAAACTGAATATCAAACCCAAGTAAAGTTAGCCAAGATTGGTTCTTCTCAAGCGCTTGCTTATTTACCGAGTCTAAATTTACTCGAACAGGTAACAGTAAAGACTTACCAGTCAATGCCGCATCTTGCTCAATATCAGCTAGCCATAAAGGTAATAAAGCATACTTATAATGGCTTAACAGAATATGATTTCGCTTTTTAACAAACAACATCCCCTCTGACAAAGGCATAATATCGACTTCTGCACGCACAGCATTTGGTGTAGTACTTTCGAGTGAAGAAGTCTCAACCGATACTTGATTTTGCGGTGTCAGTGCTTGGTAGAACTCATTGGCATTATATTGATGTTGTGTTTGCTCAGTAGCACGCTGATTTTCCTTTGAACGCGCACCTGAGTATGTGCCTGAAGTCATCCTGCTACTATGACCAGAACTTGATGAGAATTGACTCGGTTTGGGCGTAAAATCAAACCCTGAGGGCACTGAAACGAGTGGTTCTGAGGACGGTATAAGTTCAGAGCGATAGTTTTGCTGCTGCGCATCTTCGACATAATCTGAATGTACATCTGTACTCAAAGCACTTTGCTCAGGCATAAATACAGCTTGTTTCACAGCTTGCACAATAAAATCGTGAACTAAACGCGCTTGGTGAAAGCGCACTTCATGCTTGGCTGGATGCACATTAACATCCACTTGTCTTGGGTCCAATTCGAGATAAATTACAAAGCCTGGCAATTCAATTTGCCCCATCTGCTCTTCAAATGCTTGGCGTATTGCATGCAAAATGAGTTTATCTCGCATCATTCGGCCATTCACATAAGTGTACTGTGAATTGCCACTATCTCCACATGGCAATACCCATCCATATAGCTTTAGCCCTTCAGCACCGGATTCGATATATGCTGCGTCAGTTGCGAATGTCTTTCCTGCCACTTGCGCGACTCTGTCGGTTCCCTGCTCTGGCGTTCGAGCGCGGTATTGGCGAACCACCTTTTTATTGTGAGTCAAAGTAATTGCCACATCAAAACGACTTAACGCAATGCGCTTCACCAACTCATCAATATGACTGAATTCTGTTTTTTCAGTGCGCAAAAATTTACGTCGAGCAGGGGTGTTAAAGAATAGATCTTTAACTTCAATCGTGGTGCCATTGGGGTGAGCGGTTGGCTGTACCTGCACAGCCATGTCTCTTCCCTCTGCAAATGCTTGCCAAGCAGTTTCTTGCGCGGCAGGCTTTGAACTTAGCGTTAGACGAGACACTGAGCTTATAGATGCTAAGGCTTCACCACGAAACCCTAGAGATGAGATGCATTCAAGATCATCTAAACTTTTCAATTTACTGGTCGCATGGCGAGAGAGCGCCAATGTGAGTTCATCTTTTGCAATACCGTGACCATTATCACGAATGCGGATCAGCTTATGTCCACCGCGTTCAATATCGATAGTGATGCGATTTGCCCCAGCATCAATGCTATTTTCGACTAACTCTTTTACAACAGAAGCTGGCCTTTCAACCACTTCACCCGCGGCAATTTGGTTTGCTAAACGGGCAGGTAAAATTTCAATGCTCATGCAACTCTACACTTTAGGGATCTTCAATACCTGACCAATATACAAGGTATTCTTACTGAGTTTATTGGCCTTTTTCAGCGCCGATACCGTGGTGCCATAACGCTGTGCTAACAAGCTTAACGACTCGCCTCGCTTTACTTTATGTTGCATAGGCTTATTTTCTTTCAAGCGTGCAAATAGCGAGTCATCTGGCGGGTTCTTTTGATAATGAGTACGGATAGCTTTGAAAACAGCTCGAGCCAATCGCTCTTGGTGACGTGCCGTTTTTAACATTTTTTCTTCTTTTGGATTCGAGATAAACCCAGTTTCTACCAAGATAGATGGTATGTCTGGTGACTTTAACACACCAAAATTAGCTGATTGCGGTGTCTTTTTATGTAATTTTGATACTTTTTTTAGCTCTTTCACGACTTCTTCAGCCACGGTAAAGCCGGTTTTCATCGAGTGGTCCATCGACATATCTAAGAGCGCTTTCGCAAGATAGCGTTCGTTCGCTGTATCTTTAATTAGATCAGCTGCCCCACCTAATAATTGAGAGTGCTTTTCTCTATCTTCTAGCCATTTACCAGTTTCTGACTGCGCGCGTCGGAGCGACAATACCCAAACCGAAGTGCCGTTGGGCTCTGGTCTAGTAAATGCGTCTGCATGAATAGACACAAAAAAATCAGCACGCTTTTGTCTGGCTTTTGAAGTACGTGTATTCAGCTTGAGAAAGTAGTCTCCAGTACGAGTGAGCCTTGCTTGCATACCTGGCTCTGCGTCTATCATTCTCGCCAGCCTTTTGGCTATTGGTAACGTTATATTTTTTTCATAGGTGCCAGAAGGACCAATTGAACCTGGGTCTTCGCCACCGTGACCGGCATCAATCGCAACAATAATATCTCGATCAGTCACGCGTTCTCGTTTTTTCTTCGTATCGTTCGCTTCTAAACTCTTTTGCTTGCCATATAAATCTATAACTAAACGATTTTTATAAGGCCCAGTAGGTGCCAATGCAAAAATGACAGGCCGAGCAGTACGCGTTAAGTCAAATACCAAACGCGTACTTTTGGCGTTTTTGGGTTTGCTGTAACGCAGTTTAGACATCACACGATGCTCTTTGGGGATCGCAGGCAGTTTGTTATGTTTTTTTGTGTTTTCTAGGTCAACCACTAAACGAAGTGGGTTCTTTAGCATAAAATAGCTAAATTCAGGTTTGGCAGACATATCTAGTACTACGCGGGTACTTTCTGGCGAAGGCCAGACCCGAACCCCTTCTATACTATTTTTTGCCCATACTGATACGCTCAATAATAGGCAAAAGATAAGACTGAACTGTATTATTTTAATTATTCTTAGATTGTTCATCGTTTTGTAGTGTTTTTAATAACGCAATACCTCGCTCAGATTCAGCTTCTATACTGATCTGCCTTTGCTCACCTTGGTACTGCATAGTAATGTTTAAATCTGGAGTTGGGATAAAACCTTGCCCTTTTTCGGGCCACTCAATCACACAAATCGCTGATAGTGCAAAGTAATCCCGAATGCCCATATACTCTAACTCTTCTGGGTCGCCCAGACGATATAAATCGAAATGATACACAGCGCAATGTGTTAATTCGTATGGTTCAACTAAGGTATAAGTGGGGCTCTTAACCTTACCTGTATGACCTAAACCTTGCACAATACCGCGTGTAAGGGTGGTTTTTCCTGCTCCAAGATCACCATGCAAAAAAATCACAGCGCCCTGTTGAACAACTTGAGCAAGCCTTCTTCCCATAGTCACAGTAGCAGCTTCATTCTCTAACAATAAAGTAAACGTGTTAAGCATGTTTATCCTAATAAACGTCGAATATAAACGAATAAATCACTGGCTAATAACCCCTTTGCGCCATCTTTAGCGGCTATCTGCGCTGCTAACCCATGAATATACACAGCCAACTGCGCAGCAATACTTGGAGCTAAACCTTGTGCAATTAAAGCAGCAATCATACCAGATAAAACGTCTCCCATCCCAGCGCTTGCCATCGCTGCAGTGCCTGAGCGGTTAATCGCTGTGCAGTTGCCATCATATATCAAACTACCCGGCCCCTTTAATACAGCAGTAGCCATATATTTCTCATGGAGTAACTTCACTACTTCAAAGCGAGCAGACATATTGCAATGCGTATCTAACAATCGCCTTGCCTCCCCTTCATGTGGCGTTAGCACACACTTTGGTAATTTTTTTGGCCGTTTTGCCAGTAAGTTTAAGCCATCGGCATCTACGACTATTTCACCACTAAATTGTAAAGCTGTATCAAACAACGCTTCAGCCCAGCTAGATTGACCTAACCCCGGCCCCAAGACTAAGACATCAGCTTTATTCATAAGTGCCAATAAATCAGTGTTATTTTCAACACCATGCACCATAAGCTCATATCGCCCTTGCAAAACCATAGCAACATTATCTGGATGCGTTGCAACACTGACAAGCCCTGCGCCAGAACGTAAACAGGCCTCGGCTGCCAGCCTTATGGCACCAGCCATCCCTTTACCACCACCAATCAATAACACGTGACCACATTGGTTTTTGTAGGTATCAATGGTTCTCACAGGGTTATTTGCAAGATGCGTTTGTTGATTAAGATAAGTTGCAGATGGTTGGACAAGCTCACTGAAAGCCTCTGCAACTCCCAACTCAGCTAAGTAGAGCCGACCGCAATACGCCGTTGCTTTACCCGTTAATAAGCCCTGCTTTAAAGCGATAAAAGTCAATGTGACATCAGCCCTAAAAGCACCAATTGCGACCTCTGAAGAATTTGCATTAACTCCACTTGGTACATCGATACTTACTTTAATTGCAGTGCTTTTTTCACATTGATTAAATATAGAGATAAGCGGAGCGCTTAAGTCACCTTTAAACCCTGTGCCAAATATACCATCAACTATCACATCAAACTTTTGCTGCTGAGGCCAACCTGCACTAAACTCAACTTCGCACAATTTTGCATGCTGATAGGCTTTAAGCGCATTTCCTTCTAATAAAGTGGGAGGAAATACGCTATAAACCACCACCTGTCGGCCCGTTTGTTGTAAATGCGCGGCCAGCAAGTAAGCATCTCCTGCGTTATTTCCTTTTCCCGCTAAGATCAAAATTCTCTCAGCGTCGACAAACTCAGCGTCGAACAAGCAAAATAGCGCCTCACCTGCTCGTTGCATTAATTGCCATAACGATAGACCCATTTTTTGAGCTGCCTGTGCCTCATACGCTTGTACTTGTTGGGCGAGATACGCGTATTGTGGTAAATTAGCGGTGTATTTAGCTTCCAAGATTATGATTCCGTGACTGCCACTAAGATTGATTATATTGAACTTGCTGCAAAAATTAAGCAATGGGGTAAAGAATTTGGCTTTGCCGAAGTTGGGATCACTGACATTGATCTGAGTGAGCATGAAGCCCAACTACAACGCTGGTTAGATAATGGATATCATGGTGAGATGAGTTATATGGCCGCCCATGGCATGAAACGAGCAAGACCTGCGGAACTTGTCCCGGGTACTCAGCGGATAATCAGTGTAAAAATGAACTATTTACCGCCTGAAGCGAGTTTTGCCAAGGCGCTTGGAAACAAAGAAACTGCCTATATTAGCCGCTATGCGTTGGGTCGTGATTATCATAAAGTGATCCGAAACAAATTAAAAAAGCTTGGCCAAAAAATTGAGCAAGAAGTTGGACAATTTGGCTTTCGCCCTTTTGTTGATTCAGCGCCAGTATTAGAACGCCAACTCGCAGAAAAAGCAGGCCTTGGGTGGCGTGGTAAGAATAGCTTATTAATCAATAAACAAGCTGGGTCATGGTTTTTTTTAGGGGAGTTATTTGTCGACTTACCACTTCCTATTGATGAATCAAATAAAGAGGAAGGCTGTGGAAAATGCACCGCCTGTTTAACACTGTGTCCTACTGGCGCCATCGTTGAACCCTATGTTGTTGACGCTAGAAAGTGTATTTCGTATTTAACCATCGAGTTGCAGGGCCCCATCCCAGAACAATATCGTCCTCTACTTGGTAATCGCGTATATGGGTGCGATGATTGCCAACTTGTTTGCCCATGGAATCGTTTTGGACAACTCACCCAAGAGGATGATTTTGCACCTCGAAAGAACCTCAAAGATCAAGAATTACTGACGCTATTTAGTTGGACAGAAGATACATTTCTAAAAAATACTGAAGGTAGTCCCATTCGTCGGATTGGTTTCGAACGCTGGCAAAGGAACCTAGCTGTTGGGTTAGGAAATGCACCATTTAATCAAACCATAGTGGACGCATTAGAAAGTGCCTTTCATCAAAGTAGTGACTTGGTCAAAGAGCATATTGAATGGGCTTTAGAGCAACAAAGGCAAAAACAGTGTGATGAAGATAGAAAGCAATTGCGCTTGATCCGCATTATAGAAAAGGGACTTCCACGCGATGCTTAATACCAATCCTCAATAATACTCAATCATTTTGAGGATTGGTATAACAAATAGTAGTTGCCACTACTTCTTATTTATTAACGATAGATCGGCTTCAATTTCAGCAAAAGCGGTTCGAACCTTAGTGATTGACTCTTCACGTGCCACTGAGTTTTGAATCGCCTGATCTACATTGGTAAAGATAAACACCTCCTGGTCTTCATCTAACCCCATGGTTGGAATACGGCTTTCAAACTGCTCCTGTAATGAACGAAACACCTCTTCGTTGTGTTTACGGTTATCGTCAAGCAGCGACATGAGTCCAGTGAACTTGCTGTGCACCATAGAAATAACCTCTGAAAGGTTTTGCTGCTGTTCCTGTAACTCTCTGCGAGTCAAAATTGACAAAAGTTGCTGCTCAGTCACACTCACAATGAAGCAAATATGATCACGAATACGACCATGCTTTTCTTCATCATTTTCTGGCATATTTAAGATCAATAAGCTGAGGTTTTCATAATTTACAAGTATGCGATTTTGAAACTCATGTAGTCGGCCTTTTGACTTAAGTATCTCAAAGAGCTCAAGCACAATCGGAGAACACAAACCTGATGACGCAAAATGCTGCCTATCGTCGTCAATCCTTAATTCCATATTACAATTTAGACCAAAGCTCGATAAACAACTTATTAATGCTTGCGCCAATTCTGTTACATGATCAATTTGGCCTATTTGCTCAATATAATTAACAATTTGCCCCATTTCACTGCTTGTCGCCATGGCGCTAAAGGCAGTACTCGTAGCATCTTCAACTTGTTGTTCGAGACTTTCTTTTTCAAGTAATATCTGGCCTAAATTACTTAGCTTACTTTTTAGTTCACCATGTGCAAAAGGCTTCACAATGTAGTCTTCTGCCCCCACGGAATATCCTTCCATACGCTCTTCAACAGAGCCTCGAGCAGATACAAACATAACTACAATGTCTTTAGTTGCAGGGTTTGCCTTAATTTGACGACACACTTCATAGCCATCCATACCCGGCATACTTACGTCGAGCAAGACGACTTGTGGAGAAAACGACTCTAATACTTCCAAACACTCTGGACCACTCTCTGCAGTCACAAGTTGTAAGTCTAAATCTTCTAGGATTTCTTCTATGATCTCTAAATTAAACGGTTCGTCATCAACGGCTAAAATTCTTTGTAATGCCATGAGCTATTCCTTTTCTTGATACCTGTAGAATAGTTATAGTCTTGGTTTTGCAAGTTTGCTAAACCATTAATTCGTTTTGTTTCTTTAATGGTAACTCAATCATCACGGTAGCACCGCCATTATTGTTGTTTTCGGCACAAATATAACCCTTATGTAGTAGTATAAACTCCTTACAAATGGCCAAACCAAGACCTGTACCACCAGCGCCACTGTTAGTTTTACTGCTCTGTACAAACTTAGAAAATACCTGTTCTAGTTCATCTTCAGGAATACCAACCCCACGGTCACTAATCGAAATATGAACCTTTTCTTCGTCTAATGTAATTGCAACGCCAACTTCACTGTCTTTGGGACTGAATTTAAGCGCATTACCTAACAAGTTTCGTATTACCTGATTAAGCTGCTCTTGGTCGCAAAACAGTGGTAACCGATCAACGGGTGAATTAACGCGAATTTGTATGCCCTTTTCCATTGCTGAGCCTGCGACATCTTCAATACCCGTTTTGATGATCGCCATTAAATCATGGTTACTTGGATTAAACGGGAAATGACCCGCATCAAGCTTTGAAAGGTCTAACAAATTATTCAACAATAAAAGCAGACGCTCACCACTGGTTTCTATTCGAGATAAGTACTTTTTCAGTTTATCAATTGGTGTTTCGCCAGCGCCAAGTTTGTCTAACCCAAAGCGAGCAAAACTTAAAATAGAATGCATGGGAGTACGCAGCTCATGGGACATATTGGCTAAAAACTCAGATTTACTTTGGTTAGCCGCTTCAGCATCATCTTTTGCTTTTTGTAACTGCGCAGTTCGTGCCTGTACTTCAACTTCTAATACTTCTTTCGCCTCTTCTAGCAGTTGTTGCTTTTTCTTAAGCTGCGTCACATTTTTTAATATCACTGCAAATGCCATTTCACCATGATGATCTATTTCGGTGAAAGTGCCCATGAGAGGCACTGAACCATTTTCTCTTGGCAGTAATAGTTCAAAGTTAAAATGTCGATGAGCACCAACACCTTGGATAGCCGTTTTCAGACCCGATGAGGTTTCTTTATCAAATAATTCAAAAATTGAATGCTCAGGTAGCTCTTCAGGAGAAAGTTTTAATAATTCGCCACAAGCATCATTCGCTTCAATAATTTTGCCATTTCGAGAGAACAATATAATAGGATCAGGCGTGTGTTTATAGATGACCCGCAGTAAACTATCTCTTTCAATTAATGCATCAACAGTATCTTGCAATCGCTCAACAAGCTCTTGGTTGTGACGTTTTAATAGTTCGGTTTGCCATAACTTGTGTAGAGATTGCAGTAGTTCACTTTCATCAAAAGGCTTTATTAAAACATCTTCAACGCCTTGACGAATGGCTTCCATCATATCTACTTGATTAGCACGAGAGGTAAACAATAAACATCGACAATGTGGAGAAACCATTTTAAGTGCATTAAAGACTTCAAGCCCCGTGCCTTGCTCTAAATTAAAATCACTGATTAATAAATCCACATCATTATTTTTAGCTAGCTCTAACGCTTCATCTTTACCAAGTGCTGTTAACACTTGAAGCTGAGCACCGCGTAGGCTGGTAGCCAGAGATTCAAGCCGCTCGTGATAATGATCAACTAACAACACTTTTGGTAACACCAATCGTGAATCAATTCCAATCTCTAAAACTCGCTCTAATAAGTTAGTAATTTCTTTATTGGCGAAGAATGGATAAATCACAATACCATTGGGTAAAGCGCGGTTAAATTGACTAAAAACCTGTAAGTGCTCTGTATTGTCTGGCTTAGGTGCGAGTAATATTAATTTAGGGTGTGCACGTAAAACAGATAGACTGTCTAAATATTCACTCGGAATACCATGCGCAATTGCAACGACACCATATTGATCATAATCAAAGGCCTCATTCAACATTCGATAATGAATGTGCTCTACTTCACCGCCGAGTAACTCAAACAGCACCTTTAGTCGCATAGCCAGTACACTGTTGCTATCAATTATCAGAATTTTATTAGACATAGCTTATTCTTAAATTCTATTTCCTTGCCAAACAAATGTCCGCTGACAGGATAAACCCACACATGAGCAACTTAATGATCGTTTTTGAACGATCAAAGGTGCTTCCCTAGAATAGTCAAACTATATGTCTGATCGTCCATTTCCGCCACTTGAGGAAACTCCCCCCATACGGCGTAGCTATGCTGTTTAAATAGCTTAATACTTGGGGTGTTATGTGAAAATACAAAACCAAGTAATACTTTTAGACCTATTTCTCGACCATGCTCTTCGGCAAATTCAAGTAATTTCTTACCCAACCCTTGGCCACGTGCTTTGTGAGTAATGTAAATACTGATTTCTTTACAACCTTGATATGCAGGTCGCCCATAAAAGTCTTTATAACTTAACCATCCCTGCACATGCTCTCCCTCGCAACAGACAAAAATAGGCGAATGCGTGTTATGACTTTCAAACCAAGCTATCCGAGACTCAACAGTCACAGGCACGGTGTCAGCAGTCACCATACGGCTGGCAATGGTTTCGTTGTAAATGGCAACTATCGCCTCTAAATCTGATGCTTTTGCATAGCGAATATTCATTACTTTTACTCTACAATGATCGTGGTAAACGAAGAATTCGTATCTTAAACTAGTCAAATAAAAAATGGGAAAACATATGTGTAAGTATTTATTAAGTTTAATGATTTTGTGCTATGCGCTGCTAACAACGCCAGTGCAGGCAAATACCTGCGATGACTTCACGAATGTCACAATGCGCAAACTACACTCTGATGAATCAGTGAACTTCTGCGAATTTAAAGATAAACCACTTCTAATTGTGAATACGGCAAGTAATTGTGGTTTTACAGGTCAGTTTGAAGAACTTGAAGCGCTTCACAATAAATATAAAGACAAGGGCCTAGTAGTTATTGGTTTTCCAAGCGACGACTTCTTTCAAGAAGAGAACGATGAAGCTGACACTGCCGAAGTTTGTTACGTCAACTACGGTGTAACATTCACAATGCTGTCAACATCAGCAGTGCGCGGTGACGATGCAAACCCAATTTTTAAACATCTAAATGCAGAGACTAGTTCACCAAAGTGGAACTTTTACAAATACCTTGTTTCAGCAGACAGAAAAACAGTACAACGCTTCAATAGCCGCACTAAGCCGCTTTCTGCGAATTTAACTCAAGCGATTGAAAATTCACTATAACCGTTGCATGAGAAAAAATTCTATCTATACTAGAATAAACTATGAGTAAATATTGCTCAGAATCAGAATTATGGAGAATGTATGACAGTTGCAAGTGCAAGACATATTTTAGTTGAAAGCGAAGCGCTTTGCCTAGAATTAAAATCGGAAATAGAGCAAGGTGCAGACTTCGCAGAACTTGCAAAGAAACACTCAAGCTGTCCTTCTGGTCAAGATGGTGGTGAGCTCGGCGAATTTGGCCCAGGTATGATGGTACCTGAGTTCGACAAGGTGGTTTTTTCGGCGCCAGTTAACGAAGTACAAGGCCCTGTTCAAACTCAATTTGGTTATCACTTATTAGAAGTGACAAGTCGAACAGAATAATCAAATATTTATTCGAAAGCCGCTCCAGCGGCTTTTTTTATACCCATTTAATTTTCAAATAACATAAAAGATAGGAGCCGGTTTATGCGCTTATATGGTTCTGATACCTCCCCCTACGCTCGCCGTATTCGTATGTTTGCTCATTTTCACCAATTTGATCTGCCTTACACATGTTTAGATATATTTGCACAAACAGATCGAGAAACTATGGTTGAGCACAATCCAACTCGGAAAATTCCATTCTTGACTGACGGTGACTTAAATATTGCAGACTCGGGGTTAATTATGCGTTATTTGACTGAGCAACAGCAGTTACCAGAAATGTCTTGGTGGCAAGCTAATCAGTTGGTACAAATAGATGCCTGTAATGACTCACTAATTGAGTTACTACTTTGCCACCGCTCAGGCTTTGATACTGCCGATGATAAGTTATTTTTTAACCTGCAATATGAACGCATTGCTGCACTTTTAGCCTATTTAAATGAACAATGTATGAAAGAAGCGTTTTTAGAAAGCAGTTACCTCAAGATCAGTTTATACTGCCTGCTAGATTGGATCTTGTTTCGTGATCTCTATAATTTGCAAGACTTTGCAGCCTTGGTGGCATTTCATCAAGTACAAGAAGACTTGCCGGGTGTAGCACAAACTGATCCTCGACACTCTTGATAGCTTAAACAGGATAAGATGATGAGCGAAATCGAAATTGAATCAGAATTAGTCACATTTGTTGAGCAAGCCCGCCTTGGTGCGCAAGTTTGGGCTTTAGGCGCAGAAGATGGTGGCGTCGTTGTTTGCGAATCAAACCAGTTTGAAAATGCAGATGTCCTTTTGTTATGGGACAGTGAAGAAAAAGCAAAAGCACAATGTAAAGACGAGTGGCAAGCATACTCGCCAATGGCTATCGACCTAGACGAATTATTAGACGAGTGGGTTGAAGACTTAAACGAAGACCAAGCATTATTTGGCCTAAACTGGAACGATGAAAACGTGTGTGTGGAAATTGAGCCTACTGGCTTAGCGCGCGCTTTGTGTGATTAATGCAATCAATGTACCTTCAATAGCACGCACATAAGCTTGTGTGTGCTCGCCTTTGTGGCTAGGCGGCATAAGCGGCTCTGCGCCCGCTGAAACCGCCTTATCATAACTCTCAACGACATTTTCACACTCGATACACAATTCAAACCCCAGTGCGGGTTGCTTTGGATGGCTACGAATATAACTTTGCTTAAACTGTGCTTGCGCCAAAGGGTGTGAGGCAAAGCCAAGTGTCACCATACCGGTATCTAACTCACCATAATCAGCCGTTTCTGTCAGTGCCGTAGTCGCAAAACCAAAAGCTTGATAGTAAAAATCTAACGCCTCTTCAACTGAGTCGACATAAATGATTGTTTTTAAATACTGCATGTTCAGAAGTAGGTTAAAAATCGCTTAAACTAAGCATACTATTTGAACAGCAAAATACCAATCTTCAATAATACATATGGACTAAAGCTATCGCTAACTGCGTTAAAAACCCCTTATTTAGAATAACTAAATTACAAGATCTTTGCCTTCTTATCGACAAGCTTTCCTTGCCTTAAAATAGCTCACTTAATTAAGAGGATTGGTATAAAAAAGCCAACTTATTCAGTTGGCTTTAATTTATAAATAGCGTTTAGTTATATAAAGTTAAATATACTTAGCTAAATACTTTTTGAAGATAGGATCTGTTTTCGCTAATTGCTTTTGCTCGTCTAGAATCTCTTTAAGCATAGCTTCAGAGGTTAATGGATTAGCTAACACAACTCTGAAAACAACCGTAGGCTGATTATCATATTGTACAGGCGTTAAACGAGTACGAGAGACAAATGAACGCCCAGCTTCACGCTGACGCTTTTGCATGCTTGCCGTGAATCGGTTTAATGCAGCATAAATGTCGATTTTCTCGTCTTCATTCGCATTGGCGATTGCCTGCTTAATTGCCTTCGGTACATAACGGTAAGTTAACAAACATAACTCAGGTTCTGACACTAACTCAAAATCTTCCTCTTGTTTGATAAGCTCTGCAAAATATTTCGCCTTTGCAATGCCCTTATCGATAAGCATTTCATAGCCTTGACGACCAATCACACGTAAGCATGCATGTACAAGCATCGCCATGCCTGGACGGCTTCCCTCAAGCGTATGACTCCCCAAGTCTTTAGAGCCTTTACGAAGAATATATTCGGCGTGATGCTCAATCGCATCAGTAGCATGCGGGTCTTTAAATAGCACCATACCGGCGCCCATTGGCACATACATTTGTTTATGCGCGTCAATGGTGATTGAATCTGCACGCTCAATACCAGCTAACAACGGGCGGGCATTCGCCGATAACAAAGTCGCTCCACCCCAAGCCGCATCAACATGAAAGTGACAGTTTAACTCTTGAGCTAAGTCGGCCATATCACTAAGGGGGTCAATATTACCTGTCTCGGTTGTGCCAGCAACCCCCACTAACGCCATGACCTTTATGCCTTGTGCCTCAAGCTCTAACGCTTTCTCACGCATAGCCTGAACATCAACTTTGTTATCATCGCTGGTTTTTATAGCAATAAAGTTATCGCGGCCAATACCTAGTACATCTGCCGCTTTGCCCAGAGAGTAATGTCCTCGCTCAGACACTAACACCGCCAAACCTTTATAGCCATAGTGCATCATGGCAGCGACCAGACCTTGACTATTAATGCCTTTAAAATCACCTTGCGGTTGTAACAGACGATTTCGAGCAATCCAAAGTGCTGTGATATTGGCAACTGTTCCGCCCGAGCAAAACGCACCTAACGACGTTTTTGCACTGTGCATCCATTTGCCATAAAAAGATTCATCAGCACCATAAGCAAGATGGTGCATCATCCCTAATACTTGGCGTTCTAGTGGCGTAAATGCTTTGGAGGTTTCGATTTTTACTAAATTTTGGTTTAACCCCACCATTAATTTTGACAAAGGTAAAACAAAATGTGGCAAAGCAGATGTCATATGACCAATGAAGCTAGGTGAAGCTGTATGCACCGAATGCGCGACAAGCTGCTCCATTATATCTTGGGCATAATCAGACACAAACATGGGCTGTTCTGGAATAGCAGCCGACTGAAAATCTTTTTCCACTTCGTGCAAAGGTTTTTCAATTGCAGCAATATTCTCGTTTAAAAAGCCCACCAAATTATTGGAGATTTCCAGTTCAATCTTACTTAAAGTTGAATCTGGCGCTTCCGGCACCGTAAATATACGCATTAAAGTTTCATCAGAAGCTACAGCACAACGCTTAGGACCCATGTTTCTACCTAGTTAAACAAACCAATGAACAATAGAAATATCTTCACTGGCCTTATAATTCTTATATGACTAAACCGCTAACTGTACTTTAAGTTTTCATTAAAGTCTCGTTTTGCGCCTATAAAACTTAAACTTGCTTTGTATACTCGGCAATCTTGAAGTGGACTTAAGAGATATATTTGCCTACTATTTGGGAAAATGATGATCACTCTTAAAGGCAGTTTTTGCTTTTTAGAATAAGGACTGACAATGATCAGAAGGACCTCGCCAGCAAATCTTCTTTTTGCAGGCTTTTTTATATTTTTAACGTGCCTAGTAGGTTACGTGTATTACACCTACGAAACAACGCGCACAGCAATCGTTAGCGACATTGATGAGCGGCTATTACATGCAGCAAAAAGTGCTCAATTGTTGCTTGGTGAACAATACCATGATGATTTAGCAACAATTCAGCCAGAGCAGTATAAACGTTTAAGTAAACAGCTTTCACTTCTAGCTGATACGCTCAATGTTGAGTACGTCTATAGCATGGTATATGAACAACCTTTTGTACTCTTTACTTCCTCAAGTTATACAAAAGAAGATGTGCAAACGGATATGCTTACGCGCTTTTTAGACCCTTACCCTGAAGCAACAGTAATAAATAAAAGCGCTTTTCGCTCAACTGAACCCGTGTTTGAAATTTCAGAAGATCAATGGGGGCGTTTTAAAACTATTTTCGTACCTTATATAAGTAATACAGGTAAAACTTATCTAGTTGGTGCTGATATAACTATGGACTCAGTACAAGCCCAGCTAAATGCCAGTGTCACCCGCGCAATTTTAAGTGGTAGCTTTTTCTTCTTCATTGCCGTACTGGTCGCCTGTTTTTATTTTATCTTATATCGAAAGTCACTCACTACAGATCCTCGAACAGGGTTTGGGAATCGCATTGCGTTAGAGCATGATATTAATCAACATAAAAACGAACATTTAAGTCTCGCAATTGTTGAAATACATGAGCTTGAAAATATCGTCAGTTTTTATGGTGCCAATGTTGGCGATCAGGTAATGAGTAAAGTGATGGGATACTTTGCGTCGCAATCTAACTCTGTGTATGTTTATCGACTTGCAACATCAAAATTAGTGCTATTTTGTGATAGTGAACGAGGGGAGCACTTTTTAAGTAACTTAGTACAACAATTCCCTGCCAGCTCACCAGTTTTAAATAGGCCTCATCTATATGTTCAGCTAAATGCTGGTATAGCAGAAGGCAATAAATCTCTTCTCCTAGAAAATGCCTATGTTGCATGCCGCCAAGCCGTGCAACAAAAAGAATTGGTCTGTATTTACAGCATTGATAAGCATGAAGCAAAGCAGTTACAGCATGCTCGCCTAGCGATGGCTAAAACGCTTAATGACGCCTTTTCTCAAAATCGCGTAGTTGTTTACTTTACTCCGCGCTGCGCCCCAAACCATGACAATATATGCCAGTATTTATGTAATGCTAGAGTACTCGATGAGCAAGGTGGCATTATTACCGATAACGCTTTTTCTGAAGTGGTTAAACAGTCACGTATGGAAGGACAACTTACCAGACATATCTTTTCTCAATGTGTAACCCGATTTAGAAAATCACGCACTGCTTGGTCAATCGGTCTGAGCTATCAAGATGCCTCTGACCCACAATTAATCGACTTTATCTCTCAAGAACTACGTCGGTACCCGCAACCAAGCTTAATCACCTTTGAACTTGATGAGCAAGACATACTCGATAACTTCAATGCTATGGCCGTTGCAATTAATATATTAAAGAGTAAGGGTGTGAAGATTTTGGTCAACTCAGTGAGCAGTGGTTTGCTTACAGTGAGTCGAGTGATGAAACTAAGTATTGATGCCATTAAACTCGACGATGGTATATCTAACCATCTAGAAAATGATGAGCAAGTATTGTCTTTTATTGAGCATTTAGCCCGCTTATGTCGCGACAGGGAAATGCACTTAATCGTTGGTAATGTAGAAACTGAGTTACAGTACGAACTTCTTTGTGCCGCGGGCGTTACTTATTTACAAGGGAGTTATATTGGCAAGGCCACGCCACATATCAAATGCCCCGAAGAGCATGCAACGTATCAGGCAAGTGCATAGGCATGTATAACCCAATCTAAAAAAGGGCCAAATAGCCCTTTTTTAATGAGTTTGAAAACAGGCTTTAGCGAGATAAATCTAGTTTCAAACGTGTACTAGATTGCCCGCTCGCCCAGTATTTTCGCTCAAACGGCGTGATGGCAGTGTCACTCTCGTATGCTTCAACCGCAGCTGGGTGGCCTGCTAATTCTAGCGCTCGTGCAAACTCTTTAACGTAAATATCCCAATTAGAGCGCACTTCTAAAATACCGCCTAACTTCACAATAAATGGGAAGACGGGGGCACCGTGCCAACGTCTACCAATATGCTTGGCTTTAGGCCAAGGGTTTGGATATAACAAATAATGATGCGTTGGCTGCCAACCAGCTTCTAGCGCAAGGCGCCAAAAATCGTTTAAATCAGCCTGAACTAAAATATAGTGCCCTGATTCAGTTTGCTTATATTCCACATCATGCTTATCTAAGCGGTGCGACGACTTATCGATACCAATCACCAAGGCATCTGGGTGCAGCTTAGCTAAGTTGGCGGTGCTTTCACCTACTCCGCAGCATGAGTCCAAAATCAAAGGTCCGTTAAAAGCCTGAACCTTTTCATTGACCTCATCAAACGCTTGTTGCGTATGTTCGGCAATGGGCTTTTTAAACTCTGCCGCTAGGTGCTTTTGTACTATTTCATCGAGCTTTTCATGCAGCCCTGGTTGGTTTGAAACAATGCTTCTCGAATTTGCTTCACTCATCAGTGACGTAACCCTATCCCACGGCGAATTAATGTCAGTGCCGTAATAAATAAACCAGTAATTAGCACTAATAATACCGCAAATGAGGTGTAAATGCTGACATCAGACACACCTAAAAAGCCAAATCTAAATGCGTTCACCATATAAATGATCGGATTTACCTGCGACACACCTTGCCAGAACTCAGGCAACAGCGTGATAGAGTAGAATACTCCACCTAAGTATGTCAGTGGCGTCAGGACAAAGGTTGGAATAATACTGATATCGTCAAAGCTGTTTGCATAAACGGCGTTGATGAGGCCACCTAAGGCGAATACTGCCGATGTCAGTACCACAGTAGCAATGATCACAAACACATTATGAATTTGAATATCAACGAAAAACAAAGACACAATTGTGACGATTAAACCTACTAGCATGCCACGAGCCATACCGCCGCCCATGTAACCAAGCACAATAATGTAATTTGGCACGGGCGCCACTAACAGCTCTTCAATGCTCTTTTGGAATTTAGTCGAATAGAAACTCGATGCAACATTCGAATAGGAGTTGGTGATCACCGACATCATGATCAGACCAGGAACAATAAATTCCATATAGCTAAAGCCGCCCATCTCGCCAATTCGCGAGCCGATTAAACTACCGAAGATCACAAAATATAAGGTCATAGTGATCGCAGGTGGCACTAAGGTTTGCACCCAAATACGCAAAAAGCGGATACATTCTTTGATCCAAATACTTTTTAACGCGACTGAATAACGACTTAAACTCATGCTTCACGCCCCTGCTCTAGTAAACTTACAAACAATTCTTCTAATCGGTTGGCTTTATTTCGCATACTCAGCACGGTATTACCTTGCGCTGATAACTGTGAAAACACCTCGTTTAACCCTTGAGATTTGGCCACCTCAACCTCTAATGTGTGGTCGTCAGTCATCACGAACTCATAACCCTCTAAGGTAACGGGCTTCACGGGTGACTGTAAGTCGAGTACAAAGGTTTCTTTGTCTAACTTGGCAAGTAAGGCTTTGATCGTGGTGTTTTCAACAATCGTACCTTGGTCGATGATGGCGATGTTTTTACACAGTAACTCCGCTTCTTCAAGGTAGTGAGTTGTCAGAATAATGGTTACACCCTGCTCATTGATTTCACGTAAGAAATCCCACATTGAGCGACGTAGTTCAATGTCTACACCTGCGGTTGGCTCATCTAAAATAAGCAACTTAGGTTCGTGCATTAATGCGCGCGCAATCATCAGGCGGCGTTTCATACCACCCGAAAGCGTACGCGCTTGCTTGTCTTTTTTATCGAACAGACCCAGCTTTTTTAAATATTTCTCGGCACGCTCATGGGCAAGTTTACGTGGCACACCATAGTAACCCGCTTGGTTCACTAAAATTTGGTTGAGTGTTTCGAACTGAGAAAAGTTAAACTCTTGCGGCACTAAACCTAGCTCTTGTTTCGCATCTTCTAACTTTGTATCAATTGAATGACCAAAGACTTCAACTGTGCCTGCGGTTTTATTTACCAATGACGAAATGACGCCAATGGTGGTTGATTTACCTGCACCATTAGGGCCAAGCAGCGCAAAAAAATCGCCCTGCTCTACTTGCAAGTCGATGCCTTTTACCGCTTCGACGCCATTTTTATAGACTTTGCGTAAGCCTTGAATATTTAATGCGATGGTCATGTTATTTGTGGTCTCCATAACCCCAACGTTTAGTGAGTGTATGTTCGATATGTAAGTGGTCTAAAATTCGCGCCACCATAAAGTCGACAAGGTCGTCGATCGATTCAGGTTTATGATAAAAACCCGGAGCCGCAGGCATGATGGTCACACCCATCTGACTCAGTTTGTGCATATTCTCTAAGTGAATTGAGCTAAATGGCGTTTCACGCGGCACTAAAATCAGTTGTCCACGTTCTTTGATCACCACATCAGCCGCACGTTCTAATAAGTTATCTGATGCGCCCACCGCAATAGCCGATACAGAACCTGCGCTACATGGGCAAACCACCATTTTTTTCGGTGCCGCTGAACCAGAAGCCACCGGGCTAAACCAGTTGTCTTTGCCAAATACTTTAACTTGCTCAGGCCCAGCTTTTACTAGCTCACTTAACTGTTCAGTGCATTTTTGCTCATTGCCCGACAACTTTATATTTGATTCGGTATCAAGCACCACTCGCGCTGCGCTCGAAATAAGTACATAGACTTGGTAGTTCATTGCCACCAGCACTTCGAGTAGACGAAGACCATAAGGTGCGCCCGATGCACCACTAAAAGCCAGTGTAATGGCCTCTTTATACTGTTTCATTTTTAAACCTTTAAGCTCGACGTTGGCAACCTAGCTAAATTTAGCCTGCAACGCTGCCAATAATTTTTGATGGATACCCGCAAAACCACCATTACTCATGATAAGAATATGCTGACCTGCTTGAGCGTTTGCACACACCTTCTCAATAATAGACTCAATCGTGCTATCGCACTCTCGCCCTGCTTCTTGGGCTTGGGCCTTCAGTGACCAATCTAACCCTTCAGGCTCGAATAAATACGCTTTATTCGCTTGTTCAAGTGACGCCAACAAGGTTTGTTTGTGTACGCCCATTTTCATGGTGTTAGAACGAGGCTCTAAAATAGCAACGACCTCATCACTGCCTACTTTAGCTTTTAAGCCTGCCAAAGTGGTTTTAATTGCCGTTGGGTGATGTGCAAAGTCGTCGTAAATACGAATACCTGCTACTTCACCGATCAACTCCATACGGCGTTTTGGTGATATAAACTCAGCTAAGGCATCGATGGACACCTCAACTGGAATGCCCACATGTCGCGCTGCGGCAATGGTCATCATGGCATTTTTCACATTGTGCTCCCCAATTGCATCCCACGTCACAACCCCTTGTACTTCACCATGTAAAAGCACTTCAAATTGCGAGCCGTCAGCTGAGAGTAAGTGATAGTCCCAATCGCCTTTTAAAGTTTCTTGTTCACTCCAAAAGCCGCGCTCAACCACCTCTTGTATAGGCGCATCATCCGCCGGATAAATGGCTTTGCCTTTGCCCGGTAAAGTACGAATAAGATGATGGAACTGCGTTTGAATGGCGTTTAAATCAGCAAAGATATCGGCATGATCAAATTCTAGATTGTTCATGATCAGCGTACGCGGCAGGTAATGTACAAACTTGCTGCGCTTATCAAAAAAGGCCGTGTCGTATTCGTCTGCTTCAATCACAAAAAACGGCGTGTCACTCACGCGAGCCGACACCCCAAAATTTTGTACTATGCCGCCGATTAAAAAGCCAGGGCGCAAACCTGCGTATTCTAACACCCAGGCCAACATACTCGCCGTCGTGGTTTTACCGTGTGTGCCCGCCACTGCCAATACCCAGCTGTCACGCAGTAAATGATTTTTCAGCCACTCAGGACCTGAGGTGTAATTTAAGCCTTGCTCTAACACATACTCAACACATGCATTACCACGACTCATAGCATTACCAATCACCACCATATCAGGCGCAGGGTCTAGCTGTTTAGGATCGTAACCTTGAGTGAGCTCAATACCTAATTCTTCAAGCTGAGTACTCATGGGAGGATAAACGTTTTGATCTGAGCCTGTCACTTTATAACCCAAAGACTGAGCAATGGCCGCAATACCGCCCATAAATGTGCCGCAAATACCTAAAATATGAATGTGTTTATTATTGTTGTTGCTCATAAACCAAGACCTTGGGTGAAGAATATATGGTTTGCCATATTACTTTATTTAAACTTAATGTGGGCAAAATGAATAAAAAAAATGCCAGTCTTAGACTGGCATCTTCTATCTTATATTTGTACCTATTCTCTTAAAGAAACGCATTTATAACAGCACATAGAACAGGTTCAAACTCTAAGTATTTCTTATTGTACGTAGGCGGCAAACATATGAGACCCATGAGCATAGGTTGCCTATGTGATTGGCCGGGCTGGCGACCCAGCGATATATGTGAAGCCAACACCCGTACGATACGAAAGACGACGAGTATTAGGCTACGCCGTATTGGTCTCGGTAGGCCTTAACTGCTTCTAAATGCTCGCCCATTGAGCCTTGCTCTTCTAGGTAAGTAATTAGGTCAGCAAGTTTCACGATTGATACCACTTGTGTACCAAAGTCGCGCTCAACTTCTTGAATTGCAGATAATTCCGCTTTACCTTTTTCCTGACGGTCTAGGGCAATTAAAACACCTGAAAGATCAGCACCTGCCGCAGCAATGATTTCCATTGATTCACGAATTGCGGTACCCGCTGTGATCACGTCATCAACTAACATGATACGACCTTCAAGTGGAGAACCTACTAAGCTACCGCCTTCACCGTGGGTTTTTGCTTCTTTACGGTTGAAGCAATACGGTACATCTTTGTTGTAGTGATCAGCCAGTGCAACTGCTGTCGTTGTTGCAATTGGAATACCTTTGTATGCAGGGCCAAATAGTAAGTCGTATTCAATGCCTGCATCTTCTAGTGCTGCTGCATAAAAACGACCTAAACGTGCCAAATCACGACCTGTGTTGAACAGACCCGCGTTAAAGAAATAAGGGCTAGTACGGCCAGATTTTAAAGTGAACTCACCAAACTTTAATACCTGCTTCTCTAGAGCAAATTCAATAAACTCTTTTTGATATGCTTTCATGTCAACTTAACCCTATTTAAATTATGCCAATGCTTGTTTTTGAATATCGATGATTTCGCGAATTGAATGCTTCGCCAGACCTAACAGCTCATCTAATTCTTCAAATGAGAACGGTTCGCCCTCAGCTGTGCCTTGTACTTCAATCAGCTTGCCTGTTTCAGTCATGATCACATTCATATCAGTTTCAGCTTCTGAATCTTCTAGGTATTCAAGATCAGAAATCGCTTGGCCTTTGTAAACACCAACAGAAATTGCTGCGATCATAAACTTAAGCGGGTTATTGTTGATCATGCCTTTTGCACGCATGTTAGTCAGTGCATCAACCAATGCCACACACGCACCGCTGATAGACGCCGTACGCGTACCACCGTCAGCCTGAAGTACATCACAATCAATTGTAATGGTGTTTTCGCCAAGCGCTTTTAAATCAACCGCTGCACGAAGCGCGCGCGCGATTAAGCGTTGAATTTCCATTGTGCGGCCGCCTTGCTTGCCTTTTGCAGCTTCGCGGTTATTACGCGTATGAGTAGAACGTGGCAACATACCGTATTCAGCTGTGATCCAACCTTTACCTTGGCCTTTCATAAAGCGAGGTACACCGGCTTCAACCGTTGCTGTACAAAGTACTTTTGTGTTTCCGAACTCAACCAGCACAGAGCCTTCGGCGTGCATAGTATAGTTACGGGTAAAGGTCACAGGCCTAATTTGATTTGCTGTTCTTTCACTTGGACGCATCCACGTTCCCCTATATTCAAAATTTTCAATATTATAAAGGGTCATGCGTTATCTTGCCACGGACATTTGTGTTAATTCGGGCTATAACTTACTCTCAACAAAAATGATGATTTTGTGACTGGGCAGAAATTGCACTTCAAACTGGCCTGCCCTGTAGCTATAATGCCATCGGTTTTAATTTTATGATTTTAGGAATCTTTACATGATCCACAGTATGACCGCCTACGCACGCCGAGAAGTTAAAGGTGAATGGGGCACAGGGGTTTGGGAAATCCGCTCAGTTAATCAGCGTTACCTAGAAACCTTTATCCGAGCACCTGAACAATTTCGCGGTATGGAGCCGGTAATACGCGAACGCCTTCGCAAGCACCTACAACGCGGCAAGGTTGAAGTATTCTTAAAGTTTGCTGCCAACCCAGCCCATGTTGGCGAATTGTCTATCAACGAGACTCTGGCACAACAGCTAATTAAAAGTGCCCAGTGGGTTCAATCACAAAGCAATGGCGACCAAGCGGTAAGTACCATCAACCCAGTTGATATTTTACGTTGGCCGGGCGTGATGGAAGCCGAAGAAATCGATTTAGACACAGTAAACAGCGAGCTGCTTGCTGGTTTTGATTTACTGGTTGAAGATTTCAAAGCGGCGCGTGCAAGTGAAGGTGAAAACCTTGAAACCATGATCACGACACGCCTTGATGCCATCATCGAGCAAGTGACGATTGTTGAGGGTCATATGCCAGAAGTGGCTAAATGGCAGCGCGACAAACTAACCAGCCGTTTAGATGAACTTAAAACAGACATCGACGAAGGCCGCCTTGAGCAAGAACTTATTTACCTTGCGCAAAAACAAGACGTCGCTGAAGAGCTAGACCGTTTGAAGTCTCACGTTAAAGAAACAAATAAAATCTTAAAGAAAGGTGGCGCATGTGGTCGTCGCTTAGACTTTATGATGCAAGAGTTTAACCGTGAATCAAACACCCTAGCGTCAAAATCAATCAACACTGAGATCACCAATGCAGCGGTTGAACTTAAAGTGTTAATTGAACAGATGCGCGAGCAGATCCAGAATATTGAGTAACGCTGTAATATTTTCAGCATATTACATAAAAGCCCAGATTATCTGGGCTTTTTAGTCTTCTTCAGTTATAAATTAGTACTAATCGAATAAAACTCGTTTTAAATTCTAAAATCTGGATTCTAGAAATTAATTTACGATGTCAATTAAAGTACTAAAACCAGTGTCTAAATCATGACACTTCGTTGACCTCAACTCACCATTATCGATCTTAAAACGCACCGTCTCTTTATTTGCCATTGCAATATATGCTCGGCCAAGTAACTCATAACGGCGAGAGTGGTTTGCCTTTAATTTTGCGGTATCTTCGTATTCAAACCAAATCCACACATCATTGTTTGGTTGAACTGTAATTGAGTCAATTTTATCTTCGCAAGTGACTACTTTTGCTTGTACAGAAGTTATAGAAACCAAGCATAGCGCTAAAGTTAATGCTAGTTTTTTCATTGCTTTTATCCTTAAATTAAAAAAACATGCTGAAAATCAGCGCTGAATATACTCAATAACTTTAGTGACAAAACAACTATAAATTTATTAAACAATATTCGCAGTTTTACTTAAGCTGAGTGACATCTTTCACATTTTCTACAGATAAATGAAAGCACTTTTTATTAGCCAATAACACCTCTACCACCAACACATTTAAAGCTAATCCAATCAAACGATCGTAGTCGTGCAAAATGCTAATTGCTAGCTCTCCCATCGGGCTCTCAACATCGATAAACAAACTTAAAATTACTTCTAAAAATAGTGGTGTCACTACAGCTAAGGTGATTGCGACGGCACGTGTCATCCATACCTTATGGACGACGATGTTTTTCTTCATTGCAAACACAATAGCTGTAATGAAGCTAATACAAATAGCGATAGCCACAATCACCAAGGATATAAAACGCGCACCTAAGTCTGTTGGTGAAAATACTAGGTGCATCCATACGCCAGATATTGCCATTAGGCACGCAGACACAACGGCCAAGCGCCCCATTACTCTGTGCATCTTAGGTCGAGTTACGCGTAATCGAGTCGAGAACTGAGTGGGTAATGAAAAGAAGAAAACAATACCGCTTACCCCATGCACCAAAATGGCTGCTGGGAGTTCAAAGTAACGGGCATTAATCAAACCTGATGCTTCGGCGATTGCATCTGGGCCGAGTAAGACCAGTGCGACAATAAAAACTGCTGGTATAGCGGGCAGACCAATTAAAAAGAACAATAGGCTGACTACTTTCCAGTTAGTTGGGCTTGTTTTGTGATTACTTTTTTCCTGACTACCGTGTATTACGTTTGAATTACTTGATGGTGACGCGACCTCACAGTTTGGGTTTGCTAGCTGCGGGTCTCGTTGATTTTTATTTGCAGTGATTAAGTTCATAACATTGCCTTGTTTCTCGTTTTGCTTGAGACAATCTTGTAATATCAATGCTAGTGTGTCGTTCTGGCCTATTGATTAAGACCATTTTTGAACTTCGCCTAACCAATAGAACACCATAAGAATAAAACTAACCAACTGTAAAGTAAGGATAAAAAGGATTACCATATGCCAGCAGCTGATTTAAATTTACTGGCAATTAATATTGCGACTTTGAGCGTGTTATTCTTTAGCGCAAATTTACTGGTTGTCCGAGCCGACAAAAATCACACTTATTTTCCGCTTGCTTTGAGTTTTATTGGCGTCGCAATTGTCATTTGTCAGCCAAGTTTAAAGGCTCTTGCGCCCGCTTTACAGCTTTCAACCTTAACACTGGCATTACCCGCTTTATTACTGATCGCGCCCTGCTTTTGGCTATATGCAAAAGGCTTAACACACAATGCACCTTGGCGATTTGAAAAAGCCGATGCACGGCATTTAGTTCTACCAGGGCTTGGGTTATTGATTAGCCTTATCACCTTTTTGCTACCCGCTGAGATTCATTACAACCTGCTTGGTAAGGGCGACATGGCGATACTCGAACAGACACCAGCACTGTTTAGAAACTTTATCTACGGATTGCTGATTACCACTTTTGTGCTGGTTTTGGGCTGGATTGCACAGTCGGCGTTTTATCTGATTAAAATCATCAAGCGTCTACAGCACTATAGAACCCAATTGAAACAGGTATTTGCTTCGACCGAAACTAAAGAGATCAGGTGGCTTAGTGGTTTACTGCTGTTTATAGGCATTGCTTGGGCTTTCGCTGCAATCAATTTATTACTCGATAATTTGTTTATCACCAGCGAATATATTCAAGATATTTTTCAGTCTGTTTTGCTCATTACGGTTTGCTTTGTCGCCACTTGGGGATTAAGACAAAAACCAGGATTTGAAGAACTGTTTTCTACTGAAGCAATGGGGTTTGATCAAGAAGGATCTTTAGTAACGAATAATAAAAGCAACCACGTTGAAAGCCCTGATACTGCTGATTCTGAAAAATACAAACGCTCTGCACTCACTATAGAGATGGCAGAAAACATCGCACAGAAACTGGAAGCTGCAATGACCTCAGAACAACTTTATTTAGATGCGAACCTCTCTTTACCAAAACTTGCCAAACACATTCATACGTCGCCTAACTATATTTCACAAACATTAAATGAAAACTTAGCGACCAACTTTTTTGATTATGTGAATCATAAACGCATTGTGGCGGCACAAAAGCTACTGCTAGAGTCAGAACTAACGGTTTTAGATATTGCCATGCAAGTGGGCTTTAATTCTAAATCAGCGTTCTATAGTGCATTTAAAAAACATACTCGCTATACGCCAAGCGAGTTTAAAAAGCGCGGTATTTAAAGCACCTAGATAAACCAATAAATATAAAACAGACATAAAAAACCGAGCTTAACTCTGCTCGGCTTTTGTCTTCCCGTTAATCGTATTACAAACCTAATGTTTGTCTTACTTGCACCATTTGTTGCTGTAGCTCAGCTTGAATATCGTTAACTTGCTGACTAGAGCTATTCACTTGGTCTTTCATGCTCAACATTGCTTGACTAAAGTCGTCTACTAAACCGCTTTGCTGCTGCGCAAGCTCCATGGCATGGCTCGCAACTTGGTTAGCTGTTTGCGCACTTTCAGCAACCCCTTCGGAGTTACGTTTTAATTCTTGCGCGTGCCCTGTTTGTGCTTGTGCGTCTTGTGATAACGCGCCCATTTGCTCTGATACTTTCTTAGAGTTTTCGCCTAAGGTATTCAACTGCTCATGAATATCAGACAATGAATCTTGTGTTTGCTGCGCCAGTTTTCTTACCTCATCAGCAACAACGGCAAAGCCACGACCATGCTCGCCCGCTCGCGCCGATTCAATGGCCGCATTCAGTGCTAATAAATTGGTTTGCTCTGCAATGGTGCGGATCATTTCAACTACAGTGCCCACATCAGACACACCTTTTAATAACTCATTTAAACTATCTTGCCCTTGCTCTACGCGCTGCTCAGTTGAAGAGCTGGCTTCTAGCATGGCATCAGCAAACTGCACGCTTTGTGACATAGCTTCGAAGGTGCTATTAGCATTATCAGACACCTGAGTGTTAATATCGTTGGCTTGCTCCCCCAAGTCTTTAATATTGTGCAGCAACCCCTGAGTTTGCTCTACTTGGTTGTAGGTGTTTTCTGACTGCTGACTTATTTGCGATAGGTTTTGACTCATCTGGGCCATAAACTCATTTACAAGCGATAGCATTTCTTGACGCTCTTGCGCTTCAAGTTGCTGACGTTGAATGAGCTGGTTAAAGTAACCGGCTATTTCACCGACTTCTGTGTTCGGATTTTTACTGTGGATCTGTTTCATTTCATTTGAATTAATCAAATCAGCAAAACCATCTCTAAGCTGTCGCAATGGGTTAAGTACTTGGCTCAGCTGTACAAAGTACACACCTGCAGCAAGTAAAATCAACAAACCAATCGCTACACTAAATAGTATTAGCACATTCTTTTTTAAGGCATCTTGACTGGCTTTTAAATCGTTTTCTGCTGATAGAACAATATCAATTAAAGTTTGAATATCACTACGGAGCGCCTTAATACCCGCTTGTCGTGATTGAGATTGCGTTAGAGTGTTCTGCACATCTTTACCAAAACGGTTAGCCCAACTACTTAATTCTGACTTTATTTCATCTGCTAAGTCTTCTGCCTCTTCACCAAAAAATAACGCATCTTCATCAACTTCGCTCATGACCCCTAAGTTGTCTAAGCGTTCAATTTTGTTGGCGATTGATTGCAATGTAGCTATGCTGTTTTGCAAGCTTGTTTGCGTATTCTCATTTGGGTTTATAGATAGGTGGTATGTAAAAATACTTAACTGATTTACTTCTTGAAAATAATCAGACGCCAGTGCGTAATATTGAACTTTTATGGGGTTATCATCGGCTTTTGAAGCGTAGCTCATGAGTGAAGACGCAGACCCACTCATTTGCCTTAGTGCATTATCAAGTAACGCCATTTCATTACCCGATAGCTTACCAATCGCGCGATACTTGCCATTAATATCTGTATCGAGGGCATCTAACTTGGTATGCATAGTGTTTGCGAGGTCACTTGGTAGTTGACTGATATGCGCTTGTTTGAGCTTTTTAATGATCTCAGAAGACTGAGTTAAATACTGGCTGTCTCCAGTACTGAGGTAGCTTTCGATACTGCCCGATAACTCCACCAGCACAGCGTTTTTAAGTTGGTTATATCCGGAATTCTGCTGATCTAGTGTACTTAGGAGATTCGACGCCCAAAATAACACGCCAGCTAAGAAAAAACTTGCCGAAGCCAGCAGGATTGCTAACCATCGAGTAAAAGCAGAAACACGCATAACACCCCCTTTGTTTCAAATTTCGGCGCTAGCGTATTACTCTTTTATGACAGTTTGATGTAATTTGTTCAACAAGAATGCATAACTAAAAAAAGCATACTTTTTACCTACATAGGTTAGAGTTTGGGCTCTATTTCATTGCTGCTTTGACATAGACATCGAAGCGGTTTTTCTTCGTTGTTATTTGCATACTTGGTTTTTGTTCATCGAGGAAAGGAGCATAATCAGGTCGTTTGACAGCTACGCGTTTGCTCGCTAATTGCATGGCAAACTCAAGTAAGGCGTCTGCATCATGATCGTCCCCAACTAAGGATTGGAATACACGCATTTCTTTTTTTACCAATGCCGATTTTTCTCTATGTGGGAACATTGGGTCCAAATAAACCACATCAGGTTCAACCTCTGTGCTATTCAAAAGATCATGACTTGAACCAAACGCCATGCCTACTTGTGCCTTCATCCAGTCACCAATTTCAGCGTCTTGATAAGCGCGTTGCAAACCATCATAAAGTAATGCCGCCACCACAGGATGACGCTCATGCATGGTAACTTTACAACCAAGTGCAGCCAATACAAAGGCATCTCTGCCTAGTCCTGCTGTTGCATCAAGCACATGTGGTACCGCCCCCTTATTCAAGCCTACCGCTTTGGCAATTGCTTGACCTTTACCACCACCAAATTTGCGTCGATGTGCACTGGCACCTGTCACAAAGTCTACCCGAATAGCACCTAGCTTTGGTTCATCACTTTTAAAAAGCTGTAGTCCATGCTCATCAAACTGCAGTTTAAATAAAGCTTTGTTAGGTACACCATCAGCATTTTGTTGCTCTGCCCAATTGACTAATTCAAAGCGTTTTTCTAATTCATCAAGATAAGGACGGTTTTCAGAATAGGGGGTGTGGATTAGCAAGGGCAAACTCCTTATAGAACAGCTTGCCCATTATAACGTTGAAACGGTTATTTATACCAACGCTCTGTAATACTTAATTTGAAAGGTAAGTATTAAAACAGCTCAATATCATCTTGAGAGGCGACTTGCTCTTCGGTCCAAGGTTGATTAAGTTTATTCAAACTAGTCTGCAGTGCTTCTCTAGTTTCAGTTACTAGAACCAGTTTTTGCTTTACCAACTCTAACTCTTCATTCAAGAATGCAAAGTGTTGGTAAAATTCAGCGAGCTGCTCAGGACTTGTAATGCTGGATAGCTTTTCTGGGTGCTCGTTTGCATGCTCTAACAGCTTTTTAAAGTTCTCTGATTGTGTGCTGTGATGCATATCTAAAAAAACTAATTGTTGAGCGATGTCATCACATACTTGTCCAATCTGATTTATTTGAATGAGTGCCTGATCGCTTTCTTCCATATCTTGGATCTTGGCATTCGTCGCCTCTAAAATATGCGGTAATAAATCTTTGTAGCGACCATACATACCTGGATCGTCTGTTGGCATATTCTTAATAAGCAAAGAGACTTTAGGGTAGTTAATAATAGTTCGACGGCCAAAGTCTACAAAGCGATTTCCACCACGGTTTTGTTCTAAAAGCTCTTGCTCTATCGGTTGAATAGCCCCTTCAGCCGATTTAAATACTTCACCCTGCTCGTGCCAAAATGCGACGGCTACTTCAAGTTGCAGCGGAATAAAAAACTCAAAGAAAAAATTAGATAAGCTATCTAAGTCATGTGCGTGATATGACTGACCTACATAACGCATTATGCGACCCATATCTCCAGAGTCTGTCATCGCGATTTCTGCAGTAATCTGGGCCTGTTCCATATCCTGTTTTAAACGCTGAGAGACTTGGCGATACTCATCAAGTACATTAATTCTGGCTAGTAGCTCTTCTTTATTAAAAGGTTTGACAATATAGTCAGCCGCACCAGAGTTATAACCACGCATGCGCTCCGAAATATCAGTGCGTGATGATAAAAACATCACTGGAATTGCGTTTGTTTCTGAAGATTTTTTTAACTTTTCACATACTTCGAAGCCATTCATACCAGGCATTTCGACATCAAGAAGAATAATATCAGGTTGATATTTAAGGGCTAACCGTAATCCTTCGTCGCCATTTTTAGCTCGGATCAATTTACAGCTTTCAGCCAACGCGTCTTCGATGATCTTATGCACTAACTTGTCGTCATCGATAGCCAGCACCAGTCTGCTCATACCATTTCCCTTAATAAATCATGTCTTTAAATAGCATAGCTTGAGTTAATAATTTTGCGAACCCCAAAAAGCACAAAAGCGCCCTAAGACGCTTTTATTTTCATAACTGCATCAAACTATGTGCAATTATTACGCAACTTTTGCTTTAAGTACTCGCGAATGAATGAGCAGGCAAAGCTTTACCCTATTCTTTTAGCAATTAAACATGACATAAAGCCAAGCCTACAATTTCAGTTTTGTAAGGCAAACACAGGGTTTTAGAGCCAGCACTCGGACAATCTTACGCGATTCCACTGTGACGAAGTAGTGCGTCAACTTGTGGCTCTCTTCCTCTAAAGCGTTTGAATAATTCCATTGGCGCTTCTGAACCGCCTTTCTCTAGAATATTTTGCATAAAGTCTTGACCAGTTTGTGGGTTAAACACGCCTTCTTCTTCAAAACGAGAAAACGCGTCTGCCGATAAAACCTCCGCCCACTTGTAAGAGTAATAGCCCGCGCTATAGCCACCAGCGAAAATATGACTAAAGCCATGTTGAAAACGATTAAACTCAGGTGCTTTAACAACGGCTGTACGCTTACGTACTTCATTTAAAATAGACTGAATTTGACAACCTTCTTCGGCCTTAAAATCAGCATGAATATGGAAATCAAATAAACTGAACTCTAATTGACGTAACATCTGCATTGCTGATTGGAAGTTTTTGGCCGCCAATAGTTTATCAAGTAACTCTTTAGGTAATGGCTCGCCCGTTTCGAAGTGACCAGAGATAAAGCTTAGCGCTTCTTCTTCGTAGCACCAATTTTCTAAGAACTGACTTGGTAGCTCAACTGCATCCCACGCCACCCCATTAATACCCGCCACCGCTGAAGCGTCGATTTGCGTCAACATGTGGTGAATGCCATGACCGAACTCGTGGAATAAAGTGGTCACCTCGTTGTGGGTAAACAAAGCAGGCTTGTCGCCTACGGCTTTATTGAAGTTACATACTAAGTACGCAACAGGTGTTTGCAGCTCGCCATTGGCGCGAATTTTACGACCCATGCAGTCATCCATCCACGCACCACCGCGTTTGTGCTCGCGCGCATACAAATCTAGGTAGAAGTGACCACGAAGTTCATCATTTTTATCGTGCACAGCAAAAAAGCGAACATCTTCATGATAAGTATCAAAATCAGAAAGCTCAGTGACTTTAATGCCAAATAGCTTATTAACTGTGGTGAATAAGCCTTTTAAAACCGTATCTGCAGGGAAATAAGGACGTAACTGCTCGTCAGAAATAGCATACTTAGCTTGCTTTAACTTCTCGCCAAAGTAACCGTAATCCCATGCTTGTAAGTCTGTCATTTGATATTCAGACTCAGCAAAAGCTTGTAGCTCTTTTATCTCTTGCTCAGCTTGTGGTTTAGACTTAGCCGCTAAATCATTTAAAAACTCAAAAACCTGCGCCGGACTTTCGGCCATTTTTGTCGCCAATGATTTATCTGCAAAGCTGTCAAAACCAAGCAGCTGAGCTAATTCATGACGTAACTTTAGCTCTTCAGCCATAATCTCTGAATTATCGAACTCACCGGCATTCGGGCCTTGATCTGATGCGCGTGTACAAAATGCACGATACATTTCTTCACGTAACTCACGGTTATCAGCGTAAGTCATTACAGGAAGGTAAGACGGAATATCTAAAGTAAACACCCAACCTTCAAGCTCTTTGCTTTGCGCCGTATGCGCCGCTAACGCAATCGCCGACTCAGGCAAGCCGGCAAGTTCGCTTTCATCTGTGATATGTTTTTGCCATGCTTGTGTTGCATCCATCACATTATTACCAAATTTTGCAGCAAGCTCTGATAAACGCGCTGAAATTTCGCCATAACGCTTTTGTTTATCACTATCTAACGCAATACCCGACAAAGTGAAATCACGTAACGCGTTATTAATTGAGGTCTGCTGGGCAATGCTCAGGGATGCAAATTCTTCTGAGTCTTTTAACGCTTTATAAGCTTCATATAAACCCTGGTGCTGGCCCACATAGGTTGAGTATTCTGAAATAAGTGGCAAGCATTCATCATAAGCTGTACGTAAACCTTCAGAGTTAACTACTGAGTGCATATGCGATACTGGCGACCACATACGAGAAAGCTTGTCATCCGCCTCTTCAAGTGGCACTACCAGCCCTTGCCAAGTGAATGCTTGTTGTGCCAATACTTCGTCGATGGTTTTACGACAATGTTCAATTGCAGCTTTTAATGCTGGCACTACATGCTCTGGCTTAATTTTCGAAAATGGAGGCAAACCTTCAAGACCGATCAGTGGGTTACTCATAAATGCTCTTTCCTTTAATCTGTTCTTATAAAATATGCGCTTTCGTCATATATTTACCGTATTAACATTGAAATTGGGGCAAATGCCGCAATTACAAGTTAGACTGAAATATTCTTGATACTTCGCCTTTCTATTACTGAAAGCTTAGAACATAAAACCAATTTTTAAGGAGTTTTTATGGCTCAACATTTTGATTATATTGCCATTGGTGGTGGTAGCGGTGGTATTGCATCGGCTAACCGTGCGGCAATGCGTGGCGCAAAAGTCGCTTTAATTGAAGCTAAACACATGGGCGGTACTTGTGTAAATGTGGGTTGCGTACCAAAAAAAGTGATGTGGCACGGTGCACAAGTCGCTGAAGCAATTAAGCTTTACGCACCAGATTACGGCTTTGATGTTGAACTTAAAAACTTCGATTGGGCTAAGTTAGTAGAAAGCCGCGAAGCCTATATTGGCCGTATTCATAAAGGTTATGAAGGTTATTTAGCAAAAAATGGCGTAACCGTGATCAACGGTTTTGCTAAATTCGTTGATAACAAAACCATCGAAGTGAACGGTGAGCACTATACGGCTGATCATATTTCTATCGCGGTAGGTGGCCGTCCTTCGATTCCAAATATTCCAGGTGCTGAGTACGGTATCGACTCAAACGGCTTCTTCGAATTAGACGAGCAACCACGCCGTGTGGCAGTAATTGGCGCAGGTTATATTGCTGTAGAACTTGCAGGTGTTTTAAATAGCCTTGGTACTGAAACACATCTTTTTGTTCGTAAACATGCACCACTTCGTAGCTTCGACCCTTTAGTTGTTGAAACGCTCACTGAAGTGATGGAAAAAGAAGGCCCTACACTTCATACCAACGCCACACCAAAAGCGCTGACAAAAGAAACTGATGGCTCTGTAACCTTGCATTTAGAAAATGGTGACAGCCATACGGTTGATCAAGTCATTTGGGCAATTGGCCGTGAACCTGTTACTGATTTAATCAATCTACAAGCCACTGATGTTGAAACCAATGAACGTGGTTTTATTAAAACAGATGAATACCAAAACACGTCTGTACCGGGGATCTATGCTCTGGGCGACATTATGGAAGGTGGCATTGAACTGACGCCAGTGGCTGTAAAAGCAGGCCGCATGCTAGCTGAGCGTTTATTTAACCCAGAATTACCTGATGCCAAAATGGATTATGAACTAGTACCAACAGTAGTATTTAGCCACCCGCCTATCGGCACAATCGGCTTAACTGAGCCACAAGCGATCGCACAGTACGGTGAAGAAAATGTGAAAGTATACACTTCTACGTTTGCTGCTATGTACACCGCTGTGACGCAACATCGTCAGCCTTGTAAAATGAAATTAGTTTGTGTGGGTGAAGACGAGAAAATCGTTGGTTTACACGGTATTGGTTTTGCGGTTGACGAAATGATCCAAGGTTTTGCTGTAGCAATGAAGATGGGCGCGACTAAAGCAGACTTTGATTCTGTTGTGGCGATACACCCAACGGGTTCTGAAGAGTTTGTGACCATGAGATAGACACTGCCAGTTATGACGAACTGGTAGGCGTCGACTTTATGTCACGCACAAAAAAGCGCTGGGTAAACCAGCGCCTATAAATCAACATAAAACCTACCAAGCAAACTTGCCGCTGAATCCAACTCGTATTGCCAATGCATCATTAGGGTTAAATTGATCTAAGCCCAACTGCCAATCTATAGATTCACCTTGATATTTTATATCTACTACTTTATTGACAGGATCGATTAATAACCCCCATGCACCTTCACTCACTCCTAGCTGAGTGAACTGCCTATCACCCTGTTTAAAGGTATTTAGGTGATACACAAAAGGACCTTTTGCATAATCTAGCCCTAGCTGTATTTGTTTATTTAAATCAAACTCAAAGCTTTGCTCTTTTTCTATGCCTTTAAGTAAAGGCCTAAAACTACTGAAACCAACATTATCAACAAAGCTACCCTTGGTATTAATATCAGCTTTGGTATACCCCACACCTGTAACTTCAAAGCGATTTATTAAATCAACAAATTCGCCATATAACATCATGGTGTCAGACAGTTTATAAGTAAAAGCTATATCGAGTGAATATCCATCACCAGAAGTTTGCCAGCCTCCCTCACTATTAGGACGCTTTAAGAAGTTATTGTCAGTATAAAACTCTTCAAACTCGAGATTACCTAACAATTGCAAGTCTTCTTTGCCTGAGATCGTACCACTCACATTCGAGTGACGCAGATAATTTAATTGCCAATAGTTAGCTTGTATAGAGATAGCTAGCTGACCAATTTGCTCTTGATACTCAACGCCTAATCCACGATTTCGTGATCCAACAAGCTCTATCTCAACATCATATTCGTCGTATGAGGTAAGCGGCAATTCATTTTGTTCTTGATAATACCCTAATGCCGTATGTGGATTGGTAACTAGATGGTAATCAATGCGCTGCATAATGTGCCAACGAAGACTCGACAATGACTGGTATTGATATGCTATGCCAACTCTTGATTGTGAAAAGCCCATGCTGGCATCGCTTTGAGGACCTTGTTGCCATTCATCATCGGCAATTTGCAATACAGGAGCTATATCTGTGAAGCTATTTGAAGTTAAATAAAACTCAATTTCATGCTGATTTGCCAAACTGCTGGTCGATATTAAAAGTGCCGCGCTTAAACAGGCTTTTTTTATCATTATTACTGTCCATAACTTTTATTTAATAACTAGGCCGTAAAGATAGGTATAAAAAAGGCCAGCAAAAACTGGCCTTTTCTGCACTAAGTTAGTGTGCTCTTATCACCTTAAAGTGACTCGATTACTCCACCAGTATATTTAATAAGTACAATGCTGCCACGCTTCAAAATAGTTGCTGCAACCTCTTCACCGACCATAATCTTACCGATTTCAACTTCAGCGTCTTCTTCGCCTTCCACCGTTTCAGGTTCAATGATTTCTAAACTTACGCCTTCAGCATTTTTTGCTGAAAGAGTTTCAGTTTTAGTATCGTATTCGACCGTAAAACTACGCTGAGCATCTGAACCAGGGATCGCATATTTGATATCAAGATCAAGTTCACCTTGTTCAAGCTCTGTACGTTGACCACTTAAAGTTAAATCAACCTCATAGTCACCCAAAACAACGTCTAGATTGAGCGCAGCACTAATGTCTAAGAAGTTATTTTCATCTTCAAGCTCAAAAGTGTCTTCCGGCATAAAGTATGTCGGTACAACCGTCGCTGTGTTGACTTGAATCGAATCAAAATAGTCTGAATCTGTATTACTGTTGTATCTATGGTAATAGATATTATATTTACCGTATCCTTTGCGATGTATAGTGTGTTCATCATTACCTTGATACCAAATTCGAGATTTAAAAGAATCCAGCGCAGGCGCCTCACCGTATAATCCAAAGCTCAAAGTATTATATCTAACATCGTCAAAGGCCGTATGTAAGCTACTAGAATAATCATATGTTTCACCATCTGTTTTAGGATCTAATACCTCACCCTCTTCATTCAGTGGTTGACCCATTTCGTCAAATGAATGCGGATAAAGCCTGTAGGTTTGATAAACAATATTCTGCTTATCATTTGCATATGAAGGTGCGAAGAGAACGTAATAATTCTCTTGCCAACCATTAGATTTAGTTTTGCTAGACTTAAGCACATACGGCTTTAATTCATCTGCTACATTAACCAGCTCGAAAGACACTTGCTGAGATTCAACGACTTCTTCTTTATCTGTGATTGAGAAACTGTATGTGAATGCTTCTTGCTCAGACTTTGTGACGACATGAGACTCTACAAACTCATTGATAGATGCCGTTACTTGAGTACCATCTTCGTTAACAGTCACTTCATATTCATTATCGGCTGGCATTCTGATAAACCGACCATCAAGAGAGATTGATTGATCAATGTCTGGCATAACGGTTGGAGAGTAAACAGAAACAACCCCTTGCTCTTCATTTGTAAAAGCTAGAATCGTCTTAAATTCTGGTTGTTTAAATAAATCAAACAGATCAGTGACTGACTCAATGTCATTAACGAATTTGTAGTGAAGAAGTAGTTCACCTTGATTTTCATCCCGATTATAGGTGTAGAAATCAAGATCACCTAAAGCGACTTCCTCATCAGTATAAGTCGTGATCACACCATTATTAAATGACTTAACACCGCCAGGAACCCATGCGTATTGATAGGCAAAATTGTAGTTATCAAAAATAATACGAGTCGCGTACCCAGATGGCGTTCCTCTATCTAAACCCCAGGCAGAGAATCGATAAGCCGCATCATCGAACTGTGTATGAATAAACGTTTGTTTACCATTATATTCCCCTGCAAGTTCAGACTGATATTCAAATTCGTAATTTAGAGTACCATCCGTTCCATTTGATAATAACGTAATTTTTCGAGATTGATTCTCATCTACACTCGTAATGACGGCCTCGTTGTTATTAACAAACTTCATGGTTGCAACATTTTCGACAGTACGACCTGCTTCTTTAAAACCAGCAGCCTCATACCCGTCTACATTAGCAACATTCACAGTTAAGTTTGCTGCTAGTTCATTACCTGCTTCTGATTTAAACCCACCAGCTAGTGTGATCATTTCAGGCATTACAACGGTTCGCGTATTAAATCGATAACCCGATGAAGACGTTGAGCCATTATCGTTTTGTTCATAGAAATAAAAATGATCAAGTGACTGTGTAGATACAGAGATCAATTCAGCAGATAACTTGCCACTAAAACTGACAGGATCAGTGACTTCATCTGTTTTCTTCTGAGCAAGTGTGATCTCTAGATTTAAGGCACCGCCGATTGCTTCTATATCATGCTCACCAAAATCTAAAGTTCCTGACTTCAATTCATCCTCAGTTACGGCTTTATTCAATAAAATCGAAACTTGTGTGCCTTCATTTAGAGTAAACTTAGCCTCGTCGTTCTCGATTTCACCGTCAATTCTCAACGTATATTCTGTGCTTGTATCATTCGTTTCAATAACAGCACTTGCTGAAAGTGACTCAGCACCAGCAGTCGCTTGCACGTTAAACAACAGACCCTCTTCGTCGATAGTCACAACACCTGTTGCGCCTGGCGTTGCCAAATAGTCGTTAAGCTGCACTGTTTTTTCGGTAATTCGCTCAGCACGACGCAATGAATCAATGATAGCTAATGCTTCACTCACATCGCCTAATAATTTAAAGCTATCAGCTTGCTCTTCAACCATCATAGTGGCGTCTTCTACAAGTTGAACAAACTCTTCACCTTGTGTTTGCATCTCTTCACCCGATGTATCCGCTACATCAAATAAGTTTGCAAAAATACGAACGTCGTTAACCATAGCAGCCGCTTTTGCAACTGCATCCCCTTCAGTTTTATCGATTTCTGTACCTTTTAATCGACCGTCATCACCAGAATCAGCCTTTTTCTTCGACATTTCATTGTTTAGTTTGGTGACTAATAACTCTAAGTCAGCAATGCTTGAAAGGTTTTTCGATAACTCAGGATCTTTTTTGATCAAGACAATAATTTGCTGAGTGGCTTGCTCTGCACCTTTTAAGATATCTTCTAAAGTTAACTCAAACTCATCATCATCGTCATTATCTCGACTTACTAAAAATGCACCATCCGCTGCAACTAAGTCAGTAAGGGCAGAAGTTAAACGCTCACTTATATCTCCTACATTACCTTCACTGCCAGTAAACAAAGCCTGAGCGATACCAGCGTTGATCAGTGCATAACGTAAGTCATCGGATTCATCTCCATCAACCAAAGAGGCATGATCTTCAACTTTTGCTGGTACTAATTCATTTAACGCACCAATCAAGCCAAAAGTATCTGCGATTTCAGATTGAGCTTTGTTAACTGACTCAGCGGTTACATCACCACGTTCCTCGGCAAGCGCTGCAGCAAAATGCGTAAGTGGTGTAATATTGGCTGTATTTTGAATATCCCCGTCATTTTTAACTGCATTGATTAAAGACGTTAAAGTAAATGTCGGATCTTTCACCGTCATATTGATTTGTTCACCAAATGCAATCGCTTCATCTTCTGCATTCTGACCACAGCCAACAGGTGCATCACAGATCATATATGTTGGGCTATCAGCATCTTGACTAACACCTATTTCAACTTTAACTAAACCTTCAACTTTCACTTGCGCGCTAAACTGACCTTTATCATCAGTCATTGTGCTAGCTGAGCCTAGTTCGTCTTCAGTTAACTTTACAGGAGCTCCATCTACGTACTTGTAGAAATAAACAGGCGCGTTTATTAAAGTACCTTTAGACGCCACTCCTTTAATATCACTTGTAACCGTCTCTGAAACTGGCGGTTTTGTTATCTCTGGCGTTTTGTCATCATCTGATGAACCGCAACCACTTAATACAGTTAAAACACCAAGTGCTAATAGTGATTTTTTGAATTCCATATTTTCCATCTCTTTTCTGTGAGTATTTGACAGTCAGTAATTTTTTCCTGTCAGTTAACTTAGGGGCCTTATAAAAAAGCTCCTGCCTTGTTTTATTGGTTTAAGAAACTAAGTTGAATTTGTTTGGCAGTTTTGCAATGCCTGAAGCGAAGTAATAGCAAAGCACAGCTCCATTTTTAATATTGCTATTTAGTAATAAATCTATGCTATTTGGGTACAGCTCTGCATCATGATTGTTAAGAGCTGCTTCCTTATTTTCATGTATGCCTGATAATTTCAAAGCATTCTCGGCGGTTTTTGCGTGTGTATGAATATTGAAATTGGTGCTTGCTGTTGAAGTGTTATTTGGAGAAAGAGTCAGTTTCGAGAACGAGTTAACATCAACCAACTCGCAACAATCAAGAAAAGCGAGAGTCGAATAGATCTCACTGGTTAGTATCTTATTCCTTAATACTGATGCGGGCGTCATGGTTTTCTCCATACCATTTTGTCAAACTCTATGCTTTATTAAAAAAGCCAAGCAATTCTAAGCGCTATTTTATGTATATTCAATCTTATGTAAGTAGATAGGTATTATTTAAGCAAACGCAACTTTTAATTATTGATTTAAGTTAACATTTAATATTTTTTTCATCAAAATTTTCTAAATGCATGAGTATTAACTGCTAAAATACTGTCAACTTTCCTGCTCTCAATACAACAAGGTTTTCATAGATGAAAAAACGTATTGCTTTAGCACTTTTAGCAAGTGCAACGTCTGCTGCTGTCTCAGCTGCTGATACTCGATCTCAAGGTATGGGTGATGTCGGTGTCGCTTCTGCAGATTACCTATCTTCAGTATTAATTAATCCAGCATTGATTAACCGACACTCAGATGACACTGACGACTTTGGTTTAATTCTGCCTTCTGCCAACGTATTTGTTCGTGACGAACAAGAGCTACGTGACCACATTGATACTTTCCAAGATAGCTTTGATGAGCTATCAGACTTATTAGAACTGGCTGAATCAGGTGGTAATGTAACTGCAGAGCAATTAGACAAAGCGCGTAAACAGTTATCTTCTGATTTAGCCATGCTAAATGGCGGTATTAATATCGAAGCAAACTTAGCTTTGGCTTTGGCATCACCAAGCCGTATTGGTGGTTTTGCGCTTTATGCAAATACAGACGTTGATGCAAATGCAAATCTATTTATTTCTGATGATGATGTGAATGTGATTGCAAATGCACAGACACCAGAAGAGCTGGAAGAGCTAACTTCGAGTTTACAAGTTGTCGGTGCTGCAGTTAGCGAAATTGGTTTTGTTTATGCGAATCAGTTTACAGTATCAAATAAACAAGTGTACTGGAGTGTTACGCCAAAGTTCCAGCAAGTTGACTCGTTTAACTATGTATCGACCATTAATGACTTTGACGAAGATGATTTTGATGCAAGCGATTACACGAAAACAGAAAATAACTTCAACTTTGATATTGGTTTAGCGACAGAACTAACAGAAAGAGTCACTGTTGGTTTAGTAGCTAAAAACCTGATTGAAAACGATTATGATTCTGTAGCTGGTCAGGGACTCACTCCTTCGTACAAAGTCGGCCCTGAATATATTGCAGGTATCTCTTACAACGGTGACGTAGTAACACTTGCAGCAGATATTGACTTAACAGCACCTCAGCATTCTAATTTAGTTAAAGAAAGTCAGTATGCGCGCCTTGGCCTTGAATTAAATGCATTTGATTGGGTGCAAATTCGAGCTGGTTACCGTCATGACTTCAATGGTGATAAAGAAGACAGCTATAGCCTTGGCTTTGGATTAAGCCCATTTGGTGTTGTACGCCTAGATCTCATGGCGCAAACATCTGGTGATAATCAGTTAGGTGCAGGTTTACAGCTTAGCTTCACCATGTAATCATCTTTACTTGATAAGCTCGGTAAAGATCGAGCTTATCATTACATATTTAAAACCCTCTCATATCACGCTTCATTTTCTGTCTTGCTAGGCTTACATCTTTAATTCAAACCTTTGATATTACAGACTTGACTAATGTCGTACTTTTAAGCAATCTGATTGTAGTTAGATTGCATCTCTAACCAAACTAAAGTATTAGAATCACGCTTTACAAGGTGGGTAACGTGTTTAAACTTGCACATAATGGCAAAATTTTGATGGATATCGCTCAGGCCGCACCTCCAAGTGAAGGCTTCATTCTCGATGCTTTAAAACAGTCCCCATTTTCACAATGTCAAATTGATCACGAAAGCATAAAAGCGTATTTCAAAGGTGACCAAACAGAAAGAATATTAGCAGTCGCTATTAAGCATGACGCTACATTTAAAGTCGATATTTGTGAAGACAAAATGCAAGCGATTGGGTCTATTACGGTTGCCTATGGTGGTAAAGCCATTTCGCTCGAGGAGGCTAAAAAAGCACTCATTGGTGCAGGAATTACCCGTGGATTCAAGAATGCCTACCTAGAAAATCTACTTAAAAAGCAACACCTAGCTCAGCCCGGAGACGAAATCTCAGAATTACTTGCGCAAGGTCGGTTACCAACTAATGGCGAGCCGGCCACCTTAAAGCTTCATGTGTGCACTTTAAAGCAGCGTTTAAAACAACCAAAACTTCGTGAAGATGGCAGCGTTGATATGCGTGACTTTGGCGCTTTAGCAAGTGTTGAGAAAGGTACTTTACTTGCTAGCCAAGTTCCCGCAACTAATGGTACAGATGGGTATAATGTTTTAGGAGAAACCTTGCCCGCAAAACCAGGCGAAACATTTCAACTTACCGCAGGCGATGGTACAGAAATATCTTCTTCTAACCCGCTTGACCTCATTGCAGCTATATCGGGATGCCCTAGTGAAATAAATAATGGCCTAAGAGTCGATGATATATTTGTTATTGACGAAGTTAGCGTAAAAACAGGCCATATTAAATTTGATGGCAGCGTGGTTGTTAGCAAGAACGTAGCACCCGGTATGAAGATCATTGCCAAAGGTGATGTGACTATTTTAGGCAGTGTCGAATCGGCTGAAATTCAAACCAAAGGTAATATTGAAGTTAAACAAGCTGTCATTGGCCACTTAGATCATCAACATAATGATGAATACCTTACCTGCAAATTAATCGCTGGTGGTGATATTGAAATTTCACATGGGCAATATGCTTACTTGGAAGCGAATAACATTCAAGTGTTTAAACAAAGTAATCACTGTGAATTAAAAGCATTTGATACCATTGTTATTGGTGATGGAGACAAGCCGATTGGTAAATTAATCGGTGGTGAGATCTCTGATGCCCAAAAAGTCATAGCAGGAGAGATAGGTACATCATCCGGTACTAAAATGCATATATTTTTGGCTCGTAGTGGTATGACCTTAACCAAGACTACAGATGAATGTATCAAAGAGTTAGCAACTGTAGATGAGCAATTAAGTTCGCTCCAACAGGCTGTAGAAAAAGCAGATAAATTCAAAGATGCTGAAAAGAAAAAAATTATCATGCAAAAAATACTGGCAACACAACAACATTATTGCCAGCAAGCTGAACAATTAGAAAAGAAGTTAAGTGATTTAGATCACCATTTGCACGATTTGCTCGATAATACACAATTAGTGGTCAACAAAACGCTCAATAGTGATGTTGAGATCCATATTTTTGATCGTGTTTATAAAACGCAAAGGCAATATCCCCCATGTACAGCCAAGCTCGTCGACAATGAAGTAAAGATTGAGTTTTAAGGGCCAAGCTTGCTGTTCGGCGGCTGTGCATTAGCTTAATTATATAGACCCTGAAACAAGTTTAGGGTGACGATTCAAGCCTCTGATTCACAATTAAAACCTGTAAGCGCCGACTTTATGTCGCGCACAAAAAAGCGCAGGGTAAACCTGCGCCTACAAATCATCATGTCAACTCGCTAACCTTACCCTAAGAACTCGCTAGCTAAACAAAACCGACGTAAAATAGGTGCCACCGAGCTTACAACACTCCTTCTACTTGCTGCTTTAACTCATCGCCCCACACGCCCACTTGCACCTGTGCAATATGCTGTTTTTGTAGCATCAGCATCACTAAGCGTGACTGCCCAATACCACCGCCTATGGTTTGCGGCATCTCTCCAGCCACCAGCTGCTGGTGCCAATCTTGCTCTAAACGCGCATCATCTGAAGTGATGGCTAACTGACGCTTTAACGACTCAGGGCAAACACGAATACCCATAGACGAAATTTCAAATGCATCTTCAAGTACTGGGTTCCAAACCAGGATATCGCCGTTTAAGCCCTGATATTTATCACATGTTGCTGTAGACCAGTCATCATAGTCAGGTGCGCGCACATCATGAATTTCTCCGTCGCCTAATGCACCGCCAATGCCAATTAAGAATACCGCACCATATTCTTGAGCAATGGCTTTTTCGCGTTGCTTAGCAGTAAAGTCAGGATACATTTGGCGTAATTCTTCACTGTGCACAAAAGTAATTTTTTCTGGTAAAAATGGCGTTAAACCAAACTCGCTCGCCACCATTTTCTCAGTTGCTTTAATGGCTGAAAATAATGTTTCAACAGTAGATTTAAGCTTTGTCAGAGAGCGCTCACTGTCAGCGCAGATGATTTTTTCCCAATCCCACTGATCAACAAAGACAGAGTGAATCGGCGATAATTTATCCTCATCAGGACGCAGCGCTTTCATGTGTGTATATAACCCCTCACCAACAGCAAAGCCATGATCGCCTAAAGTTTTACGCTTCCATTTTGCCAGTGAGTGCACGACTTCAAAACTCGCTTCAGGTAATGTTTTTACTTTCACCGAAACCGCTTTTTCAGTACCGCTCAAGTTATCTTGAATGCCGTCGCCTACTTTAGCCAAAATAGGCGCTTGAACTTCTAACAAGCCAAGCTGGCTTTCTAGTTGATCCGAGAAAAAACGTTTCACGGCACTGATCTGTTTTTGTGTTTCTAGATAACTTGTTTTCATATTTGGTTCCTCATTCCCAATATTCGATGACACGGAGTCTGCAACCCAGCTCGCTCTGTGCTGTTAAATCCATCGTCAACAAATTCGAACATAAAAACAAGATCCAATAACAAAAATACCTTTACGCTATATTTTTCATTAAAAATTTCAGGTAAATTTTAACGATTCTTAAATTATGAGCCTTTAAAAGCATGGAAAATTATCAGATCGATAATCTCGATAAATCGATTTTGCACGCATTAATGGATAATGCGCGTACACCTTATGCCGAATTAGCAAAACGATTTGCTGTGAGTTCGGGAACTATTCACGTCCGAGTTGAGAAGATGAAGCAAGCTGGGATCATCCTTGGTACGCAAGTCACCATAGATCCAAAGCAACTGGGTTATGACGTTTGCTGTTTTATTGGCGTTAACCTAAAACATGCGGGTGACTACCCGAGCACCATTGAGCAGCTAAGAGGCTTTAACGAAGTAGTAGAAGCGTATTACACCACAGGCAACTACAGTATTTTTATTAAAGTCATGGCACGTTCAATCGATCACCTACAAGATGTACTGATCAATAAAATACAAACCATAGAAGCCATTCAATCAACAGAAACACTGATTTCATTGCAAAACCCAATTTGCCGTGAAGTAATGCCCTAAGCGCGATAAACGCGTATAATCGGTGCAATTTTAAGAATTAGAGTAGTAACCGTGGACAATAAACGTTTTCATCGCGTAAAGCAGGTTTTAGACAGACGCCAAACCGACCTAACGGTATGTTTAGATGAAGTGCATAAACATCATAATTTATCTGCCATTGTGCGCACAGCTGACGCTGTAGGCTGCCACCATGTACATGCAGTATGGCCACAAGATCAGCGTCGTTTAACCAACAACACCTCTGGCGGCAGTAAAAACTGGGTTGAGACACATATGCATGATGATATCGATCAGGCGGTTGCTGCAATCCGTGAACAAAACCCTGGCATTCAACTGTTAGCAACCAACCTCAGTGATGAAGCCGTTGATTTCCGCGAAATTGATTATACCAAGCCGACGGCTGTGATCGTGGGTCAAGAACGTTTAGGCATCTCAGACAAAGCACTTGCCCACGCCGACAAGCACATTGTTATTCCAATGGCTGGTATGGTGCAATCACTCAATGTATCTGTGGCTGCAGCACTGATTTTATATGAAGCACAAAGACAGCGTGAAGAAGCAGGCCTTTACGATCGCAACGATATGTTAGATGCTGAGGTTAAACACAAACTCTTGTTTGAAGGCTGCCATCCGATTATTGCGAATCGTTGTGTGGAGAAAGGCTTACCTTACCCTGCACTCGATGATGAAGGTGAAATTGTCGCAGATGAAGCGTTTTGGAACACGCTTAAGTTCAAGCAAAAGTAGTCATATAAAAATCATTAAGGAATAGTATGTCGAGTCCTAATTTAGCCAACTACCCGATCACTGAGCTCAAAGGTGTTGGGCCTAAAGTTGCCGAACGTTTAGCTAAATTAGGCATTGCTTCTGTGCAAGACATGCTGTTTCACTTACCGCTTCGCTACGAAGACCGCGCACGCACTTATACGATTAATGAGTTAATGCCGCATACTCATGTCAGTATTGAAGCTGAAATTGAGCACAGTGATATTACCTTCGGTAAACGTCGCATGTTGGTTTGCCACGTAAATGATGGAACGGGTAGGCTTACGCTGCGCTTCTTTAATTTTAATGCTGCACAAAAGAATGCCATGTCACCCGGCAAGATCATCCGTTGTTTCGGTGAAGTAAGGCGAGGACGTGCTGGGCTTGAAATGGCACATCCAGAATACAATATTCGCAGTTGCCCAACAGAGCCGCAAGATCCGAACCTCGCAACCCTAACCGCGGTTTACCCTACAACCGAAGGCCTAAAGCAGTTGAGTATTCGGAGTATTGCCAATAAAGCACTCGACTTACTAGATAAATACGACTTAGAAGAATATTTACCGCAGCAATATCGCCCTAATCAACTGAGTTTAAAAGACGCTGTATTACAACTTCATCGACCACCTCAAGATACCGATTTGAGCTTACTCGAATTAGGTGAGCATCCCGCACAGCAACGTTTGGCGTTTGAAGAACTGTTAGCGCAAAACCTCAGTTTATTGCAGCTGCGCCAGAAAGGTCAGGCGGTGCAAGCAGTGTCTTTACCACCGACAAATAAACTCGAACCTGAATTTTTAGCTCAGCTACCGTTTAGTCCAACCAATGCACAAAGTCGCGTCGTGGCAGAAATTAAACAAGACTTGCAACAGCCCTACCCCATGATGCGTTTAGTCCAAGGTGATGTAGGCTCTGGTAAAACCCTAGTTGCCGCACTCAGCGCTTTGACTGCAATTGCCAAGGGCTATCAGGTTGCATTAATGGCCCCAACTGAGATTTTATCTGAACAGCATGGCATTAGTTTTAAAAATTGGTTCAGTAGCTTAGGTATAGAGACCGCTTGGTTAGGTGGCAAGACCAAAGGCAAAGAGCGCACACAAGTACTCGAAAGCATTGCTTATGGCAAAGCCCAGATGGTGATCGGCACCCACGCGCTTTTCCAAGAGCAAGTCGAATTTCATAATCTTGCATTGATTATCATAGATGAGCAGCATCGTTTTGGTGTACATCAACGTTTAGCGCTCAGAGAAAAGGGCAAATTTAATAACTGCTACCCGCACCAATTAGTCATGACAGCCACGCCTATCCCGCGAACATTAGCCATGACTGCCTATGCCGATTTAGAAACGTCGGTCATTGACGAACTCCCTCCGGGGCGCACGCCAATCACCACAGTTGCGGTGCCAGATACGCGTCGAGAACAAGTCATACAAAGGGTGAAGAGTGCCTGTATAGAAGATCAGCGGCAAGTCTATTGGGTGTGTACGCTTATCGATGAATCTGAAGTTTTACAATGCCAAGCCGCAGAAGACACTGCTGCGCAACTAAAAGAATTACTGCCAGAATTAAAAATAGCCCTAGTACATGGCCGAATGAAACCACAAGAAAAGCAAGAGATCATGGCGGCTTTTAAAGCTGGTGAATACCATGTGTTAGTTGCGACAACGGTGATTGAAGTTGGGGTCGACGTCCCCAATGCCAGTTTAATCATTATCGAAAACCCTGAACGCTTAGGACTGGCCCAACTCCACCAGCTAAGGGGCCGTGTTGGCCGTGGTGCAATCGCATCGCATTGCTTACTTCTTTATCATGCGCCACTGTCTGTAACGGCACAAAAGCGTCTAGGCGTTCTGAGAGACAGCAATGATGGTTTTGTGATTGCAGAGCGGGATTTAGAAATTCGCGGCCCAGGTGAGGTGCTTGGCACTAAACAAACCGGCTTAGCCGAGTTTAAAGTGGCAGACCTAACTCGTGATAAGCACTTATTACCTCAAGTTCGCGCACTGGCTTTTACCTTGATGCAGCAACAGCCTGAGACGGTGAAGCCGCTGGTTGCCCGCTGGTTAGGTGGTAAATCAGAGTTAGCGATGGCCTGATTGCTAAATAAATTGTCGCCATAATTAACGACCTACACCAAAGACCCCCTTTTCACCTGTAGGTCACGGCTTTGGTCCGACAATCTTTAAATCATGTCGCCATGAATGGCGACCTACACCAAAGAACCCCTTTTCACCTGTAGGTCGCGGCTTTAGCCCGACAACTATTAAATCATGCCGCCATGAATGGCAACCTTCACCATAAAGCTCCTTTTCACCTATAGGTCGCGGCTTTAGCCCGACAACCTTTAAAACATGTCGCCATAAATGACGACCTACACCAAAGAGCCGCTTTTCACCTGTAGGTCGTGGCTTCAGCCCGACAACCTTTGCATCATGTCGCCATAAATGACGACCTACACCAAAGAGATCCTCTCATCTGTAGGTCACGGCTTTAGCCCGACAACCTTTGCATCATGTCGCCATAAATGACGACCTACACCAAAGAGATCCTCTCATCTGTAGGTCACGGCTTCAGCCCGACAATCTTTAAAACATATCGCCATAAATGACCACCTACACCAAAGAGCCGCTTTTCACCTGTAGGTCGTGGCTTCAGCCCGACAATCATTAAAACATGTCACCATAAATCACCACCTACACCAAAGAGCCGCTTTTCATTTGTAGGTCGCGGCTTCAGCCCGACGGTCTTTAAAACATGTCACCATAAATGACGACCTACATCAAAGAGTCCCCTTTAACCTGTAGGTCGTGGCTTCAGCCCGACAACCTTTAAAACATGTCGCCATAGATGACGACCTACACCAAAAAGATTTCTTTTCACCTGTAGGTCACGGCTTTGCTCCGACAATCTCTAAAACATGTAAACTAACTAATAAACAGGTATCAATGCCTTTCTAAAAAGCGCTGCCAATGCACAGACGAATTGATCACCCTTACTGGGGCAATGATCTTTTTTAATAACTGTGGAGAGGGTTCTTTTAATAGGTCATTATCTTTTAAGCCTAATAAATAATGAAATGCAGGTTTGTTTAAGTGTTGAATGGCTGAAATTCGAATTTGCTGCTCGAAGTTCAAACGCAAGCTACTCACAGACGTTTTATGTCCTTGTTGGTCGATACTTGGAATATCGCACTTTTGTAAATACCCTAAACGCTTGCCTTCACCAGAAAACCAAATGCGCACTTTTTCGCTGTAACGACCTGTTTTAGCTGGTAGATCAAACAGCAAACGCTGTTCGTTTTGGCTTTTCACAAATTCTAGGTAAGGTTCTAATCCTGCCTGCCATAGTGCTGTATGAATAGGCACCACTCTGGATTGAATTTTCTGGTGTGTCGCAAATTTAAAGCAATGCACGCCCTCAATTTTTACCACATCATCAAGGGTCAAATTGCCAATTTCATCACTATAAGCACCGGTATAATAAGCAATCAAAGGCAACCAGAAGTGCCAGTGCTTTGGCTGTTCACGCTTTTGCTTTTCATCACCGTAAATATACCCATGGAACAAAGTATGTAATTCCATAGCTGAAAATGCGCGACGACCAAGGTGTACTTTCATAGATTTACGGTAACCTTATTTATAAATAAGAAACACGATAAGTTTAAAGGGATTATAAAAAAGATAAACCACCAATTTTAAATTTCTTTAATCTGAGTAGATGTTTACCTATGCACTTTTCTTTACGTTGCTTAGCTATGGCATATTCACCAGCAACCTCTAGTAAGAATAATCAACGAGTTATAAAAACAAAAAAAGCCTGCTAAGCAGGCTTTGGAGATGTTGTTTGATATTCTGAATTTAGTTGTGGTTAAAGTTCTGCGCCTTCCGCTAAACCTTTATCTTCACCTTCTTCAGGCTCGATAGTCGCTTGAAGTAAAAGCATATCTCTTAGCTTACCTTCAATCTCGTTAGCGATCTCAACGTTCTCTTTTAGGAATTTAATTGAGTTAGACTTACCTTGACCAACTTTGCTGCCGTTGTAGCTGTACCATGCACCTGATTTTTCAACCAGTTTGTGCTTCACACCTAGGTCAATTAACTCACCTTCTTTAGAGATACCTTGACCATACATGATAATAAATTCAGCTTGCTTAAATGGCGGTGCAACTTTGTTCTTAACAACTTTAACTCGAGTTTCGTTACCCACTACTTCATCGCCATCTTTCACTGAGCCAATACGACGAATATCAATACGTACTGATGAGTAGAACTTAAGTGCATTACCACCCGTCGTTGTTTCTGGGTTACCGAACATCACACCAATCTTCATACGAATTTGGTTGATGAAGATACAAAGCGTATTTGAACGTTTGATATTTGCAGTTAGTTTACGCAAAGCTTGTGACATTAGACGCGCTTGAAGACCTACGTGTGCATCACCCATATCACCTTCAATTTCAGCTTTAGGTGTTAATGCTGCTACCGAGTCAACAATCACCACATCTACTGCACCTGAACGAACTAGCATGTCACAGATTTCTAATGCTTGCTCACCCGTATCAGGCTGAGAAACAAGTAGCTCGTCCACGTTAACACCCAGCTTTTCTGCATAGACTGGATCTAATGCATGCTCAGCATCAACGAATGCACATGTTTTACCTTGCTTTTGCGCTTCTGCAATAACTTGAAGAGTAAGCGTGGTTTTACCTGATGATTCAGGACCATAAATCTCGACAATACGACCTGTTGGTAAACCACCTATGCCTAACGCGATATCAATACCTAGTGAGCCAGTAGAAATTGCTTCAATGTCTAACGCTTGGCTATCACCTAGCTTCATGATTGAACCTTTACCAAATTGGCGTTCAATTTGTGATAACGCGGCATCTAGTGCCTTTTGTTTATTGTCGTTCATTTGCTTCTCCAATCTTGCGTAATGCCAGTAAGTATACTGTATGAAATTACAGTATCAAGCATATTTTTATGAATTTAATAGCTCAATTGACTTTTCTAAAGAAAAAACAATAGCTTGCTCTCTAACTTCAGCTCTATTTCCAGTAAAAACACAATGATAAGTGTGCTGTTTTCCCGACAAAAATAGACCAAACCATACAGTACCTACCGGTTTTTCATCACTCCCCCCTGTAGGCCCAGCGACTCCCGAAATTGCAATAGCAAGGTCTGCATTGGCAGCTTTCGCAGCGCCTGCACACATTTCTAACACGGTTTGTTCACTGACTGCACCATGCTCCTGTATAGTACTTTCGGTTACCCCCAGCAATGCCTGCTTCGCTTCATTACTGTAGGTGACAAAACAGCGGTCAATATATCGTGAACTGCCCGATGTATCGGTAAGCGCGTAACTCACTCCTCCACCAGTACATGATTCAGCGGTAGTGATCGTCAGTCGTTTATCAGCTAAAATAGCGCCCAACTTTGACGCTAGAGTACTTACTTGTTGCTGTAGCTCCATCATTATCCTTTTAGGTCATTGCATGTCGATAGATTTATATTCAGAACATACTATAAAACAACAAACTCCCATGATGCAGCAATATCTGCGGATCAAAGCGGATCATCAAGACATTTTACTGTTTTATCGCATGGGTGACTTTTATGAATTGTTCTTTGACGATGCTATTCGTGCCGCTCAACTACTCGATATTTCACAAACCCATCGCGGCAAAGCGGGCGGTGCCCCCATACCAATGGCCGGTGTACCCTACCATGCGGTAGAAAATTATCTTGCGCGCCTAGTGCAAATGGGGGAGTCAGTAGCAATTTGTGAGCAAGTTGGTGATCCTGCAACCAGCAAGGGGCCGGTTGAGCGAAAAGTGGTACGTATTGTCACACCAGGTACAGTCAGTGATGAAGCTTTATTACAAGAGCGTCAAGACAATTTACTTGCAAGTGTCTATCAAAATAAACAAGACCAATACGGCGTCGCTTATCTTGATATCAATTCAGGCCGTTTTAACATCGTTGAACTAAACACCGATGAAGCATTGATTTCGACGCTGCAACGCCTGCAGCCCGCTGAATTACTTTACCCTGAGTCATTCCAAAATCTATTTTTACTTGAGCAAGTCAAAGGCGGTCGTCGTCGTCCTGATTGGGAGTTTGATTTAGATACTGCTAAACATTTGCTTTGCCAACAGTTCGGTACACAAGATCTAATCGGCTTTGGCGTTGAAAAAGCGCATACAGGTTTAATCGCTGCAGGCTGTGTGATGCAATATGTTAAAGATACACAACGCATTGCTCTGCCACATATTCGTGCCATTACCCTTGAGAAAAACGAACATGCGGTGATCCTAGATGCAGCAACGCGTAAAAACTTAGAACTGACAGTAAACCTATCTGGCGGGATCGAAAACACACTAGCACAAGTATTAGATAAAACCGCGACACCGATGGGCTCGCGTTTATTAAAGCGTCGTATTCATACACCAGTTCGTGATCACAATGAATTAAATGCCCGACTAAATGCCATTGCCAGCTTGATCAATAGCCAAATTTGTCTGGAGCTCTATGACAGCTTAAGACATATTGGCGATATTGAGCGTGTAGTGGCGCGCCTTGCACTATGTACTGCGCGCCCTCGTGACTTAACGCGTTTACGAGGAGCTTTACAAGCCCTTGCACCGCTGCATGCATTACTCGATGAGGCAGCCGATCCACGTATAAAATTGATTTGCGATCAATCTCCTGTATTACCTAAGCTACAGTCACTCTTAGAGCAAGCGATTATTGATAATCCGCCCGTGCTGATCCGTGATGGCGGCGTAATTGCAACAGGTTATAACGCTGAACTTGATGAGTGGAGAGCACTGAGCCAAGGCGCAACAGATATTCTTGAGAAGTTAGAAGTGCGCGAACGTGAGCGTACTGGGATCAGCACCCTTAAAATTGGCTACAACAAGGTGCATGGCTTTTACATTGAAATCAGCCGTGCCAACTCACACCTTGTGCCACCAGAATATATTCGTCGCCAAACGCTTAAAAACAATGAGCGCTATATTATTCCTGAACTGAAAGAGCATGAAGACAAAGTACTTGGCAGCCAAAGTAAGGCCCTAGCACTTGAGAAGCAGCTATATGAGCAGTTATTTGAATATATTGCGCCTTACTTAGAGCAACTGCAATTAATGTCTTCTGCACTCGCTGACTTAGACGTATTAAATACCTTAGCTGAACGTGCGCAAACGCTCGATTACTGCAAACCACAATTAACGCTAGAGAGTGGCATCGACATCATTGATGGTCGCCACCCAGTTGTTGAACATGTAAGTCAAGAGCCATTCATTGCCAACCCTGTAAAACTCAATGAACAACGTAAAATGTTGATCATCACAGGTCCTAATATGGGTGGTAAATCTACCTATATGCGTCAAACAGCGCTTATCACTTTAATGGCACATATTGGCTCTTATGTACCAGCAAGTGCAGCGCGTATCGGCCACATTGACCGTATCTTTACACGTATTGGCGCGAGTGATGATCTTGCTTCAGGTCGCTCAACCTTCATGGTAGAAATGACTGAGACCGCCACGATTCTTAACAATGCGACCGAAAACTCATTGGTGTTAATGGATGAAATAGGCCGAGGTACCAGCACCTATGATGGTTTATCGTTGGCCTATGCAACCGCAGACTACCTAGCAAGTAAGCTCAATGCTAAAACCCTCTTTGCGACGCATTACTTTGAGTTAACAGAGCTTGCAGAGCAACAAACAGGGCTTGTAAACGTACATTTAGATGCGGTAGAACACAACGATACTATTGCCTTTAAGCACACAGTCTTAGATGGCGCTGCGAGTAAAAGCTTTGGTTTGCAAGTCGCTGGACTCGCTGGAGTACCAAAACCTGTTCTTGCCATGGCGAAAGAAAAGTTAAAACGCCTTGAGCAACATGAAAGTGTGATTGATGAACAAAAGCCAACCGCTCACTCACAAGGTCAGTTACCATTAGAGCCGGTTATGCAAGAATCAGAAGTTGAACTACAACTTGCGCACATTGATCCTGATGATCTAACTCCTCGCCAAGCACATGAGTTACTCTATAAATTAAAAGGCTTACTCAAGTAATCAGACCGTGATAGATAATAAAAAACCACTTCAATTGAAGTGGTTTTTTATTATTAAATGAAGCTTATTGTTGCTCAAATAAGCTATCGATATTTAAGCCTTCATGCTGCAAAATATCTTTTAAGCGTCTAAGGGCTTCAACTTGAATTTGTCTTACACGTTCACGTGTTAACCCTATTTCTCTGCCAACATCTTCTAATGTTGAAGGTTCATATCCAAGTAAACCAAAACGTCTTGCTAGTACTTCACGCTGCTTAGGGTTAAGCTCTCCAAGCCAATCAACAATATGCTTATTAATATCATTGTTCTGTACTTCATTTTCAGGGCCATAACCCTTTTCATCAGCAATAATATCTAACAGTGCTTTGTCATTTTCACCACCTATCGGCGTATCAACTGAAGTGATTTTTTCGTTCAGACGAAGCATTTTAGTAACGTCTTCAACCGGGCGGTCTAAGCATTCAGCAATTTCTTCTGCAGTGGGCTCATGGTCTAGCTTTTGTGTCAGCTCTCGAGCTGTTCTTAGATATACGTTAAGTTCTTTAACAACATGGATAGGCAAACGAATGGTGCGAGTTTGGTTCATTATTGCACGTTCGATGGTTTGTCTTATCCACCAAGTTGCATAAGTCGAAAAACGAAAGCCTCTTTCTGGGTCAAATTTTTCAACCGCTCTGATCAGGCCCAAATTGCCTTCTTCAATTAAATCTAGAAGCGCAAGACCACGATTATTGTAGCGTCGAGCAATTTTTACAACTAATCTTAAGTTACTTTCGATCATGCGTTTGCGAGAAGCTTCACAGCCTTTAAGTGCTTTACGAGCGAAATAAACTTCTTCTTCTGCACTTAATAGAGGGGAAAAACCAATTTCACCTAGATACAATTGCGTTGCATCTAAGTTTTTAACGGTTTCTTCTTTTGCAAAAACATCATCTTCCGTTTCGACATCTTCCAAAAGCTCCATTTTTTCGTCATCTAGTACTGCTTCTTCAACTTCAGCTTCTGCAGTGACTAGCTTCTTAGTCTCTTTCTTTGCTGTTTGAGCCATATCATCCTCCCAAGCGAGTGAGTGGTATTAATCCATCATACAGTCAGTAATAAAGCATTTATGGTAAATACTTCTTAGGATTTACCGCTTGGCCTTTAAAGCGAATTTCAAACCTCAAAGCCGTTTGCGTTGCATCCGTATTTCCCATTTCGGCAATTTTCTGCCCAGCTTTAACTTTTTGCTGCTCCCGAACAAGTAGTCGATCGTTGTGAGCATAGGCACTTAGGTAATCATCACTGTGTTTCAGGATGATTAAATTACCATACCCTCTCAACGCGCTTCCTGCATATACGACTGTCCCTGCTGCTGCCGCACTTACTGATGTTCCTAATTTATTTTTGATTTGAAGACCTTTATAACCTTGCTCTTTACTAGAAAAGCGCTTAGTTATTTGCCCTTGGGCTGGCCATTGCCAATCAATTTTGCCATTCTTTTTCGATGCTGCTGTACTTACTTTTTGAGTGGCTTGTTTTTGAACATACTCCCGTTGTTTTGGCTTCGCAAGATCTTTTTTTGCCAATTTGTTATTTTTTTGTTTCTTATCAACGGTCTTTGTTTTAACAACTTTATGTGGAGTGCTTTTTTTAGTGCGCGGTTTAGGTTTAGCTAGTACTAACTTTTGACCTGGAAAAATTGTATATGGCGGTTTGATATTATTTAAGGCTGCGATTGTCCGCACGTCCCTATTGGCGGTAAATGCGATGGCAAACAGCGTATCACCTTTTTGTACCGTGTACCGATTATTTTTTATTGTGATTTTACGTGATGATAATGAATCAGCATAAGTCAATGAAGTTACAGGTGCGGGTTTTTGCGTTGATGAACACCCTGAAATGAACACAATTAGTAACAAAATAATGAACGTGTTCACTGCTTGCATTCACTTACCCGGTAAAGTTGACGATTAACTTATTAAAAATAACAAGATAAGAAGAGTTTAGGCAAGATCATAGCGAAATTTCTCCCGCTATTAATGGAACAAAACGTACTGGCGCCATTTTATGTTCAACAAATTGCTCGCCCTTTCGTACCACTAAAGTTAACACTTGCTCTTCTTCACCGATGGGAACCAATAAAGCGCCATCGTTTTCAAGCTGTTCAAGCAAAGCTTGTGGTACTGTTTTTGCTGCTGCCGTCACAATAATGCCAGAAAATGGTCCTTTAGTTTGCCAGCCCTGCCAACCATCACCATGCTTCATAGAAACATTATATAAATCTAATTGATGCAAACGTCGCTTAGCTTGCCACTGCAGAGATTTAATTCGCTCAACGCTAAACACTTGCTCGAAAACTTGTGCTAAAACCGCGCTTTGGTAACCAGAGCCAGTTCCTATTTCCAAAACCTTACCTTTTACACCGACTTGTCGCAAAATTTCTGTCATCTTTGCAACAATAAATGGTTGAGAAATAGTTTGCCCATTACCTATGGGCAATGCAGTATTTTCATAGGCTTTGTGCTTTAACACATCATCAATAAAAAGGTGGCGTGGAGTGTCTTTAATAACTTGCAATACTTTTTTATCTTGAACCCCAGATGCTTTTAATTGTTCTACTAGAGCATCAGCACTGCGAGTATAATTGCCAAGCACTTAGCTCACCTCTTCTAACCAAGAAGACATCGCATCCATCGTCTCATATGCCGTCATATCAACCTTGAGTGGAGTCACAGCAACGTAGCCCTGATTGACAGCAAAGAAGTCGGTACCCTCACCGGCATCACTCTCAGAACCAAGCGAGCCATACCAGAAAACACTTCTACCCCAAGGATCAATTTGCTCAGTCATAGTATCCGCTTTGTGACGTGCTCCTAAGCGTGTCACCTTAACTCCTTTTAATTCAGTTAAAGGAATGTCTGGCACATTAACATTGATAATTTGATCTTTAGGCAACGGGTGAGAGCTTAATTGTTTAATTATTTTCACCACCACAGCCGCAGCGGTTTCGTAGTTTGCTTCTTTTTTTGAACAGAGAGAAACTGCAATTGCTGGTAACCCCAAATGACGCCCTTCTGTTGCCGCTGCTACAGTACCTGAATAAAGCGTATCATCACCTAAGTTAGCCCCATTGTTAATACCTGCGACAACTAGGTCCGGCTCTTCATCTAAAAGCTGATTCACACCAAGGTGAACACAGTCTGTCGGCGTGCCATTCACTGAGTAAAAGCCATTTTCTAATTGTGTTGCGCGCAATGGATTTAACAATGTCAAAGAGTTACTTGCGCCACTACAGTTTCTATCAGGGGCAATAACGGTCACATCGGCAATTTTGCTCAAGGCTTCATACAATACAGAGATCCCTTTTGCATGAACTCCATCGTCGTTACTGAGTAAAATCTTCATCGTTCGTCCTTATTTGCAAATGCGCTTTTATTCACATCAACGTAATTAACTAGCTCTCTAAGTACAGCTGTGGCGAATGTCCCTTTAGGTAATGCAAAGTGTAATTCGATACTGTCTGACGACAAGGTCTTCACTTCAAGATCTATGGGGATCAATCGCAGAGCACGGCGCTCATTTTTTAATCCTAATTCGGCAAGACCATGATGCCAAGCATTAAAGGCTTTAAGAAAGTCTTTTTCTTGCGCAATTAACCCTTTTTCACCTTTACCGACCAGAGGTGCCGACAAGCAAATGTCTCCGGAGGTTAGCCTTGCAATGTTTTCATCGCTGATATCATCTTCAAAGAACGCATTAGAGCCTTCTAGCATAAAGATTTCTCTATGCCAGGTTTTCGCTAAGCCATGTTCTTTTACACGCATACTCACTAACTGATTGAAAATGTGTGAGCGAGCAGCAGAAATAACGATACTACGTAATTTTCTGTCGCGAATATGTTCACCTGCAAACATGCGCTCAGCCATAGTAAGGTTATGACCATCATGACCAAAGCGTTGTTCACCAAAGTAGTTTGGCACGCCCTGACGCACCGCATTAATACGTGACAAAATATCTAATGGCTTATCAATGTTTCTTAGTGTGATCGTAAAGCGATTACCTGAGTGACAGCCTGTTCTTAGCTTTCTGTTGTGACGCTTTTGTTTTGCAACAAAAATAAAGTCATCGTTTAGCTCGGTAAAATCAACGTCTTTCTTAATAGGAACAGGGACACTAAACCACTGGCTACAAACACCATGGCGATCTTTCAGTCCCGCATAGCTGACGTTTTTTACATGTGTTCCAGCTTGTTTTGCAATTTTTTTAGCGACATCTAACGTGTTTATCTGTTTTTTAATAATATGCAAACAGACATGTTCACCTTCGCCGGTCAGCTCAATATCCAATATTTCATCTACAATGAAGTCTTCTGGCTGACTTTTAAAATCAGCTACCGCTTCAGGCTTGTCATACAGATAATGCAATTCCATTATACTTTAACCAATAACGCAACTGCATGGGCTGAAATGCCTTCTTTACGACCTTCGAAACCAAGCTTTTCTGTGGTCGTTGCTTTTACATTTACCTGATTCAATTCAACCTGACAATCAGCAGCTAGGTTGGCACGCATGTTATCAATATGCGGTCTCATTTTTGGTGCTTGCGCAACAATCGTGACATCGCAATTACCTAGTTTATAACCGAGCTCTGTAACTTGATCCATTACTTGTCTTAGCAAAATACGACTATCTATATTTTCAAATTCAGCAGACGTATCTGGGAAATGTTTACCAATGTCGCCAAGTGCCATTGCGCCAAGTAAAGCATCACATAACGCATGAATAGCTACATCCCCATCGGAGTGTGCAATAAAGCCTTGCTCAAAAGGAATTTTCTCACCACAGATCGTTAATGGGCCTTCACCACCGAATTTATGCACATCAAAACCATGACCAATTCTAATCATTTTCTTCTTCCTGCTCTTTTAGTAAAAACGCGGCTAAGCGTAAATCTTCTGGCGTGGTAATTTTAATATTATCACTTCGACCTTCAACGAGTAATACTGGCTTACCCTGTAGCTCCATAGCTGAAGCTTCATCCGTAATAAGTTTGGATTCAGATAAACAAGTCTTCAGAGCATCTTTTAGCGCCTGATAAGGAAATAACTGAGGTGTAAGAGCCTGCCATAATTCGGCACGAGGTACGGTCTCTTCACTATATTGTTGACCACGTTTAATGGTGTCTTTGACCTTAGCTGCAAGTATACCGCCTTCTTGCTTTTCAAAGCAGCTGGCAATCAACTTTTGTATGTCTTCAATTTGCACTATTGGTCTTGCTGCATCGTGTACTAAAACCCAATCAGGGTTTAGTGTCTCAAGTGCATTTAGTGCATTTAAAACTGAATCAGCTCGCTCTTTTCCACCCTCAGTCGTCCGTACTTTAGTCATATTAAATTGCTGTGTGTTAAACAACTCATCTTCTGGGTTAATTGCTAGCATGATGGTATTGAGCTCACGCATAGAAGTGAGCTTATTAACGGTGTGCTCTAAAATAGACTTATTATTTATTTTTAAATACTGTTTTGGGATCTCAGCCTGCATACGGCTGCCAACACCTGCAGCTGGAACAACAGCAGCAATAATAGGAGGATTATTCATGTTATTTATTCGGTAACACTCTAATGAAGGTTTCAGTTGGCTTGATCATACCAAGCTCATGTCTCGCTCTTTCTTCAACGCCTTCTAAACCAAGTTTAAGATCATCAATATCAGCTTTTAAAAGCTTATTTCGTTTGATTAATTTCTCGTTCGCTACCTGATGCGTATCTACAACGCTCTTCAAACGCGTATAATCTTGCATACCATTATGGCCGAACCAAAATTTATACTGAAGGAATAGCGCAAGGCTAAGAAGTAGAAACTGAAATATACGCAAAACTGCACTTCCCAATAACAAATTAATCAAACATCACGTTTTATTGAACGCACATTTTTCCAATTGATCATACTGGCTAATAGCATCTCGCGCAAACTAAGCCTTCTGGGTGGGACTGCTTTATTAAATTGCCACTGATGACCACAGCAAGCTGCGGTCATGACCTGTTTGCTTGGCTTTAGAACTTGTAGATTAAGGTTGGATTGAGAGGCCCCTGAAAAGAAAAACCATCCACTTAAGTTGCTATGAAAACTATTTTTTTCAACTTGATCAATGCAATCTAAGCTCAAAGACTGATAACCCGTATGCTCTTTTAGCACAGGAATAACTAATCCAGTTTTAGCATGTTTTTTATAAAATGAAGCATTTTGCTCTGGATCAGGAGAGGGCAACTTTTTCTGAGGTGCAAGCCAACCGCCATTTTGCGAATCTAATTCTAGCGGAATATCACCCTGCACTATATGCCGCGCAGCGCGTTCTACATAGAAGGGTAAACTAGCCAACGACTTACGTAGTTTCTGCTCGTTATGAACAGCAGCGAGTGCTGGAATTTCTCTGGCGTAGAAAACATTAACCAGCTCAGCAAACATTAACCGCTCTTTTTCATCGTTCCATAGCTGAGCTTGTTGCACACTCTGCACTGACATCCCCTTCTTCGGTTACTGCAGTTTTTATAGCATGTGCAACGTATTACTGCTAGCCCTTAGGTTTATTACCGAGTTTAACATCACCATTTTCTAAGAACTGTGCAACCGTATCGCGCTTTTTACCAAGTAATAAACAACCATCAGCAAGGAACATAAAGTTTTGCCAGCAACGTTTGAAAACATCAAACTGGGTTTCAATCACACAGTCTCTATTTAAGCAAAAATAAACCGTTGTATTGTTTTCCCACTTTAGAAATTCATTTATGCTCTCTGGTAGTTCATCTAACCCCGCTTCCCAGTCTTTTTCCCAGTTCAAGTTTTCTTGCCATGAACTTGCTTGCCCAGCCCACTCATTTTCAGTGAAAAAATCTGGATGATCTTTTTCACGACTAACCATAGTAGACCAAAGCACAGCTGAACGTGTTGGAGACATCAATTTAATCTTTTCAAGATCAGTCGGGGCAATTTCCAAGTCTTGATGCCTAAACACCCAAGCCTTTTTGAATTCATTAAGGGGAATATAATTCATTGTGACCTTTTAATTTTGCTCGCGGTTAGTGAGGTGGGATTATCACTATGTTTAAATGAAAAGTGAATGATAATTTGATATTTAATTTTTAAGGCTAAAAACGAAAAAACCCCAACTCTTTTGAGTTGGGGTTAAAATTTGGTGCTTAGCAATGTTCTACTTTCACATGGGAAGCCCACACTATCATCGACGCTGTTTCGTTTCACTTCTGAGTTCGGCATGGGGTCAGGTGGTTCCAAAACGCTATGGTCACTAAGCAAATTCTTTGAATTTGTTTGTATTCTTATTTTTTAAATTAGGCCCTGGCGATGTTCTACTTTCACATGGGAAGCCCACACTATCATCGACGCTGTTTCGTTTCACTTCTGAGTTCGGCATGGAGTCAGGTGGTTCCAAAACGCTATAGTCACCAGGAAATACTTTACGTGCAAAGGGTTAATGACAAGTGCGTAGCACTCATTTCCTTTGCGCAAGGTGAACTGATTTCGCGATATCGCTTATCTAATCACTTTGCTTTAAATTCGGAAAAAATCTGATAATTCTAAAACTTCTACTCTAGTTCATATTAGCTTCTGAGCTAAAACCACTTTGGCGTTGTATGGTTAAGCCTCACGGGTAATTAGTACTGGTTAGCTTAATGTATCACTACACTTCCACACCCAGCCTATCAACGTTGTAGTCTCCAACGGCCCTTCAGTTAACTTAAAGTTAAAGTGAGAACTCATCTCGAGGCTCGCTTCCCGCTTAGATGCTTTCAGCGGTTATCGATTCCGAACGTAGCTACCGGGCAATGCAATTGGCATCACAACCCGAACACCAGCGGTTCGTCCACTCCGGTCCTCTCGTACTAGGAGCAGCCCCTCTCAATTCTCAAACGCCCACGGCAGATAGGGACCGAACTGTCTCACGACGTTCTAAACCCAGCTCGCGTACCACTTTAAATGGCGAACAGCCATACCCTTGGGACCGACTTCAGCCCCAGGATGTGATGAGCCGACATCGAGGTGCCAAACACCGCCGTCGATATGAACTCTTGGGCGGTATCAGCCTGTTATCCCCGGAGTACCTTTTATCCGTTGAGCGATGGCCCTTCCATTCAGAACCACCGGATCACTATGACCTACTTTCGTACCTGCTCGACGTGTCTGTCTCGCAGTTAAGCTGGCTTCTACCATTACACTAACCGTACGATGTCCGACCGTACTTAGCCAACCTTCGTGCTCCTCCGTTACTCTTTGGGAGGAGACCGCCCCAGTCAAACTACCCACCAGGCACTGTCCACAACCCCGATTAGGGGCCTATGTTAGAACATCAAACATACAAGGGTGGTATTTCAAGGATGGCTCCACAACATCTAGCGACGCTGCTTCAAAGCCTCCCACCTATCCTACACATGTAGGCTCAATGTTCAGTGCCAAGCTGTAGTAAAGGTTCACGGGGTCTTTCCGTCTAGCCGCGGGTACACAGCATCTTCACTGCGATTTCAATTTCACTGAGTCTCGGGTGGAGACAGCGTGGCCATGGTTACACCATTCGTGCAGGTCGGAACTTACCCGACAAGGAATTTCGCTACCTTAGGACCGTTATAGTTACGGCCGCCGTTTACCGGGGCTTCGATCAAGAGCTTCGCCTAAGCTAACCCCATCAATTAACCTTCCGGCACCGGGCAGGTGTCACACCGTATACGTCATCTTACGATTTTGCACAGTGCTGTGTTTTTAATAAACAGTCCCAGCCACCTGGTCACTGCGGCTCCCGTCCGCTTAGAGAGTAAATCTCATCACAGATAGGAGCGTACCTTCTCCCGAAGTTACGGTACAATTTTGCCTAGTTCCTTCACCCGAGTTCTCTCAAGCGCCTTAGTATTCTCTACCTGACCACCTGTGTCGGTTTGGGGTACGATTCGGTATAATCTGAAGCTTAGAGGCTTTTCCTGGAAGTAGGGCATCAGCAACTTCATTTCCGTAGAAACTCGTCTCGTGTCTCAGCCTTAAGAACCCGGATTTGCCTAAGTTCTCAGCCTACTCACTTTCACATGGACAACCAACGCCATGCTTGCTTAGCCTGCTCCGTCCCCCCATCGCAATTATACCAAGTACGGGAATATTAACCCGTTTCCCATCGACTACGCTCTTCAGCCTCGCCTTAGGGGTCGACTTACCCTACCCTGATTAACATGGGATAGGAACCCTTGGTCTTCCGGCGTGCGGGTTTTTCACCCGCATTATCGTTACTCATGTCAGCATTCGCACTTCTGATATGTCCAGCATGCCTCCCGGCACACCTTCAGCCACTTACAGAACGCTCCCCTACCCCGCATACTAATGTATGCAGCCGTAGCTTCGGTGGTATGTTTAGCCCCGTTACATCTTCCGCGCAGGCCGACTCGACTAGTGAGCTATTACGCTTTCTTTAAAGGATGGCTGCTTCTAAGCCAACCTCCTAGCTGTTTTAGCCTTCCCACATCGTTTCCCACTTAACATACACTTTGGGACCTTAGCTGACGGTCTGGGTTGTTTCCCTCTCCACGATGGACGTTAGCACCCACCGTGTGTCTCCCGGATATTACTTTACGGTATTCGGAGTTTGCAAAGGGTTGGTAAGTCGGGATGACCCCCTAGCCTTAACAGTGCTCTACCCCCGTAAGTATTCGTCCGAGGCTCTACCTAAATAGATTTCGGGGAGAACCAGCTATCTCCCGGTTTGATTAGCCTTTCACTCCAAGCCACAGGTCATCCCCTAACTTTTCAACGTTAGTGGGTTCGGTCCTCCAGTTGATGTTACTCAACCTTCAACCTGCCCATGGCTAGATCACCGGGTTTCGGGTCTATACCTTGCAACTCAACGCCCAGTTAAGACTCGCTTTCGCTACGGCTACCCTAAACGGTTAACCTCGCTACAAAATATAAGTCGCTGACCCATTATACAAAAGGTACGCAGTCACCCTCGAGGGGCTCCTACTGCTTGTACGTACACGGTTTCAGGTTCTATTTCACTCCCCTCACAGGGGTTCTTTTCGCCTTTCCCTCACGGTACTGGTTCACTATCGGTCAGTTGGGAGTATTTAGCCTTAGATGATGGTCCACCTATATTCAGTCAAAGTTTCACGTGCTCCGACCTACTCGATTTCACTTTAGATAAGTTTTTGTGTACGGGACTGTCACCCTGTATCGTCAAACTTTCCAGAATGTTCCACTAACTACACTAAAGCTTAAGGGCTAGTCCGATTTCGCTCGCCGCTACTTTCGGAATCTCGGTTGATTTCTTTTCCTACGGGTACTTAGATGTTTCAGTTCTCCGCGTTCGCCTCGTTAACCTATGTATTCAGTTAACGATACCTGCAAGCAGGTGGGTTTCCCCATTCGGAAATCCTAGTCTCAAGCGCCTCTTACTGGCTTGACTAGGCTTATCGCAAGTTAGTACGTCCTTCATCGCCTCCAACTGCCAAGGCATCCACCGTGTACGCTTAGTCACTTAACCATACAACCCAAAATGGTTTATTACTTTGAGGTGTATGTGTCAAAGACAGTTTTAACTTCGCCAGAAGTTAATATTGAATACTAAAGTAGACGCTAATAAACAAATGAATGTTTATCGGCATTGTTTTACTTTTGAAAACTCTTTTTAGAATTTCTTCTAAAAGAATTAATTATCAGCTTTTCCAAATTTTTAAAGAGCAAGAGAATTACTTCTCAGAGTTAAAGACTCTGAAGTCAAAGCATTTATCTATGAGGAGTAAGTAGTAAAGTGGTGGAGCTAAGCAGGATCGAACTGCTGACCTCCTGCGTGCAAGGCAGGCGCTCTCCCAGCTGAGCTATAGCCCCACATTACTAGGAATACATTGTTTGACCGAGCTTCTTTTTGAGGCAAGGCATAAAGCGAGGAAGTTTAGTTCGACTAAACGACGAGCTTTATAACGCAGCATCGAGAAGAAGTGGTGGGTCTGAGTAGACTTGAACTACCGACCTCACGCTTATCAGGCGTGCGCTCTAACCAGCTGAGCTACAGACCCAAACAATGTTTGTGTTCTCTAATTCTATTCAACAATCATCTGTGTGGACACTACGAACAAATCTGTTCTAAATCGTTAAGGAGGTGATCCAGCCCCAGGTTCCCCTAGGGCTACCTTGTTACGACTTCACCCCAGTCATGAATCACTCCGTGGTAAGCGCCCTCCCTAAGGTTAAGCTACCTACTTCTGGAGCAACCCACTCCCATGGTGTGACGGGCGGTGTGTACAAGGCCCGGGAACGTATTCACCGCGGCATTCTGATCCGCGATTACTAGCGATTCCGACTTCATGGAGTCGAGTTGCAGACTCCAATCCGGACTACGACGCACTTTAAGTGATTCGCTAACTCTCGCGAGCTTGCAGCACTCTGTATGCGCCATTGTAGCACGTGTGTAGCCCTACACGTAAGGGCCATGATGACTTGACGTCGTCCCCACCTTCCTCCGGTTTATCACCGGCAGTCTCCTTAGAGTTCCCGACCGAATCGCTGGCAACTAAGGATAGGGGTTGCGCTCGTTGCGGGACTTAACCCAACATCTCACAACACGAGCTGACGACAGCCATGCAGCACCTGTATCAGAGTTCCCGAAGGCACCAAACTATCTCTAGTAAGTTCTCTGTATGTCAAGTGTAGGTAAGGTTCTTCGCGTTGCATCGAATTAAACCACATGCTCCACCGCTTGTGCGGGCCCCCGTCAATTCATTTGAGTTTTAACCTTGCGGCCGTACTCCCCAGGCGGTCTACTTAATGCGTTAGCTTTGGAAAAGTTGTCCGAAGACCCCAGCTCCTAGTAGACATCGTTTACGGCGTGGACTACCGGGGTATCTAATCCCGTTTGCTCCCCACGCTTTCGTACATGAGCGTCAGTATTGACCCAGGTGGCTGCCTTCGCCATCGGTATTCCTTCAGATCTCTACGCATTTCACCGCTACACCTGAAATTCTACCACCCTCTATCATACTCTAGTTTGCCAGTTCGAAATGCAGTTCCCAGGTTGAGCCCGGGGCTTTCACATCTCGCTTAACAAACCGCCTGCGTACGCTTTACGCCCAGTAATTCCGATTAACGCTCGCACCCTCCGTATTACCGCGGCTGCTGGCACGGAGTTAGCCGGTGCTTCTTCTGTAAGTAACGTCACAGCTAGCAGGTATTAACTACTAACCTTTCCTCCTTACTGAAAGTGCTTTACAACCCTAAGGCCTTCTTCACACACGCGGCATGGCTGCATCAGGCTTGCGCCCATTGTGCAATATTCCCCACTGCTGCCTCCCGTAGGAGTCTGGACCGTGTCTCAGTTCCAGTGTGGCTGATCATCCTCTCAAACCAGCTAGGGATCGTCGCCTTGGTGAGCCATTACCTCACCAACTAGCTAATCCCACTTGGGCTAATCTAAGGGCGAGAGCCGAAGCCCCCTTTGGTCCGTAGACGTTATGCGGTATTAGCAGTCGTTTCCAACTGTTGTCCCCCACCCTAAGGCATATTCCCAAGCATTACTCACCCGTCCGCCGCTCGTCATCTTCTAGCAAGCTAGAAATGTTACCGCTCGACTTGCATGTGTTAGGCCTGCCGCCAGCGTTCAATCTGAGCCATGATCAAACTCTTCAATTAAAAGTTTTTTGAATCCGAAGATTCGTGCTCAATGAATTCTGTATAAATTGACTATATAGTCACTCATAAGAAATTGAGACTCTAAATTTTTTGCTCCTGAATCAAGAGCTGTTAGAACTCAATCTGTACGAGTGCCCACACAGATGATTGCTTCATATTTTTAAAGAACATTCCGGTTACCGGAGTGCGACTAAGCTTTTGCTTGTCGCCGCAGCCTTGCTGCGAAGTGGAGCGCCATAATAACGACTTCACTTTTTATGTCAACACTTAATTTTAAAAGTTATTTAATATTAAGTTTTATTTGACTCGACATCGTTTTGATTTGCTTTTCAGCGTCTCTCCCCGTGTCAGTGGGTGCGCATTATAGGGAGAATTTAAAAGCGCGCAACCCCTTTTTTCAATTAATTTCGAGAAAAGTGTTCAACCGCTCAAAAAGAGAACAAAAACACTAAAAGCACCCTGCTTTTGTTTGCTTTTCGTACATCATTTTCATTTCTGACGCACAAAAAAACAAAAAGCAGGCCTAAGCCTGCTTTATATAATACCTTCCAGATGGATATTAAAACTTATATTCAATACCAAGACCTAAGTAATCTTCTTCTGTACCTTGGTCTTCATCCACTGTTGAGTAGAAGCCATATAGTTTGGTTGATTTATTTAGCTTGTGATCAATACCAACACTAAAACCATCTACATCTTTAGATTCTACTGCATCAAAGTCAATTGTTTGGTATTGCACTTTGAATGTATTCTTGCCGAAGCCATATGCAGCATTTAATAAGAAGCCATCTGCGGTACCTGTACCGTCAACTTTTTCCTGCTTCTGATACATAGCACCTAGTTTAAGTGCATCAGTTGCTTTAAATTGACCTGTAACACGAAAAGCGTCATAACCTTTTACTTCGCTGTCACCTGCAATAGCAACATAATACTTAGACTTTTTAAGCCCCGAGTCACCATAGGTAATTGCACCTGAGTAACCATTTTCGCCGTCTGTAGAATCTTCAGCTACAAATGTTGCCAATACTTTGAAGCCATTAAAACTTGCTGACTTATATGAAATTGTATTACCTAAACGATTCTCACCTTTGAATAGGTTTTTAACGTCAGCTTCTAAATCATTAAATTGATCAACCTTACCTTGTGACAGTTTGAAAGCAGTATCATTTCTACCGATTACAACCTCACCGAAACTTCCTTTCAAACCTACAAATTGGTTTCTTGCAGTAATATTGTCAGAGTCACCCTTTGAATCTGCATCAGATACGTCAACTTGGAACTCAAGCTTATAAATTACTTCTAGGCCACCATCTAGTTTTTCTGAGCCTTTAAAACCAAAGCGTGACGCATTGCTTTTAATTTCTGTCGCACTTCCTGCACCTTCATCACTTGATTGAACAGATACATTTGCTTTGCCGTAAACTTTAACATCTGCGTGAGCATTCGCAGAGATAGCACCTAGTACAGCAAGAAGAAGTGTTGATTTAACTAGTTTCATGTAATTTTCCTCAATATCGCAACACATGATGATTCAAAACGACGTTAGTTTCTCAGCAGTTAATGACAGAAATATTACACACAACACAATAGAGTCAAATAATTGCAAATAAACTGCATTGAAAACGTCATAAAAGTATGTTTCATCTATAAATTATAGAAGAGGAATTAATTATTTCGTAATTTATAGAAAAAACTTTATTGTTCCTTATATTTACAATTTAGTGTTGAATTGCTTAGTAGATAGGTTAAGGTTAATAATAAATGTATAGGTGAATTACCGAGCGAGTACTGAGTGACACGTCGAATCCTAATTATCGAAGACACCCCCACGATTGCTAGAGTGCAAAAACATATTGCTGTATCTGCTGGTTATGAAGCAGACATAGCTGAATCATTAGCTCAAACCAAAGAATTACTTGCTAAAAACACTTACTTTTGCGCAGTCGTCGACTTCATCTTGCCAGATGCACCTAATGGCGAGGCAATTCATTATACTGTGAATTCTGATATCCCCACGATTGTCATGACTGGTAATCTAGACAATCAAACTCGTGAGACTGTCGAGAAATACCCAATCATTGATTACATAACCAAGGAAAATAAGCAGGCATATCAATATCTTAAAAAACAACTTATACGATTACCGCGAAACGAGTATGTTAAGGTATTGGTAGTAGATGACTCGCGTCAGACTAGAAACTACATCAGCTCTCTATTAGTAAGACACAAATATAAAGTAATAGAAGCATGCGATGGTATTGAAGCACTGAAGGTATTAAAAGAGAACCCGGAAGTTTCAGTGGTGATTACTGATAACGAAATGCCAAATATGAATGGAGAAGATTTATGTAGCGAAATACGTCTTCAATATTCAAATGATGAGAAAGCGATTATTGGTATTTCAAGTTCAAATGCATTGCACCTCTCAGCTCGATTTATAAAAAGAGGTGCGAACGACTATCTTAGAAAACCCTTTAATGCTGAAGAGTTCTATTGTAGGTTGAGCCAAAACGTCGATATGCTCGAGTATATCGCTACAATTAAGCGTCAAGCTAATTCAGATTACTTAACTGGCTTACCAAATAGACGTTATTTTTTTGAATTCACTAACAAATCATTAAGACAAAAATCAGCTTCAAATGCCGAAGTCGGTTTGGCTATGATTGATGTTGATCATTTTAAAGCAATAAATGATAACTATGGCCACGATGCAGGAGATGAAGTACTTAAGGCGCTTGCACATGCCTTCGATTCTCATTTTCCGGGCCAGCTTACAGCAAGGCTTGGAGGTGAGGAATTTGCGGTTTACTTTGCCAATGATTCACAAGATGAAAGCTTAGCTTTATTAGATAAATTTAGAGCTTACCTCGATACCCATAGTGCTGGCTTAACAAAGCATAATATACATTTTACCGTCTCTATTGGTTTTTGTAATACCGCTAGTACGAATGTAGACAGCCTAATTAAGGAAGCTGACATCAAGCTTTATGAAGCAAAACACTCTGGACGTAATAAAGTCATAAGTTAATCACATTATTATTCGATTAAAACGAGTGGCAAGTTTATTGCCATGCCACTCTCATAACTTTCTATTGGTTTTTACTCGCTCTCAAGCTATCCCAGCTGTACAAAGCCAGTGCCCCCCAAATACAAGCAAATGTCACAGCCCTCTCGACAGAGAATACCTCTCCATAGAGTGTCACTGCTAAAGTAAACATAATACTAGGCCCTAAATATTGAAATAAGCCAAGTGTAGAATAGGGTAGACGTTTAGCAGCCCCAATGAAGCAGAGTAAAGGTAAAGTTGTTACCACGCCTGCACTGATCAACAATATATTTAAGAGCGCTTCATTACTAAACATATCTGAACTAACTGTCGCAGGGGTCAAATACCAATATAAAATTGCGAAAGGCATTAATATGAGTGCTTCTATTAATAAACCTGGCAATGACTCTACTGGCATTTTCTTTCTTAAAAGCCCATATATTGCAAAAGAACTTGCAAGCGCAAATGCTACGACAGGAAAAGAGCCATAGGCTATTACCTGTAGAAGCACACCTAGTGACGCAATAATTACTGCTATGATTTGCCACTTCCTCAAACGCTCGGAAAGAAATACCACCCCAAGAAGTACATTTAATAAAGGGTTTATATAATAGCCAAGACTTGCATCAAGCATATGATCATTGTTTACCGCCCAAATAAACAGCCCCCAATTAAAACCTAATAAGGTTGAGCTAATACAGAGCATACCTAATAACTTTGGCTTTTTAATGACATGCTGGATCTGATGCCATTGCTTTACTGCAAATAAGATAAGGATCAGAAAAAGTACAGACCAAATCACTCGGTGAGTCAAAATCTCTAGCGCAGCTATCGATTCAATCTGTTTGAAATAAATTGGGGCCATTCCCCACATTAAAAATGCTAACACAGCATAAAGGTAGCCCTGTTGGGTTTCATTTTTTAGCATCGACACGACTCAGGAAGTAAAAAGCCATTATACATTGCCAGGATGCCTGCAAATAGACAGAAAATAGGAACTAACCGACATAACTTTGCCGAAGGCTGTAAACCGTCAAACACATCAGCGCAAATAAATTTACAGACAAGTAAAGCAAAAGCCACTAAAATGCCCGCCATGAAATCAGACCCAATCTGCGAACATTCAACCCTTGCTAAGCAAGCATTAAAAGAGACTTTTGGCTACGCTGAATTTAGAGCTGGCCAAGAGGCAGTTATTAATGCGGCATTAAGTGGACAAGATACTTTAGTATTACTGCCTACTGGTGGTGGTAAATCATTGTGTTACCAGATCCCAGCACTTTTATTCAATGGAGCTACCGTTGTTATTTCACCTTTGATCTCGTTGATGGAAGATCAAGTCTCTCAGCTTCAAGCCATTGGAGTAAGCGCTGCATATATCAATAACACGGTAGATTTTGCTCGACAAAATGCAATTTTTAATCAATTAGCAGATGGTCAATTGAAATTGCTGTATGTTGCGCCAGAAAAGGCGCTGCAATTTGATTTTATTCAAAGATTAAAAAGCTTAAACGTTTGTTTTTTTGCTATTGATGAAGCTCACTGCGTGTCTCACTGGGGACATGATTTCAGACCCCATTATCGTAGGTTAAGTGAGCTTAAACAGCACTTTCCTCATTGTCCTATGATGGCTTTAACGGCAACTGCAGATATTGCTACACGTCATGATATTGCGCACCAACTGGGATTAAATGCCCCTTATATTCATACCGGTAGCTTTGACAGACCAAATATTCGCTACACCATTGAAGAAAAATTCAAGCCTCTTTCTCAGCTTATGCGCTATTTGCGAGAGCAAAAGGGCCAAAGCGGCATTATTTATTGCACCAGTCGTAAGCGTGTAGACGATATATCTGAAAAGCTTGCCGAAGCAGGCTTTAATGTCGCCGCTTACCATGCTGGTATGAGTAATGAGCAACGCCAATTCGTGCAAAAAGCTTTTGCCAGAGACGATATTAATATTGTCGTTGCTACGGTTGCATTCGGCATGGGTATTAATAAATTAAACGTACGATTTGTGCTTCACTACGATATACCTAAAAGTATCGAAGCTTACTATCAAGAAACTGGCCGTGCAGGTCGTGATGGACTTGCAGCAGAAGCCATCATGTATTTTGACCCCGCTGACATAGGTCGCGTCAAACGTTTTTTCGAAGATATTCCCGATGAAGCAAGACGTAAAGTAGAAGAACAACGCTTTCAAGCTATGGCAAACTTTGCGGAAGCACAAACTTGCCGTCGACAAATTTTATTAAACTATTTTAGCGAATATCAAAGAGAACCTTGTGGCAACTGCGATATTTGCTTAAACCCTCCAAAACGTTTCGATGGTACTTTAGTGGCTCAACAGGCTCTCTCTTGTGTTTATCGTGCACAACAACGATTTGGCTTAGGGTATATAGTTGATTTACTGAGAGGTGCGAATACTAGTCGAATTCGCGATAACGGTCACCATGAATTGAGTACCTATGGTATAGGCAAAAGTCATAGTGTCGAGTACTGGCTGAGCATATTGCGACAACTTGTCCACCATGGGTTACTTGCACAAGATATTACTCAAGGCGCAAGCCTCAAGCTTACTGAAGCTGCTAGAGCTGTATTACGTGGTGAATATGTATTGCAATTGGCTGAACCACGCTTGCAGGCTAAACACGTTTATCAAGACAAACTGGCACAATTTAATTACGATAAAAAGCTTTTCGCCAAATTACGTAGTTTGCGAAAAGAGCTCGCAGATGCGGACGATGTACCACCTTACGTGGTCTTTAACGATAAAACGTTGGCTGAAATGGCGCAAAAGATGCCAACCGATGACGCTGAATTTTTAAATGTTTCTGGCGTCGGTTTTAGCAAGCTTAGTAAATATGGTGCGCCGTTTATGCAATTGATCCGAAATTATTTAGCCGCGAGTTAGTTATGACGCAAATTACCTTCAACACTGAATTTAAGTTTCTGCAGATCGCACCTGATTTCTTTCCCGAAGCCGATGAGTTTAGCTTTTGGGGGCAAATATTCCTAAACCATAACACTATTTCTATTCTTGAAACCTCAGAAGGTGCGGATCGTCATCAGATACGCTTTTGTTGGCAAGGACAAAATTTTAATCTAAATTTTGAACACTACAGTGATAGTTTATGGATCAGCTCTGAAGGCATTGAAGCCGAGTTATTGCTAGAGCCACTTCAGCTATTTTTGCTCTCTACCTTTTCATAATTATTAGACAGGCTCTAATTTTTCTGCTTAATATAATGATATAAAAGAGGATAAATAGCAGGAGGAAGGAAGTGACTGAAAGAGAATATCGACCTATATTGTGTCTATTGCCTATTCTTTATTTTAGTGATCCCTCAATTGCTGCTCCTTCTGTTTTTGACTCTCAAGAAAATAGCTGTAGCAATCAGCGTGAAGAAAACAGCGATGACTTAAACTTAAAACGTCAACTAGATACACAACAGGCTTTCCCCAAAGAAGCTAAAAATAAACACATTACAAAAATCACTTTAAAGCAGTTAAACGTTTTTGACACGAGTTTACCTGAAGAAGATAACTTTTTATTTCGCTTCGCTAACAATGCACATATTACTACTGAGCCTGATGTTATCTTAAGTACTTTACTATTTAGCCAAGGCTCTAAATACAACATTAAAGAATTAGAAGAATCTGAGCGCTTATTACGTCAGCAAAGCTACCTTTATGATGCCCGTATTTATGCTGAAGAAACGTGCAAAAACGAAGTACATGTTACGGTTGTAACAAGAGATTTGTGGACCTTACTTCCAGATATTAGCTTTAGCCGCAGTGGTGGTGAAAACTCTTCCCGCATTGGCTTTCGTGAATCTAACTTACTCGGATACGGTAAAAGGCTCTCTTTCACAGCAACAGAAGATAAAGATCGAAACGGTTATTTATTTGTTTATGACGACCCGGCTATCTTATCAAGTCGCTATCGCGGCCGTATCGAATACGCTGATAACTCAGATGGTGAAAGGCACTATCTAGGTGCTTATTTGCCTTTTTACTCGATAAAATCAACGCAAAGCTATGGATTTTATAGCTATTCAAACAAGCGAGTTGAATCTATCTATTCAAGAAATGAAGCTGTTTCAGAATTTTTGCAAGACACTGAAATGACAGATGCCTATTATGGCATAGCGGTTCAAGCTCCTGAGCAATGGACATATAGATATACTGTAGGACTTCACAACGAAAAACATAACTTTTCTGAAACTTCCAATTCATTTCTTACTATTGCTAAAAATCGAGAAGTTATTTACCCATATTTACAGGGTCAATGGTTGCAAGACGACTATATTAAAGTCCGTAACTTTGACTCTATTTATCGTACAGAAGATCTTAATTTAGGCTGGAATGTGCAGGCAAAACTCGGTTATTCATCGAGTAACTGGGTTGATGATGATAGCCATTTGATTTATCACTTTTCAGCAAGCAAAGCACATTACACAACTGAACGCAGCCTGTGGAGGTTAAACACCAATGTACAGGGCGAATGGAATACAACTCAAAATAAAGCAAGAAACTTTATTAGTACTTTGAATGTTCAGTATTATCTTAACACCAGCATACAACAATCATGGTTTGCCAACTTATCATTAAAATATGCAAAGAACTTAACTGCAGATAAGCAACTCGTTTTAGGAGGAGAAACAGGTTTAAGAGGCTACCCATTGAACTACCAACAAGGTAGTCGCAGTATTTTGGTCAACTTAGAAAAGCGGTATTACTGGGAGTATGACTTATTGCACCTTTTCAAAGTTGGAGGCGCACTGTTTTTCGATGCAGGTAAAGTTACAGGGAAAGCCCAAGTAAACGTCGATAACTCATTACTCAAGAATATTGGTCTGGGATTAAGGCTTGCACCTAGTCGAGCAAATGCAGGTATCGTGTTACATTTAGATATTGCTGCACCAATAAACAGAGAAGAGAACATCGATAGTGTGCAGTGGTTATTTACGGTCAAAAACCGCTTTTAAAAAATGCTCATGGCGCTCTCGGCAGGGATCGAACCTGCAACTCAGCTTCCGGAGAGCTACGTGATATCCATTTCACCACGAGAGCACACGAACGCTGCATATAGTAATGTCATTCCTTTGCAAATACTAGCATTTCACTTTCAGCTGATTAAATAACAGGCTAAAAACAAAAATATTAATGCTTTTTAGCGGTTTTTTGTATTTTTGACTATGCTTAGATTTTGATTTACCAGTATTATAGACAGCAAGTTACTACGTTTTATTAACATAAAGCGCCGTGTAATGCGGTAACAACAACAATAAAAGCTTAACACATCGAGAGGAAGCTATTATGAGCCAAATGACCACGCAGCAAGTTGCTGAGTTTTTAGAAGTTAAAGTGGAAAGAGTGAAAAGACTTGCTCGTGAAAACCTACTAATCGCCAAAGGCGAAGACGCACAAGGTGATCCGGTATTTGATCAAACTGATGTAGAAAAATATAAAGAGTTAGCGAAGCGCCTTGGTGGCATTTAGTCTCTTTAGTTGTAATGTGTGTGAAGTGGCTTTTTCTACTTCACCCCGCTCTTCATACCAAGCAATACACAAGAGTAAATAAGACATTCTGTAAACACACAACTTCTCTATTGCGTAACTGGGCACCTCTGAGCCTATACAAGCATAGTAAATACTCAACATCCAGACGATTTCCTCATCACCAAGTTGAAAACTCGTTACCAAGCCGGCCAAGTCAAAATAAATATCCCCGACTGCTGCATACTCAAAATCAATCAGCACTGCACCATACTTAGTAGAAATCACATTTTCTCTAACCAAGTCATTGTGGCAACACCCTAGCTCCTTAGGATAAACATTGAGAGAGTTTGAGCTGAATTCCCACTGTGAGTAAAAACGCTGTTTGAATAAAGACCCTAAACTCATCAAAGCTTGTTTCAAATCAAGCGTGCATTGTAGATGCTCTGAAGATTGTTGGTGTACCTGAGCAATGGTTTCTACTAAATCGCATAAGCGATGTTTCTCTATATCGTTTTCAACATCATCGACGTAAGTAAATAAGGCTACTTTGCTTTTCTCATCCCAATGAATGACTTTCTGAACATTACAGACTGTTGAAGATATTGTTCGTTGAAAAAGCAGGCTTGGTAACGGCACATCATTTTGATACTGCTTAAGCAAATACTTGCTCTGCTCAACAACAATTAGATAGTTTTGATTACTAAGCCCAGAAGTAATTTGATAACAAGCCTCAACTTGCCGAGAATAAAGTGTCTCTGTTACGAAGTCTCTTACTTTATCTGGCAAGTTTTGAAAACTATAAGCTCGCAATTGGTAAGCCATTTCTTTGTTCGTGTTCTTCGTACCAACGTTTGTACCCCCAACAGGCTATAACCGTATAAAACACATAAAGTACAAATGTCGGGTAATATCCTTTCACAAAGAACAGGTACATAGATGCGGCATTAATGATGATCCAATAAAGCCAGTTCTCTAAAACCTTTTTAGCCACTAAATAAGTTGTCATCACAGCAAAACAGGTTGTAAAACTGTCTAGATACGCAAAATCAGCATGCGTATAATTGTCCATAACAAAGCCGATACCAGTTGCCGTCAAAGCGGTGACAATGATGATGTAAATATGTCTTAACAATGGCCAAGAAATAATTGGGGCGACTGAACCTGGCTGCTTGCCTTGTTGCCACATATACCAACCCACAACCGCCATCACCATGTAATATACATTTAATGCTGACTCCATCAACAACGCGCCATTCCAATACATGATGGTATAGATAAACGTACTCAGAAAAGCCGCAGGCCAACACCATTGATTCTCCTTCACAGCTAAAAAGACATAAGCTAAGGAAAGTATGACCGCGATGTATTCCCAGCCAGACATAGCAGTAAAACCGGAAAATGTGGCGCTTAAAAATTCAATCATTGCGGCGATAAGTCTCCAGAAATGAACTTACACACAAATACAATCTTCCCAAACTCTTCAAAAGAGCGTTTCATTTCTTGTTGAAGTACCGACATAACGAGGTCATATTCACCAAATATCTGTGTCGACATTGTATTGGTTAACACTTTAAGCTCTGGGTGTGTATTTAAGCGTTCAATAAAGGCTTTGATAAAAGGAATATAGTCTGAGTGAAGTGGATATTTGCTAATTTCTACAGAGAGCTGCATTTTAAAATCCATAATTAAGTCGTTTTATCTATTTTAGCCTCTGATATTTTTTAAGGAATAGTTTTATTGAGGTTTTTACCCGTCATAAAATCCGCTTTGGGTGTGTAATTGATCCAGTCTTGCTGGTGCGTAATGAGCCCTTTTTCATTAAATTGAAGCGTCATAACAAATCGCCAAGGTCCCATTTTTTGGCCATGGTAAATAAATTCATTAAAGTGCCCTGTTATAACGGCTTGCCGCTGTTGCTCATCAATAATCAAACGATCTACTTTAAAGGTCTTTAAATCATCTATTACTTTAAAATTACCACCGTTCCAATTATAAAAAGCAGCAATGCCTGATTTTCCAACAGCGTGATGGCCATATACTAAATCTTCTAACTGTGCAGAATCTGCATAGAGCTTTAAAAATGCATCAAAATCGACTCTAGCCTGATAGGTTGATATAAATTGCTCAACTTGAGGTTTTATAGTGGGCACATTATTTTGCTTAAGCGAGCTTTTACAACCAACTAAAAGCAAAACAATAAAAATCGCAAAGCACCTTGTCATATATTTCACCTCGACAATCAAAAAGCGCGCTCATCGCGCGCTTAAAGCCATTAACTACCCACAATACCTAATGGCGTAGCATTTTTCCATGCCCCTCGGGTAAAGTCTGGAATACTAATAGATTCACTGCGATTCGCGACAGACTGAGCTGAAAGAGGTGAGATCACAGACCAAGCCGCACCATCGTAAACATCTTGATCTAACGCTTCACCGTTGCGTAAACAATAAATCATGCGCCAGAACATTAAGAAGTCCATACCACCATGGCCACCATTGCGCTCTGCCTCAGCACCCATTTTCTTCCAAAGTGGATGATCATATTTATCATACCAAGGGTTCATGTCATGCTCCCACTCATGGAAATTATCTAAATTGCCACCTTTTTCAAGTGCGATTCTATTCGGGAAGCCGGCAAACACCCCATTGGTACCTTGGATCAGATTATGGCGAGAATAAGGTCTTGGCGTGGTAGTATCGTGTTGTACCATGATGGAGCGGCCTTTAACCGTTTTGATCATGGTGGTATTCATATCACCGGCAATATAATTCAATTGGTTACGCTGATGATTCGCAGGGAATTCTCGTTGTGCATAAGCAGCTCTACCCAACGCTGGAGAACTCATTGAAGTTAAGTAATCAAAGCGGTCACCACGGTTTATGTTCATATATTGAGAAACAGGGCCTAAGCCATGTGTTGGGTACAAGTTACCATCACGCTTCGCATGCCAACCCGTTCGCCAAGAGCCCGTTTTATGCTCGATTTCTTTCATTTGCCAACGCAGTTCATGAATATAAGCGGCTTCACCGTGCAGTAATTCGCCGAATAGCCCCTGACGAACCATGTTCAGTACCATTAACTCATCCCGACCATAATTGACGTTTTCCATCATCATACAGTTTTTCTGAGTGCGCTCCGCAGTATCAACAATGTCCCACATTTCTTCGACGGTGAGTGCCAAAGGCACTTCTACAAATGCATGCTTTCCACTGTTCATCGTGTCAATGGCCATAGGTGCATGCCACTTCCAAGGCGTTGAGATGATCACAATATCAATATCATGACGGGCTAACATATCTTGATACGCTAAATCAGCACCTCGGTACAATGCTGGTTTTTTTAAGCCTCGCTCGGCTAGATAATTAGCAGAACGTTCCAAAACGTCATCGTGAGTATCGCAAATTGCGACGATTTCAGCGCCTTCAATATGGCTCATACGGCGCACATGGCCATAACCTCGCTGACCAACACCGATGAACCCAACTCTAACTACGTCCATTTTTGGTGCGATAAGACCAATAACCGACTTACCTTTTTGAGTCGGCACAAATGCTGTGCTTGAGCTTGATGTTTGCGCACACCCTGCAGCGACACTTGCCGCAGCAGCAACACCTGCAGCTTTGAGAAAGTCACGTCTGTTAAGTTGTTTCATTATTATTTTCCCTCTTTGTAACCACTTATACCAATCGGTGTAATTAAGTAGCCTATTTTGAGGTGGATAAAACTTTGCGATAGCAAGGCAAAAATTTTGCTGTTTAGTTATTCTAAATGATAAATTTTTAACACAGCTAGCGTGAGTTTTAGCTTCTCAAATTGGTTAAGTATTATGACTGATTGGTATTTACCCTAACCAATAAGTCAAGCGCTGTCATTCAGTTGCGACCAATATATGTTCCTATTTTGTTCTGGCACAAAAAAAAGCGCCTATGGCGCTTTTTATATGTTTTAGCTATGTATTAACTTTTCAAGCAGCGCTTCTTTCGCGACTACATCTTGATATAACTTGAATTGATTTCTTGCTCTATGAAGGTTGTGCTCACTGTACTTGGTGGAAAAGTAATTATCACCATCCAAGTAATCAGTTAAGAAGCGTAGGCCAATCATAAATGGCATCACTTTGGCACCAAGTAAAAAACTTTGCTTTTCTTCTGGTGTGAGCTCATTTTCTAAAGGCGCAACATAGCCTTTAACTAAGGCTGCAAAAATCTCTTCTCGTACTCGCACATTATCTAGGTTTGTAGAATCTTCTTCTTCAGGAGAACAAAAAGTACGCACCATATCACCAAAATCAAACAGCCAATAACCAGGCATACATGTATCTAGATCAATCACTGAACGTGCGCCATCGGTTTCTTTACAGAACAGCATGTTATTAATTTTAGTGTCATTGTGACACGGCCTAAGTGGAATGGTTCCGTAGATCGATTCTAACTCATCTGCAAGACCAAATTGCGCTTGGCAAAACGCAATTTCCTCTTGGCATTTTTCAGCTCGATTTTGGCTATCAGCTTCAAGCTTGTCATTAAACGCTGCAATACGCATAGCCAAATTATGAAAATCAGGAATAACATGGTGCAATACTTGGGCATCAAAGTCTGACAATGCTTGTGCAAATTGTCCAAATGCATTCGCTGCAGTTTGCGCCTTTTCAGAACAGCTCACCACATCTTCACTGTAGCTTTTACCTATAAACTCTAATGCACGCCAGACATCACCATCTACCTTCACTAAATAATCATCTGAAGTCGTAGGTAAATGTTTTATAATCTCTAATGCATAGTCGTTTTCAGCAGCTTTTTCTGTAAGGTGCTGTTCTATTGCTCTGGCATTTTCGACTAGATGCTCGGGGTTTGGAAAAACTTCAGTGTTCAGCTTTTGTACAACAACAGCGCGCTGCGGGTCTTTTAACAACATTGTGGTGTTGATGTGACCACTGCCTATTGGCTTTATTGTGGCATTTTCGTGGTCTAAGCCAAATTCTTGCGACAAATGCTCAGCTATCGCAGTATTAGTCATAGTCACCTCAGATACTGGTGTTATTGGCGTGGTAATCTGCTCATCCTTGACGATGTTCATAAATCTTTCCTGCTACGCTTGTTAATTCTTCTTTATATGTCACACCAAACCAATAATCAATGGCTGAGTAAACACTTACCGATGCAAGTTTACTTTCTATACAGGATTGGATGCAATTAGGTAAATAATACTCCTTTTTGACATCGCTGTCATAAGCTTCTAGAAACTTTCTAAAATCAGATTCTAGTTTAGCCATCAAGATGGGTGTAATCCCCCAAAAAGTCATAGAAGCTAAGCAATGGCTGTCTAGTGTTTGTAATTTTCCCTCAATTTCCCCCACCAAGCCATGTTCAGTTTGATGAATATTTAAGGTTTCAGTCACGCACCTAAGCGATTGCTGCTCGACTTCACAAATACCCCGGTTTACTCCCCCTTGTTCAGAGAGGGTTTTCTCAATTGGGAAGGCAACCATGGCCATACTACTAGCATCTTGCGATTGACTAAAGTGTTCTACCATTTGTTTGTATGCATTAGGTCCATAGTAGTCGTCAGCAGTAATAACAACAGCAGGGCCAGTCACATAAGGCTTTGCACATAATAATGCGTGCCCTGTGCCCCAAGGCTTAGTACGGTGATCGGCTAAATGCTTAAACTCAGAAGGCAGCATATCAATACTTTGTTCAACCAAATTGATATGCATCGTCTTTGGGAGACGTGGCAAGATTGTTTGCTCTAATTCTGCACGAACGGCTTTATTAATGATTAACACCGCTTGCTTAATGCCCGCATTGAAAGCATCTTCAATGCTCAGTTCCATAATGGTGCGCTCAAGTTTGGGAAGAGGAGTAATTTGTTTATTACCACCAAAGCGACTGCCAAGCCCACCAGCCAATACAACAAGTGTTAAATTATTTTGCTCTGTTGCCATTTAAAATTGTTGACCAAAAATTAACAAGCGCAAGAGTGTAACAGCTTTAGATTAGATAATCAGCGAAAAATTGTATACACATTAGTGGTACGAATTGAGAATGCCAACACATTCTCACCAGAATTATTTTGCTTCAATAACTTTGGCAGAGATATTTAACTTCTTGGTATTCCTCTAAACCTTGCCTTGCTCCTTCTCGCCCAAGACCTGATGCTTTCATCCCGCCAAATGGCGCAACTGGGTTTGAAATGAGCGCTTCATTAATACCCACCATACCATACTCAAGACTGTTCGCTACACGCTGAACTTGTGCCATATCTTGCGAATAAAAATACGCAGCTAAACCTTCATCAACCGAATTAGCGATAGTGAGTGCCTGAGCTTCATTTTCGAAAGTCTGAATGGCGACCACAGGCGCGAATATTTCGCTTCTACTTATCTCCATACTTTGGTTTACCTCAGTCAGAATAATAGGCGCCATAAACTGCCCCGCTTTCTCGTCACCTTGGTAGGCAATTTTGGTGCCTTGCGCAACAGCATCTTCAACTAAGCTTTGTGCTTTTAGTTTCGCTTCGGTGTTAATTAATGGGCCTAAATCGGCACCTTCAGTAAAACCATCAGCCACTTTTAACCGAGCAGTTTGCAGCTTTAATTCTGCTAAAAACTCATCTAAACACGTGTTTTGTACTAAGACTCGATTGGCTGCCACGCAGGTTTGACCCGCATTTCTAAATTTCGCTACCAACAGCCCTTGTACCGCTTTTTTAATGTCAGCACTTTCAAATACCATAAAAGGTGCATTACCACCGAGCTCAAGAGAAGCTCGCTTAATTGACTGGGCGCTTTGTGATAACAAAATTTGTCCGACTCGTGTTGAACCGGTAAACGTAATTTTTCTAACTTGTTTGTGTTCACAAAAAAACGCGCCAACCTGTGCAGCATCTTCTGTGACTAAAGTTTGAAATGCGCCCGTTTCCATACCCGCTTGCAATGCAAGCTGGCACAGCGCCAATGCACTTAATGGTGTATATTCAGATGGCTTGAGGATAAAACTACAACCCGCTGCATAGGCTGGGGCTACTTTACGGCTGATCATGGCAAGAGGGAAATTCCACGGCGTGACCCCAAACACCACGCCTACTCCCTGCTTAATGACAGTCAGCTGTTGAGTTGGACTATTAGCCGGAATAACTTCGCCATAACTTCGTAGCGCTTCATCTGCAAACCATTTTACAAAACCCGCTGCATAATCAACTTCGGCCAAAGATTCTTTTAAGACCTTACCTTGTTCAAGGGTAACCAGCTCTGCTAATGCCTGCTTGTGCTCTAAAATCAAACTATGCCATTTTAATAACACATCGCTGCGCTGTTTAGCTGTAGTCGATTTTAGCGCTTCAAAACATGTAATGGCAGCATCTAATGCCTGCTGACAGCCTGCCATATCAACCGATGAAAGTGTTTCAATCAACTGCTCGTTTGCTGGGTTATTTACAGTGAAAGAATCGCTACCTTGATACGACTTGCCATTAATAAGTGAGCTATTTAACGCCTTACTCCAATACATGTTTTGTCTCCTTAAACAAAAAACCCGTAGTAAAGACTACGGGTTTTCATAATCAAAATCTATTATACCAATCCTCAATAATACTCAATCATTTTGAGGGACTAAAAATGACGCTAGCTTCGTTAAAAATTTATTATTTAGAACAAATAAATAGCAAAATTTTTGCCTTGCTATCGAACAGTTTTACTTGCCTCAAAATAGATCGCTTAATTAGGAGGATTGGTATTAGTGATCTTCATTCACAATGTTCAGGTTGTATTTTGGAATTTCTACAACCAAGTCTTCATCGTTGATGATTGCCTGACAACCTAGACGTGATTCAGGCTCTAAACCCCATGCTTTGTCTAGCATATCATCTTCTAGCTCGTCACTCTCTTCTAGTGAGTCAAAACCTTCACGGATCACCACGTGACAGGTTGTACATGCACATGACTTTTCACAAGCATGAGGAATTGAAATACCATTTTTTAAAGCAACATCCAGTACAGTTTGACCTGTCTTTGCTTCAATTGCCGCGCCTTCTGGGCAAAGCTCTTCATGGGGTAAGAAAATAATCTGTGGCATTACTTATACCTCGTCTACAGACTGCCCAGTAAGGGCTTGTTTAATTGACATATCCATACGGCGCGAAGCAAATTCACTACTTGCCGTATCTACAGCTTCAATGGCCGTTTTAATCTCATCTGGTGAAGTCGCAGTTTCACGTAAATCAGCCAGCTTTTGCATTTCACTGCGAAGGGCTGCTAACTCGTCATCATTTAATAGCTGGCTATCAGTTGATAAAGAAGCTTCTAACGCCTCTAATACTCGCAGCGCTTCAACTTGTTGCTCTTTCAACATACGTGCTTGCATATCTTCTTTGGCATTGCTCATTGAATCTTTAAGCATTTGCGCAACTTGATCGTCAGACAAACCAAATGACGGCTTAACTTGGATCTCAGCTTGCACGCCCGTTGATTTCTCCATCGCTGAAACGCTCAACAGACCGTCTGCATCCACTTTAAAGGTGACGCGAATATGCGCTGCACCAGCTGCCATTGCTGGAATACCTTTTAAGCTAAATTTAGCCAGTGAACGACAGTCATCTACCAGTTCACGTTCGCCTTGCAATACATGCAATGACATGGCCGTTTGACCATCTTTGAACGTGGTAAACTCTTGCGCACGTGCTACTGGAATCGTGGTGTTGCGCGGAATGATTTTCTCAACCAGTCCGCCCATGGTTTCTAGACCTAGAGACAGTGGTAATACATCTAACAGTAACATGTCTGAATCTGGCTTGTTACCGACTAGAATATCTGCCTGGATCGCAGCACCGATTGCAACCACGCGATCTGGGTCGATAGAAGTCAGTGGCTTTTTATCAAAGAACACTTCAACTTGCTCACGGATAACTGGCATACGGGTTGAACCACCCACCATAACAACTTGCAAGATTTCTTCATGCGATACATCAGCATCTTTTACCGCACGGCGACAAGCACGTAATGTCTTTTTCACTAACGGCATCACCATTTCGGCAAACTGAGCGCGTGTTACTGTCACTGTGTGAGATGTATCACGTAGCTCTAAACCAACATTAAAGGTTTCATAGCTAGATAGCGCTTCTTTACAAGCTTTGGCTTTATTGATGAATAAACGCAGCTCTGAATTATTTAAATCATTAATTTGCGTTTGTTCTTTAAAATGTGCGACAAGTGCAGAGTCAAAGTCATCACCACCTAAGCTTGAGTCACCGCCCGTTGCTAAAACTTCAAATACACCTTGGTTTAAACGTAAGATAGAGATATCAAATGTACCGCCACCTAAATCGTAAACGGCGATCACGCCTTCTTGTCCTGAATCTAAACCATAAGCAACGGCAGCAGCTGTTGGTTCGTTCAATAAACGTAGAACATTTAGACCGGCAAGTTCTGCAGCATCTTTGGTGCTTTGACGCTGTGCATCATCAAAGTATGCTGGTACTGTGATCACTGCCCCTTTAATGTCTTCACCTGCAAAGCTGGCTATTGCACGATCTTTAAGTGACTTTAAAATCTCTGCTGATGCCTGTACTGGGTTAATTGCACCCACTACAGTATTAATGGCTAAGCTGCCATTATTTTCAACGAACTCATAAGGCAGTTGCCCATAACTTTGTTCAATCTCAGCTTGAGACTTGCCTAAGAAGCGCTTTACTGAAATTAACGTGTTAGTCGGGTCTTCTGCTGATGCCGCAGCGGCAACTTGACCCACGGTGATCTTATCAGCTTCGTAGCGAACCACTGATGGCAACATCGCTGAGCCATCAAAATCGGTTAGGGTTTTGGCTTCGCCACTTTGTACCGTCGCAACCAATGAGTTTGTGGTACCAAGGTCAATGCCAATAGCTAGCTTATGTTCATGAGGTGCCGCGCTCTGCCCCGGCTCAGCAATTTGCAATAGTGCCATAGTGCTCTACGTTTTTAGGTTCGTGTCTATACTCTTCTTACTTAAAGCTGCAGCGGTGTTGACGGCACTCGCTCCACCCTATCGCATAGAAAATCTATGCTCATGGGATTTCACTCGATTGCGCCTACTTGCAACGACAAATAGTTTGAGTATTAAACCAATTTGGTTTAGTCGAATAAACTGTCTTCTATGCGCGCTAATTCATCACGCAATTTGTATACAAATTTTAGCTTTCGAATATTATCAGCTGCAGCGTCTAACTGTGCATCGTCATCACTGCTTAATTGCGATGCGAGTTGTGCTGAATATTGTGTATCAAGTAGCTTAATTTCTTGTTCAAAATCTTCAATAGCCGCTTCAGGATCATTACTCTGCGGAAGATCTTCTAGCGCTTCTCGCAGTTCCATTTGCTGCATTAAGAACATCGGGTCTTGTAAAGTCTGCTGTTCGGCGCGAATGTCTTTGCCTTTTTCACTCAACATATACTCAGCACGTTTCACTGGGTGTTTTAACACCGCTAATGCATCGTTGATCTCTGCGGCTTTTTGAACAGCCAGCAGTTTTTCGCGTTCACTTTTTCCGGCATATCGGTCTGGGTGAACAATGCGTTGTAATTCTAAATAGCGGGTATTAATGGCATTTAGATCAACATCATATGAAACGGGAATATCAAACAATTCAAAGTAATGCATTAGGTTAACTCATTCTAAAGCGCTAAAATTATTATGCTAAATGATATTATACAACAAAGCCCTACCAAGGCAGGGCTTTGTTAACAACAGCAAGGTCAGTTACACTGTAAAACTTTCGCCGCAGCCACATTCGTCTTTTTGATTCGGGTTGGTAAACTTAAACCCTTCGTTTAGACCTTCTTTCGTGTAATCAAGCTCTGTACCGTCAAGGTAAACCATGCTTTTCGCATCAATGATGACTTTAACACCATTATGCTCATACACTTCATCACCTTCGTCTAACTCGTCTACGAACTCTAATACGTAAGCTAAGCCCGAACAGCCTGTCGTTTTAATACCTAAACGAAGACCGATGCCTTTGCCACGATTAGCTAAGAATGTCTGAACGCGATTAGCTGCCGCGTCAGTTAATGTTACTGCCATGCCGCTCTCTCTTATTTAGCTTGTTTGCTTTTGTAATCTGCAATTGCAGCTTGAATCGCATCTTCAGCTAGAATTGAGCAGTGAATTTTTACCGGTGGTAATTCTAGCTCAGCAGAAATATCTGTGTTTTTGATTTCAGAAGCTTCGTCTAGTGTTTTGCCTTTCACCCACTCAGTTACCAGTGAAGATGATGCAATCGCACTACCACAACCATAAGTTTTGAACTTAGCATCTTCAATAACGCCTTCTTCAGACACTTTGATCTGCAGCTTCATCACGTCACCACATGCAGGTGCACCCACCATGCCTGTTGCAACGCTTGGATCGTTTTTATCTAGAGCACCTACGTTTCTTGGGTTCTCTACGTGATCAATTACTTTATCACTGTACGCCATAATTCTTTCCTCGCTACCCGCTATAAACTTGCTACACGTTAAATTAGTGGTGAGTCCACTCAACGCTATCTAAATCAATACCTTCTTGGTGCATCTCCCAAAGTGGAGACATTTCACGAAGACGGCCAATTGAGTTTTTAAGTAACTCAACCGTGTAATCAATCTCTTCTTCAGTCGTGAATCGACCGATGCTGAAACGAATTGAGCTATGTGCTAGCTCGTCATTACGACCTAGCGCACGTAATACATACGATGGCTCAAGACTTGCTGAAGTACATGCAGAACCAGAAGATACCGCGATGTCTTTTACAGCCATTAGTAATGACTCACCTTCAACAAAGTTGAAGCTGATGTTTGAAATACCAGGCACTGATTGCTCAATCGCGCCGTTGAAATACACTTCATCCATGCTCATCAAGCCATCAATTAAACGCTTGCGAAGCGTGCTGATGTGCGCATGGTCTTTTTCGAAATCTTGCTTGGCAACACGGAAAGCAGTACCCATACCAACAATTTGGTGAGTCGCTAACGTACCAGAGCGCATACCACGCTCATGACCACCACCGTGCATTTGTGCTTCTAGACGAGCACGTGGCTTACGACGAACATAAAGTGCACCAATGCCTTTCGGACCGTAGATTTTGTGCGCAGAGAAAGACATGAAATCAACTTTTAGTTCTTGTAAGTCGATTTTTACTTTACCCGCACTTTGCGCTGCATCTACGTGGAACATGATCTTGCGCTCACGACACATCTCACCGATGGTCGTAATATCTTGAATAACACCTAGCTCATTGTTCACGTGCATTACGCTCACAAGTACTGTGTCATCTCGCATTGCTGCTTCTAATTTTTTAAGGTCAAGTAAACCGTTTTCTTCAACTTCTAAGTAAGTTGCTTCAAACCCTTGACGCTCTAATTCACGGAATGTATCTAAAACGGCTTTGTGCTCAGTTTTAACCGTGATGATGTGCTTGCCTTTCTTCTTATTGAAGTTAGCAGCGCCTTTAATTGCTAGGTTATTTGATTCCGTCGCGCCTGAAGTGAAAACAATTTCACGCGGATCTGCATTAATTAAATCAGCGATATCGTTACGCGCTTGGTCCACTAGCTCTTCGGCCTGCCAACCAAAACGGTGTGAACGTGATGCTGGGTTACCAAAATTGCCATCCATAGTCAGACATTGCATCATTTCATCTGCAACGCGCTGATCAACCGGAGTGGTTGCTGCATAATCTAGGTATATCGGTAATTTCATTGGTTTCTCCGCTTGACGCCAACTTAAAGTTGACAGCTCACTTGAATGTTATCTAGTTGCTTTATGGCAGTTTTAACAGCGCTATCTTGACGAGAAGCAACTGACTGCACATCAGATTTGGCGACTAACTCAGCTAGGGAAATATTATTTAAAAACTCAGCAATACGCTCACTTAGATCAGACCATAGTGTGTGAGTTAAACAACGCATGCCGTTCTGACAACCGCCGCCTTCACCGTGACAACGGGTTGCATCAACTGACTCGTCGACTGCATTAATCACATCACCTACAGAGATAGTTTGCGAATCTCGGCCAAGTAAATAGCCGCCGCCCGGTCCACGCACAGAGCTCACTAAGCCATGTTTACGTAAACGAGCAAATAATTGTTCTAGGTAAGATAATGATATTTCTTGTCTTTCAGAAATATCAGCTAAAGGAACTGGGCCAACATCGGCGTGCAAAGCAACATCGAGCATCGCTGTGACTGCGTATCTGCCTTTAGATGTTAGTTTCATTATTGCCCCCTCAGCGTTTTATCAGGTGGTGAATTTTAATTACCTGACTAGGATAGTCAAGTATTACTCACTACACTTACCACTAAAGTAACAAGTGCAATACCTGAGTAATTTACTCAAGTACTGCTCATTGTAATTACCCGACTAAATTAGTCAAGTATTAAACAAAAAATAATCAGGGGTTATTTATTGCCTGTAGACTTGTTAATTGAAGTCAAAATACCGCGTAAAATATTAAGCTCTTGATTTTCTGGACGGGCGCGATTAAACAGACGCTTTAGCTTGGTCATTACCATGCCTGGATGCTGCTTGATGATGAAGCCGGTTTCTTTCAATGTGCTTTCTAAGTGCTCGTAGAAAAGCTCCATTTGCTGCGAGCTTGGGTAAACTGTGTCGTCTTCTTCTACTGGCTTGTCTTGCTTATCTAAAAACGCCATACGCGTTTCATAGGTAAGGGTTTGGACAGCCATCGCAAGGTTTAATGAACTATATTCAGGATTTGCAGGAATACATACGTGGTAGTTACAAAGTTGCAGTTCTTCATTAGTCAAGCCACTGTTTTCACGACCGAAAACTAAAGCTACAGGGCCGCTTTCAGATCCATCAACCAATTTTTGAGCACACTCTCTTGGCTCTACCATTGGCCAAGACAAAGTACGTGAGCGAGCACTTGTACCAATTGTTAGTGAACAGTCAGCAATGGCTTCTTCTAACTTGCTCACAGTTACGCTATTACCTAGTACATCAGTTGCACCAGCTGCGAGGGCACTGGCATGGCTATCCACCTCACAAGCCGGGTCAACTAAATATAGTTTTGATAGCCCCATAGTTTTCATTGCGCGTGCAACTGAACCAATATTGCCTGAATGAGAGGTGTTAACTAACACAATACGAATATCTTCTAATGCCATTTCACTAAGCCTATACGACGAAAATTGATAATTGGCTAAGTTTACCACAGCCTATTTCAGCCACTCAAAAATCTTCGTTTATATTTTTTAATAGCAATTTCAATGCGGTTAAAAAAACAACAGATTTATTTTGTTTTTTGGGTTTACTTTAAAGTAAAAATCGCTAGAATACGCCGTCCTGTGCTTACTGTATTGTCGGTGGGCAACGAATTTATACTGTTCTTTTACAACCCAAAGGTAATGCTATGCATCCAATGTTAAACATTGCGGTACGCGCTGCGCGTAATGCAGGTAAAGTGATCTTACGTGCAAGTGAAGATTTATCACGTGTTGAAGCCCAACAAAAAGGCAGCAACGACTTTGTTACTAACGTAGATAAAGACGCGGAAGCTATCATCCGTGAAACGATTTTAAAAGCGTATCCAGAACACTCAATCGTGGGTGAAGAGCTAGGTGTTACCGAGGGTAAAGATGCTGACTATCAGTGGATCATCGATCCATTAGATGGCACAACTAACTTCATCAAAGGCATTCCTCATTATGCCGTTTCAATCGCACTTAAAGTTAAAGGTCGCCTAGACCAAGCTGTTATCTACGACCCAGTACGTAGTGAGTTATTCACAGCTTCTCGCGGTCAAGGTGCACAACTAAACAGCATGCGTCTTCGCGTAGCTAAAAACAACGAAATCGCAGGTACTGTGTTAGCGACGGGTTTCCCATTCAAGCAAAAGCATCACATTGATGCATACACTGATGCATTCAAAGCTTTATTTGTTCACACAGCTGATATTCGTCGTGCTGGTTCTGCAGCATTAGATATGGCTTATGTTGCAGCAGGTCGTATTGATGGTTTCTTCGAAATCGGTCTTAAGCCTTGGGACACAGCAGCAGGTGAGCTACTTATCAAAGAAGCTGGCGGTATGATCACAGATTTTGCTGGCGGTACTAACTACACGAAGAGTGGAAACATCGTGTGTGGTTCCCCAAAACTTTGCCAACAAATCGTAAAAGAAATTCGTCCGACATTAACTGAGTCATTACTTAAGTAATGGCCATGTATGTTTGACTTAAAAAAGGAGCCGATGGCTCCTTTTTTGTTTTACTGAATGTTCCTTATTCAGCATTAAAATACGGGTTTTTCAACTTAATCGCCTTATCAGGCTGATACATAGATAACCGCGCTAGATCTTTTTCAAAATAACGCGAAAATAACGCATCAAATTCACCGCTATTTTTTAACTTATTCAATCCACGCTTTAGGTCATCTGCCAATTGTGGCTTTGCTTTATTTACGAAGAAATAAAATGCTGTGGGATATTCCAAATATACATTCGGTAATAACACAAATTTATCTGGGTTTTCTTCAAGCTCAGAGTTCACTTCAATGAAAGAACGAGGGAAGTAGTCGACTCTACCTGCAGCTAATAATTTAAACATAGCTTGATAGTTAGAGAGTGGTTTTATCGGCAGGTTATGAAAAGCCAATATTTTAGTATCAGGCCAGTCATGCCCTTGTACAGCAGTAAATGCTTTCAATTGCTCAATACTGCTAAGTTCAGCGAACTGTGCAAGACGTTCTTTTTTCACCATGATCGCCCGCTTACCTATGTAGCCTTTAAATAAAGGCACAGGAATGGCTATTGCGATTTGCTCACGATCAGGGCTGGTCATACTCCAATGTAAGTCAACTTTTCCTGACGAGAGTGCCATCAAAGTACGCTGTTGATGAGGATGAACTGTGACATGCTCGTAGTCGTAAGTGGCGTCTGCAGCTTTTAACGCTTTATCGAGCAACTCATAAAGGTAATGATCTCGCTCATAAAGCTTTCTTGGCTCTTTCGCGACTTTTATAGTTTCAATTTCTTTTGCCTGAAGCTGAAAAGAAGCACAAACACTTATAATAATGAAAAAATTGATGAGTCTCTGCATATAGTGGGCTCCCACTCATTTTATTCTAAGCTACCCAAAATAGAGCCATGACTCAAGTATTTCTGATTAAGAAACAATCGCCACTGTTGGTCGACGCTTATTCGCCACAAATAAATAGCTGTTGCGATAACGTTTGGCTTCCTTCTTGGCATCCGTTGCCAGCGCCGCTACCTGATGACTATTGTGACAGCTGTCAACATGCGGTGACACAAGACCAATGGACAGTGTGAGCAAAGGCACAAACTGCTGCTGCCCTTCTCGGTTTGTAGCCCAGTAGCCACCTGCTTTTACATGCTCATGGGTAAAATAGCTTTTAGACTTTAATTCAAACTCATTGATAATTTCTCGGCAAAGTGGCTCAGCGTCATCGCCATCGAATACCACCATGAAGTCATCACCTCCGATATGTCCCACAAATCCAGAAAAACCAATACAACATTCACTTATCACTTCAGCGAGCAGTTTTATCACTCCATCACCACTGGCATAGCCATACAAGTCATTAAACTGCTTGAAGTGATTTAAATCGATATACGCCAAGGTGAAGTCTTGTTTATTTAACAGTCGCTGTTCTATGGCTTCGTTTATTGCAACATTACCAGGCAACATAGTGAGCGGGTTTGCATGCTGTGCATTGCGAATTTTTTCTTCGGTAATGTGTTTTAAAATTGCTCTAAGTGGTACCAAGCCTAAATACTTTCCGCCTTGTGTTACCACTATGTGGCGACGAATATCAAAGTCTTGCTCTGTAATTAACTGACTCACCTCATCAAGTTGAGACTGCTCATCTACAATTAAAGGTTGTTTGTCCATGAGAGAAGCTAAAGGCTTTTTAGCATACAAAGCGTGACCATAAGGCGCAGCAAAAACTTCTGTTAATTGATCTCGGTGAAGTAAACCCATTGGCATTTGCTGCTCATCAACGACAGCGAGACTCATCAGCTGTTTGTCTTTTTCAAACACGCGATGTACATCTTGGCATAATACGCCATTTAACACAGCTGGAGTGACATGCGTTAATTCGCCAATTGTTTTAACTAAACCTCGATGCATCACATTTCCTTGTGCTTGGCTCGACTCTTTTAAAGTATTTGGATAGGCATTCAATGGCACAGCTGAGGGCCGTGCAATTAAAAAACCTTGCGCATTGGTAATTCCCAACTGTGTGATTAAAGCTAATTCTTCAGCGCGTTCAATACCCTCAGCAATAACAGCTGTACGCGTTGCCTTAGCAAGTTCAATAATTGACTTTAAAAACTCACGTTTAACTAAGCTTTGATCGCAATGATCAATAAAGTAGCGGTCGATCTTTACAAAGTCAGGTTGTAACTCTGACCACTGCTTTAACCCAGAGTAACCCGCCCCTAAGTCATCAATAGCAATGTTAAAGCCTAATTTACGGTAATGGCCGATGGTTTTAAGCAACAAAAAGCCGTCATCTACTTTGTCTTGCTCTGTCACTTCAATTACAACTTGGTTGGCCTGTAACCCATATTGTTGAATAAGCTGAAGAGTTTCACCTCTAGGGTGATTTGGGTCTAGTAGTGTATTTGGGCTGACATTTAGAAACAATTTGCCCGATAGGTTCAGTTCAGCAAAACGCTCAATCGCCTTCTCACGGCATAATAGCTCTAATTCAGAGAGCCTATTAAAACGCTGTGCTGCTGAAAATAAGGCGTTTGGTGATTCTAATTCAGATCCTTCAGGGCCTCGACTTAATGCCTCAAAACCCAAAATAGTTTGCCGCGCAACATCGCAAATTGGTTGAAATAAGGGCTCCACCAAACGTTCGTCTAAAATTGTTTGTAAACTCTGCGCGTCAATTTTAAACGCCTCTATGCGACCACTCTCCACTGCAGATCACCAAAACAGAAACAGTATCCGATTATTTTACAACCGCTGTATGACAATTTTATTGCGTTCGAAATCTGTTCTAGCTAATTAAACTGGCAGGGTTTAAAATGTGCTTTTAGAAACCAAATCACGTTTCAAGCCACAGATTTAATTATGACATCACAAACTCGCGGTAATTTATTTATTCTTTCAGCGCCTTCTGGTGCGGGAAAATCAAGCCTAATCAAAGCACTGTTAGAGAAACATGCTGATATTAAAGTGTCAGTTTCTCACACTACCCGTAGTCCTCGTCCAGGTGAAAACAATGGTGAGCACTATCACTTTGTTAGTGTAGATGAATTTAAAGCCTTAATTGATCAAGGTGACTTTTTTGAGTGGGCACAAGTTTTCGAAAACTACTATGGCACTTCAAAAGCGGCGATAGAGTCTCAACTTGAGCAAGGCATTGATGTGTTTTTAGATATTGATTGGCAAGGCGCGCGCCAAGTTCGTGAATTAATGCCATCAGTAAAAACGGTCTTTATTTTACCGCCGTCGCAAGCCGAACTTGAAAATCGCTTAAACAACCGTGGACAGGATTCTCAAGAAGTAATTGCAGGGCGCATGGCGGAAGCAAAATCAGAAAGCTCGCACTATGATGAGTTCGATTATGTATTAGTAAATGATGATTTTGATACAGCTCTAATGCAACTTGAGCATATTGTCATGGCTGCTCGCCTTGAACTGGATGCACAAAAACACCGTCATCAAAGTTTAATTGCTGAGTTATTGGCTTAATCTCTCTCATTTAAACAAGATAAATTTTTAACCACCTATTGGAGAATTGGTTTGCATCAAGTAAACTTACCAATTCGACATGAATAACTTTGGAGTGCTTCGATGGCTCGCGTAACTGTAGAAGATGCAGTAGATAAAATTGGTAACCGTTTTGACTTAATCCTAGTAGCGGCGCGTCGCGCTCGTCAGATCTCTGTAGGTGGTAAAGATCCTATGGTTGATGCTGAAAACGATAAGCCAACTGTAATCGCCCTACGTGAGATCGAACAAGGACTTGTGAACAACTCGTCTCTTGATATGATCGATCGTGAAGAGCAACAAAACCAAGAAGCTGCAGAGCTTGCTGCGGTTGCTGCAATTGTTGGCGGTAACAGCTAAAATCCCCTGCACTTCATACTCAAAGCCAGCTTTAACGCTGGCTTTGTTGTTTTTAGTGGTCAATAACAAATATTAGCCTGAACTTTGGTTAAGAGATTTACTAGCATATTGATATTGCAATAATAAATATCATTTAATCTGCAGACGGAGACTTTTAAGGGTAACACCGCTCACGCGTCCTGCTATCGCCAAGGTACCTACATCCATGCAGGCAAGGCGAATTTGCGCGTCAATAGCGAGCCTATTGCAAGTGAATTCAACGCTGTTAGCGTTGAAAGTAGCCTCTGGAGATAGATTTATTACCCAGAGTTCAGGTTAATTACTCACCGTAGACATAAAAGTCACAGCTAGCCATTGGTTTCTCTGATAATTCATCGTATATTCATAGCATCATATTACTTCACTGGAACATTGGAGTGTGAATGTATCTTTTTGAAGGCCTGAAGCAAAAGATCTCAGAATACCTTTCCCCCGCTGACGTAGAACTGGTTCAAAAAGCCTACGTGGTGGCGCGTGAAGCCCATGAAGGGCAAACTCGCTCTAGTGGCGAGCCGTATATCACTCACCCAGTTGAAGTGACACAAATTCTTGCCAGCATGCGTTTAGACCATGAAACTCTTATGGCTGCACTCATGCATGATGTGATTGAAGACACTGATTTTAGCAAGCAAGATCTTGCTGAGATTTTTGGCAATACTGTCGCGGAGCTTGTCGAGGGTGTAAGTAAGTTAGATAAACTCAGCTTTAAAGATAAAAAAGAATTCCAAGCTGAAAACTATCGCAAAATGATCATGGCGATGACGCAAGATATCCGCGTTATTCTGATTAAGCTTGCCGACAGAACGCATAATATGCGCACGCTTGGCGCACTTCGCCCAGATAAGCGTCGTCGCATCGCCCGCGAAACGTTAGAAATCTTTGCGCCTATTGCTAATCGCCTTGGTATTCATGACATTAAAAATGAATTAGAAGACTTAGGTTTTCAGGCGCTTTACCCAATGCGTCATCGCGCTCTAAAATCAGAAGTCGCAAAAGCTCGTGGTAATCGTAAAGAAGTGATCAGCAATATTCAAAATGAGATCAAATCTCGCCTTGAAGAAGCTGGTATTCAAGCAAATGTCAGTGGCCGTGAAAAACACTTGTATAGCATATATCGTAAAATGCTTAATAAAGAACTGATGTTCAATGAAGTTATGGACATTTATGCTTTCCGTATTGCTGTTGATAACCTTGATACTTGTTACCGTGTACTCGGTGTAGCACATAACTTATATAAGCCAATCGAAACACGCTTCAAAGATTACATTGCCGTACCAAAAACCAATGGTTATCAGTCACTGCATACTTCGCTTGTTGGCCCACATGGTATTCCTGTCGAGATCCAAATTCGTACCCACGATATGGATCAAATGGCTGACAAAGGGGTTGCTGCGCATTGGATGTATAAAAAGGCTGGCGACAGTGCGGGTCACACTGCACAGCAGCGTGCTCGTCAGTGGATGCAGAGCTTACTTGAATTACAACAGAGCGCGGGTTCATCATTTGAATTCGTTGAAAACGTTAAGACTGAACTATTCCCAGAAGAAATTTATGTCTTCACGCCAGACGGCCGCATTGTAGAACTCCCAATGGGTGCGACTGCCGTCGACTTCGCTTATGCGGTACACACAGATGTCGGTAACACCTGTGTAGGCGCGCGTGTAAATCGTAAACCTTATCCGCTCAGCAAAGCGCTCGATACAGGTCAAACCGTAGAAGTGATTACAAGCTCTGGCGCTCACCCTAACGCCACTTGGTTAAATTTTATTGTTACAGGTAAAGCGCGCTTAGGTGTTCGCAACTATCTGAAGAGCCAACGAGAAGAAGAGGCCCTAGAGTTAGGCCGTCGCTTACTCGATTCTGCCCTTGGCGAATATCAATTAAGTGACATTTCGCAAGAACAAATTGACCGTGTACTAGCAGAGCACAAGCTTTCAACCATGCTTGAACTACTTGTTGAAATTGGTTGTGGCAATATCATGAGTGTGCTGATTGCCAAGCGCTTATTGCAAAATGATGATCTTGACGAAGATGATGGCAGTATTGAACACTTAGCTAAAAAGGCAAAAGCTGCGATCATAGGTACAGAAGGCATGCTAGTTAACTACATGAAATGCTGTCGTCCAGTACCAGGTGATGCCATCACCGCTTATGTGAGCCAAGGTAAGGGCCTAAACGTTCATCGCCAAGAGTGTAAAAACATTAAAGGCTGGGAAAGTGAACGTTCGAAATATTTCGTCGTAAAATGGGATGACAACCCAGAGAAAGAATATATTGCAGGTCTTAGAGTTGAAATCATCAACCACCAAGGTACGCTTGCAAAATTAACCAGTGTAGTGGCAAGTACCAACGCAAATATCGTCGAAATTGCCACTGACGAAAAAGAAAGTAACTTATATATTATTGATTTAGGTATCACGGTTAAAGACCGTGTTCACGTCGCGGATGTGATGCGTAAGATCAGGGTGATGCCTGATGTTCAACGTGTATACCGTAAAAAGTAGGATTATTATGAACAAAGCTATTATTTCAACAGACAATGCACCTGCAGCGATCGGCACATATAGCCAAGCGGTTAAAGTAGGTACTGCTGTATACCTGTCTGGCCAGATCCCATTAGTGCCAGACACTATGGAAGTTATCTCTGAAGACTTTGCAGAGCAGACGCAACAGGTGTTTAAAAACCTTACTGCCGTGTGTGAAGCTGCAGGTGGTCGCTTACAAGACATGGTTAAGGTAAATATCTTCCTAACGGATCTAAGCAACTTCGCTACAGTAAATGAGATCATGAGCCAACACTTCTCAACACCATACCCTGCACGTGCAGCTATCGGTGTAAGAGAATTACCTAAAGGTGTGCAAATCGAGATTGACGGCATCATGGAACTGCCTTCAACAAATTAATCTCACATCAAGTATTTCTTTTATGTGCTTCGTAACACTTACGAAGCACATCCTCTATACACAAACCTACTCCTCTGTTCAGCATATCTTTCTTTGACTTTTCGGTATAAAGCCATCAGACTAGCCGTCTAAATAGCTAGGTGCTCAGATCATAGTATCGACTTGAGATAATCGGGAAGTTAGTGACGTAACCTAAAACTTAAAGCAACCTTCATAATAGAGTCATCTATTTTGAACCTTGTTATTAGGTTAAGTAATCTAACGCTGCCCCCGCAACGGTAATTGCAATCATTGCATAAGCCCGGAGACCGGCCTAACTATCAACCATAAGATTATATTGCGGTGGGCGATATAAGGTATTAGCCATCGTAATTTCGCTTTGGTGATGTATCTTATCGTCCTCATTTTGAGGTGCGTATGCAGTTGCTAATTTCTCGTTTTATTATTTGTTGCCTTTTGCCTAGCGCGCAGTTTGCCAATGCACAAAATACGCAAAACGAGATGGAAATCATCGAAATAGAGCAGCAACGCACGACCACAGCAAACTATCAATTAATCCAGCGCAGCGAATTTCTTGCCAGCGCACAAAGCCTATCTGACGTTTTAAGCACTATCAATGGAGTGCAAATTACACAAATTAGTGGCGTTGGTAATCCAGTCAATGTTTCTATTCGAGGCTCAAGCAGTAAACAAGTTCAGCTGTATATCGATGGTCAATTAATAAACGACAATCAATTTGGCGGCTTCGATTTAAATCAGATCCCAGTAGAACAAATTCAAAGTATTGAAGTCAGCAAGAGTCAGGCGATTGGCACAGGAATGACGCCAATTGGTGGTGTGATCAGGGTAAACACGTACAATCCATCAGCTTCACAAACTCGTTTGAGCCTAGCTGCGGGATCATTTGGGTTCAAAGAAGTAAACCTAAATCATAATGTTAAACTAGATACTCATGCACTTTCTCTTGGCGGTCAATTTTTAAGAGTTAAAAATGACTATGACTACATGGTACCGCAAACATTCGATAATTCTGCCATCAGTGCTGAGCAACCTTTACGTAATAACGATTATGATAAAACGGCTTTGTACATAAATGATCAAATCTCATTAGATGCGCATAACATTCGCCTCAATGCACAGTATACAAAGCAAAATAAAGCCATCCCTAATTATCAAAATAACTCACCTGAAAACCTTTCAAATCTAGAAACTAAGAACTGGCGGGCTGGATACATTCATGTGTGGAAAAGTGACTCAAAGCATTTATCTGAAGTCGAATTTGAAAGCTACATAGATAGCAAAAAAGAGCATTATATTGACGCACCAAGTAGCGTCTTACAGCGAGATTACTTTTACGATACTGATAAATATTTTGTCAGCTTAAAGCCGACTTTTGTGTTCGACAATATTACGCTATTGCCTTATAGCAACCTTGCAAAACAGCAATTTACTTCGGAACAATTTTTAAATGACCAAATCAATATATGCAATGGTTTCAGTGGCTGTGATGTAAAAGCGCAGCAAACAGACTTACACTTCGGAACAAGAGTCGAATGGCAAAGTGAAGATTTACCTTTGCAAAGCTACTTACTTGCTAACAAACAAAAGTCTCGCTCGAGCAATCAAAAACGAAATGTGAGTGCTGAGCAAGTCGATCAACTCAAGCAAGATGACAGTTATTCAAGCTATGAACTCGGCACAACCACCCATTTTAATGACATTGAACTTGAATTAGCCTTTTCTAAGGGCATTCGCACTCCCACGTTGTTTGAGTTATATGGTGATAGAGGTGCGTTTAAAGGCAATGCAAACCTAGCACCTGAGCACTCCAACACCTTTATGTTGGCCTCTAGTTACAATAAAAATGCACTTAATATCACCAGCAGTTTGTATAGAACAAAGCAAGAAAATGCCATTGTTGCGATTTTTAATTCAACGGGTACAGGCAGTTATACCAACGTCAGTGATGCCACTTTAAATGGCCTAGAACTACAAATAGATTACCGTTTTAATTCAGCATGGAGTACACAGCTACAGGCCAATGTAATAGATAGCCAAACCCACTCCGAGTTTGTTGCCTTTGACGATAAAAAGCTACCAGGTATTTATCATCAGCAATATAGCATCAGTTTGAATTATCAACTGAACGAAGCTTGGCGACTATCACTCGATACTCATATCGATAAAGAGTTGTATTTCAACAGAACCAATCGCTTCACTAATACGCAAGCCAAAGGCAATGGCACACCAAGTGATAGAGAAATCAGCGATTTCAGTGTTACTTGGCAGAACAGCCAACAAACACTGTCACTTCAAGTGAATAATATTTTCAATAACGACTATCAAGACTTAGCAAACCGCCCCGCTCAAGGACGCAGCTTTCAAGTCAAATACTCAATTAAAGGTCTATAACTATGCAATTTAATAGCTCAAGAGCTCCTTTCTCACTAAGCCTTATTTGTTCGGCGCTACTGCTGTCTGCCTGTGGCAGCTCAGACAATAACAGTGCTCCAACACTAAGTGGTGAATTGAACCCATCTGTACTTGAAAACACCACACTGGTTGCAAATTATACTGCGAATGACCCCGATGGCGACGCTATTACCTTAACAATTAGCGGTGACGACAGTGATTTATTTACTATCACGCAACAGGGCGAACTGAGTTTCAAAAATGCACAAGACTTCGAAACAGCTGGAAAAACCACTTTTTCAGTTACTCTTACAGCGACGGAAAATCAGGCTGACAAACTCAGCACCTCTTTAAACATCACTGTTTCACTGGGCGATGTTAAAGACACCCCGGATTTTGCCGCAGTACAAACAATTGCACCTGATTACACCAGTTCTGAAGTCGTATTTGTTGATGCTCTCAATCAACAAGTAGAAACTGGTTATTATGTCAAAGCCAAGTCAGATTACACGGTTGCCAGCTATAACTCAGACCTTTTCCACATCGGCCGTTTCTTTATCGATACCATTGATAAATACAATGTAGCTGAAAAAGACGCTGCGGTATGGTCTTACTCGACGCAAGATGATCAAGACTCAACCAGTCGTAACCCTTACACTCTAGTTTCATTAAGTGATACAAAAGCGTATTTGATTCGTTATGGCTCAGGCAAAGTATGGATCGTTAACCCGCAAGCAACTCAGCAAGAAGACTTTAAAATTGGTGAATTAGATATTTCGGCTTACAGCAATGACAATAAAAATGGCACGCCATCTCCTTCAGCAGCGGTTATCTTAGACGATAAGCTTTATATCGCAATGCAAAGGCAAAACGATAACTTCTCTGCAGGTACTGCATATGTAGCCGTGTTTGATACTGCAACCGATGAAGAGATTGAAACAAATGCAAACAGCGAAGACAGCTTTAAAGGTATTCCTCTTGCTGGTGTGAACCCGCTAGAAAACAGCATAATTGCAGCAAATGAAAAGATTTATGTTACTACACGCAGCGGCTACTCAGCGCCAAGCTTAGAGCTTAGCCGTATTGAAGAGATCTCTCCTGCTGATTATTCAGTAAAATCAGTATTAACCGCACAAGACATTGAAAACAATACCAGTGGTTACATCAGTGGTACAGCCATTGTGTCAGCAGAAAAAGGCTACTTTTATAGCTCAGAAGCCTTCTTTACGCCGTCTTACCATGTAAAATCTACTCTGCATGAGTTTAACCCAACGTCAGGTGAAATTATCGCTTCAGGTATTGCTAACACGGGTGAAACCGCCATCAGTAAAATCAAGCTAGATTCAGCTAACTTTTTATGGATGAGTATTGGCGACCCAACAGCGCCGGGTATCGATATTTTAAATACCGAAACAAATGAAAAGTATAAAGATAGACTAGCAACTGAATTAAATCCTAGCTCTATTGCATTTCTGGCAGAACAATAGTCAACTATTTTTTGAGGGGACCTAAGTCCCCTTTATTCTCTTTAAAAAACACATCTCCTTATATAAAACCTCCTATTTAAAACAGTAAAAATATTTATTTTCATACCCTTATTATTTGAACATGCAAAAAACTAATGACGCCAACTGTTGATTATTTGAACTATTTCTGCAATTGTAGTTTGTATCTAAGAAGAGTACAGGGAAAACAATAATTGAAAAAAATAGTCCTCTTAATGACAGCGCTGTCCAGTAATGCATTTGCCAACCAAACCGATTATGAGCTAATGCAACAATGGCTAGACTTAGAGAGCCAAAAAGGCAAACTAGAATTGAGCTGGCAAACAAATCAGCAATCATTACAAAATCAAATAAAGTTGCTAAAAGAAGAAAAAGCAGCGTTGCGTGCATTACTCAATAGAGCCAAAGACGCGCGAAGCGAAGTGGACGAAAAGCGATTTGAGCTCACTCAGCAACAGCAACAGCTTGAAGAAAATCAGCGATTGGTTGAAGTTGAGCTAAAGGGCCTAATGCAATTTATTAATAGAATCTCACCTCTATTACCCCCTCCTATTCAAGCTCAATGGGAAGATGCTTTAACAACCATTAATAGCAGCCCCTACTCCAACAGCGAGCAACTAGAAAAACTTTTAAGCATATTTAAATCTGCGACTGAGTTTAATCAAAGAGTGGCGATGAATAATACCAACATGACTATTCCTACAGCAGGCGGTGAGACACAAATGCTCGTAAGTCAGATTTATTTGGGTTTGTCACAGGCTTGGTACGTTAGCCAAGATGGTAAACACTTTGGGATAGGACGTGTAGAACAACATGGTTGGCAGTGGCACCACACAGAGCAAGCTCAGCAGTTATTAGGCCTCTCTTCGCAAGAAGACCTTTTACAATCTCTTGCGCAAATAAAATCTATCCTCAATAAACCTACAACTGCAGCCTTTGTGAATGCTCCTATTGCTATAGCCCCCATTGAAAAGGATTTATTATGATCACTCGGCTCACAATATTACTTCTCTTGTTGATCACTGGCTTTTCTTCTACTGCAGCCCCTATTTCTGTCAGCCAAGAGCTCGTCAACAGGATCACTGAATCTCAAAAGTCACTGCAGGCGCTTGAGTCTAAGATTAACGAAGAAACCCTGAAATATCAGGTCCAGCTAAATAAAGAGCTTGCTGCCGTCAAAGCATTACGAGAACAAGCCACAACAATTCAACGAACTGCCGATGAGCAGTTGATGAGTATTGAGCAACTCTCTGACCGGATCAATAAATGGCGAGAACAAGATAATTACCAAAAACTGTTATTACAAACTTATTTGGAACAACAAAATATTGCTTTTGAGCATACTGGAACGAGCGATGTCACAGTCAATCCTGAGATATTTCGGCGCCTGAGAAACGAATTAATCGACGATCTTGCACCCAGCTGGCAACAAACTGATGTGATCAGTACAAACGGTGAGATCAAACCTTTTAATGTACTCAATATTGGCCCTATCCAACTGGCATATAATTCCCAATTACAATCTGGTGGGTTGCTTGAAAATCCAGTTAATCAAACTCTACCCAACCTTGTTAAAGGGGTAAGCCAAAATGCTCAAGCTGTGCAATTACTGCAGCTCAATCAAACGGGCATAGGGAGTGTGACTTTTGACCCGACACTTGGTAATGCCACTAAGTTGCAAAATAACCAGCAAGGGATAGTTTCCCACATTAAAAAAGGCGGTGTGTGGGCATTACCTATTTTATTTTTTGGCTTATTAGCATTTATCGCTGCACTACTTAAAAGCATTCAACTCATGCGCTTACCTCGCATTAGTAAGGATTTCATTGAGCAACTCAATGCCAAAAAAACTTCATTTGGAGTGCAAATTCCATTTGATGGCGCAGAGAAAAAACTAGTTCAAATCGCGCTCGATACACCAGTCTCTGAGCAAAGGGACGATCAAATCGTGTCTTACTTAATGCAGCACCAACATAAAGTTGAAAACTATTTAGGCGTTGTTGCTACAACAGCTGCTATTGCACCGCTTTTGGGTTTACTTGGTACCGTATCTGGCATGATAAATACCTTTATGATGATGAATACCTTTGGTACTGGAGATGCGGCAACCGTCTCAGGAGGAATATCGGAAGCTTTAGTAACAACAGAGCTTGGGCTGATTGTTGCTATTCCGTCACTCATTATAAGTGCGCTGTTAAGCCGTAAGGCTAAAAGCTATAACGCCAAGCTTGAAGCCAATGCTATTCAGATTAGTAAATTTGCGATGCACTAACATGACAGATATCAGCATATTCCTAAAGCTACTCAACAACACCATAGTATGGACATTGATTGGCGTTGCATTTTTTAGTTACGGTAAGCTTTTATCGTTACTGGCTTTCGCAACTTGCAACACACAATGGGCTGCGCGTTGTAATTACTGGTTAAGCGCTCTAAAGACACTGCTTGCATCCTTACCTTTACTGGGACTCTTGGGCACAATCAGTGGATTACTAAGCACCTTTAATTTCATGTCTGTCAACAACGGACTAGATATGCAAGAGATGATCAGTGGCGGGATTGCCACTGCTATGTTCACTACTCAGCTAGGCTTAGTATTTGTTGTACCTGGTCTTTTGCTCCATACCGCTTTGAGAAACAAAGTTTCTAACTGGCAGGTAAATACGGCATGCGCTCACTAATAAAACAAAAAATTTCCGAATCTAAAAGCCAAGAGATAGACTTAGCACCACTACTTGACGTGGTCTTTATACTACTTATCTTCTTCATCGTGACCACTGTATTTGTAAAAGAAACAGGGGTAGAGGTTGATAAACCCAACGCCGTATCCAGTCAGCAGTTGCAAAAGTCAGTATTTTTAATTGCGATAACGGATACAGGTCAAGTCATGTATGCAGGCACTAATATTGGCGTTGCCGGTGTAAGGGCAACATTGATGCAAGCAAGCCGTTCGCAAACTCGTCCACTGATCATTCAAGCAGACAAAAGCGTTCCCACTGAGTTATTGGTAAAAGTCATTGATCAAGCTAAGCTCGCCGGTTTGAGCAATATTAGCCTAGCAACACAGGCGCAATAATATGGCTCCTCTGACTCATAATTCATTGAAGTATGGAACGCTCACTTTAGCTCCCTGGCTGCTAAGTGCAATGATTGTTGCAGGTCTAGTTTTCAGCTTACATTTACTAAAACAGCAACCTGAGGCACCTAAAGCTGACCTCATTACCAGAAAAATAGACGTGGCTTTACCAACCCCTCCACCGCCGCCACCACCGCCAGTGAAAACTACTTCGAGCAGTAGTGAGCCGTCTCAAACCGCGCTTAACCTAGCCAGCTTAGGTGACGGACCTAGTATTAATTATGCTGATAAACCGACAATGACACTACCAAAAGTCGAGTCGCTTGAGTTACCCAACTTCGCGATTGATGCAAAGGTGATTCAAGAGCGATTAGCCCTTGATATGCCTTTACTGGCTGTCGAAAAGCTCGATCGCGTGCCACAAGTCGTGCGACAAAAATATTTCCCTCCCCCTAAGTCTGTTAGACAAAAGGGGGTGAAGCGAATAAAGACACAGGTTGAATTGATTATTGATCAATCAGGCAAGCCCTATATCAAACGCATTGTTGATCCTGTTTACCCAGAAATGGAAGAAGTGATCCGCGCTTGGGTCAGCCATGCAATCTTCAGCAAGCCAAAGAAAGATGGCCGAGCTGTGCAAGCAATTTACTTTTACTCTATTAACTTCAATTACGGCAGATAATCTATGAAGAATCTAAAACAAATAATTATTGCTGCGCTACTGTCTCAAAGCCTGTGTAGCACTGTCGCATTTGCCAGCTCATCATACGCTCAATTTAAGATAGAAGTTGCGCCTCCAACATTTGTATTGCCTCAATTTACCGGTCCTTACACTGAAAAAGAGGCAAACATAGCACCTGAAGAGCTTGAGACGGCTGAACGTTTAAAGAGCCTCTTAGAGCAAGGTAAAAGAGAGCAAGTCCTTAAAGAGCTGGAGGCTTTTTATGAAATAGAGTTAAGCGTTGCCATGATAATGCTAAAAGCACAACTATATTTCGCGTTAGAGGATTATGATAAAGCTGAAAAAGCCTATTTATCATCATTGAGCCGTAGCCCACAACTTATTAGGGCGCATGGTGACCTTGGACAGCTCTACCTACTAAAAGGGGAGCTAGAGAAAGCAAGAGAACATTTTTCTAATGCTATCTCCTATGGCTCTCAAGATGCTCTAATATATGGTCAGTTAGCATATTTAAATTTATCTCTATACGGCCCCTATTCTGCGATATCAGCGTACCAGCAAGCACTCGCATTAGAACCAACCCAAGAACAGTGGCAGCAAGGGTTATTTATTTCTTTAACGCAAGCCAAAATGTACCCTGCTGCACAAGCACTTCTAAGCGAGCTTATTGCCAAGCACCCGAACGACCATAAGTTATGGCTAAATCAAGCAATACTTAAACTTGAACTGAACAATAATGTAGAAGCATTAGCATCTTTAGAAATGGCGATATTGCTCGGTAACGAACAGCAAAGTAATTACAAAATAGCAGCTCAGCTTCATATGCAACTTGATAGTTTTGATAGAGCAGTCGAACTGATTAGCTTTCATTTAAACAACTTCGACCTCGAGATGAACAGCCTCAACACCTATTTAACTTGGCTCGGTCAAAGGGGGCTGTGGTCTCAAAGCCAGAAAATTCTCAGTTCGCTAGAAAGTAAACTGCCAGCGATGTCAGCACCCAAGCAGAGTATTATTCACCTTCATCATGCCTTAATCGCTAAACAATTAAATAAGAAAATTCAAACTGCAGAAAGTTTTCAGCTTGCAATTGAGAAGAACCCAAATAATGGTAAGGCATTGCTTGAATATGCCAATTATCTCACATCCGACAAACAGTTTACGAAAGCAGAAACCTTACTATTAAGAGCAGAAGCACTTAATGAATCGAAAAAAGAGGCCATGCTTGCAAGAGCTCAGCTCTATGTTGATTTGCAAAACTATCAAGCAGCACTTAAAACACTAAAAAACGTCGCTAATCGCTATTCAGAAACCAAAGGTATATGGCAGCAAATAGCACTCATTGAAAATATTATTCAAACAAGAAAACAGCAGGAAATTTAAGGACTATTAGATGAACAAAATAATACTATTTTTACCATTAAGCTTGCTGATAGGTTGTCAGTCAACGACAACTAAAATAGCTTGCAATGCATCAGAAAGCGAGTGGTATGAATTTGGTCAACAAGCAGCAGTATCAGGCAAGAGTGTACGTATTTTTGATTCATACAAACAACAGTGTTCAGAGCAATTAATACAGACTGCTCAAACGCACTACATTGATGGCTTTACTGATGGTTTAATGACTTATTGCACTTATGATAATGGCTTCGAAAGAGGCAAGAAAGGCCTTGAACTAAACACTATATGCCCATTAGAAATGCGCGCTGAATTTGAAAAAGGCTTCAAAATAGCAAAGAGAATCAGAGATGAAGAAATGAAACAAGCTGAACATGCTTTACGAGAAAGAGAACGCTACATACAGCAAAGAGATAATGCGCCACCAGAAAAAAAATAGTGGCGCGTGTAGAGTGGCGATAGTTCACCTATTGCCACTTATCTAATTTAGTCGCGGAAATTCTTAAACTGGAAAGGTTGACCTAGTTCACCAGTACGAATTAGCTGCATCACTTCTTGTAAATCATCGCGCTTTTTACCTGTTACACGAACTTCTTCACCTTGAATAGAGGCTTGTACTTTGATTTTTGAGTCTTTGATAAGCTTAACGATTTTCTTCGCCATGTCTTTATCAATACCCTGTTTAAGTGCAACTTTACGTGACACATATTTACCAGAGCGCTCAATGTCTTTTAGTTCAAGGCTTGAAACATCTAAGCCACGCTTTGACGCTTTTGCAGCAATGATATCGAACAACTGCATAACTTGCTGCTCGGCTTCAGCTTTCAGGTTAATCGTCTCGTTAACTAATTCAATTGATGCATCAACACCACGGAAGTCATAACGGGTTTCAAGTTCACGGTTAGCATTATCTACCGCGTTCTTCGCTTCTGTCATTTCAATTTCAGACACAATGTCAAATGATGGCATTATCTATCTCCTAATCATATTATGGCCTGATTATAACAAGCAAAAACCGACTCGGTGAATAAATTTATGTTTCAGCTCACATCCATTTACATGGGCTTTTTGTATATTCACCCACCATCCATTTTTCGATGATATACTGATGAAACTTTGCCTGCATAGAGAAATAGGAAGTTTTGTGACTCGGCGTATTTATCAAATTCTATTACTGCTCACTTTAAGTATTTGTACTTTTTTATTTGCTAAAGAGATCCAGCATTCTGGTATTCGTTTTGAACATGCGGACAAAGTTGCACACTTTGGTATTTTCTTTGTCTTAGCTTTTATTATGCATCATGCAATTCGCTTCCCAGTTTGGCTACAATTATGCTTACTAACAGCTTATGGCATTGGTATTGAATATATGCAAGATACCTTACCTTATAGACAAGCTTCTATCGGTGACTTTGTTGCTGATGTTGCTGGTGCTGCCAGCTACTATTTAAGTTATTTCGCATGGCGAGAATGGCGAGTTCGCAAGCATGGCTAATGTTCACATATTAGGTGCTGGCGCTGTTGGCTTAAGTTTCGCGTTTCATTTAAGTAAGTATCATGAAATTACGCTACTGACTCGCAGTAAAAAAACAGATACCTTTTATTATCAAGAAAATGAAGTCGTCACACCAATCGCAACCGATATAACTGATATCACAAGTTTGACCCCGCAAGATACCATCTCAATTTGCTTTATCTGCGTTAAAGCGTACCAGCTCATAGATGCGTTCAATGCCATTCAGCCTTTTTTAGCGCCTGAAGCCAAGATAATTATCAGTCACAATGGTATCACCGATTTGACAGAACTCACTTCGCAACTAAACTCTTCTCAAAGCCTATTCTTCATGAGTACATCACGTGGGGCATTAAAGCCTTCAAGTAACACTGTGGTTCAAACAGGTATTGGGGCAACCTATTTAGGCGCTTGTAATACTGAAGCTGAAAATAACATTGATGCTTTTTATGAAGAAGTATTTTCAAAGAGTATTGCCGTAAGCGCTATACATAAAGATATGGCACTACTTCGCTGGCAAAAGCTAATGGTTAATATTGCCATCAACCCACTTACTGCATTGCATCAAGTTCAAAATGGGCGATTACTAAAACCAAGTTACGCCACACAAGTGATAAACTTATTAAACGAAGCCTGTTTTATTGCCCATAAATTAGGAATTGATATCGCATTAGCAGACGCACTCAATAGTGCTTATACCGTAATGAGACAAACACGTTTTAATAATTCGTCAATGGCACAAGATGTAAAGTTAGGACGAAAAACTGAAATTGAAGCGATCTGTGGTTATATCGTTAGTGAGGCAAAAAAACTCGGACTGGATACGCCTTATAACCGAACCATGCTTGAACAAATCAATCATTTAGAACAAACAAGCTGATAGCAAAAAGCCGAGTTATACTCGGCTTTTGAACAGGCTATGATAATTGTTATGGACGGTACACTTTTACATTCATGTAGCCATTTTCGTGTAAAATAAGTGCTTGTAACTGACTCATTACGCCACGGGCACAATATAAGTAATATTCTTTGTTTTGAGGCAGATCACCAAACTTAGTGGCTAATCTAAAGAATGGAATATGCTCTACCTCTACCCCTTCAAGCTCAAGTGGATTTGCATCCTCTTCTTCAGGCGAACGAATATCAAGTACCACAGCATTTTCAGGAAGCTCGCTAACAGTTTCAGCTTCTTTAACTTCTTCTTTCGCTTCTTCTTCGATTTCACGAATATCTTTTACTGTCGCATTTTTGATTACCGTATCTAAAACATCAAAGTCGAACTTGGCTTCTTCTTCCAAGATATTAGACATTTTCGCTTTTACAGTTGGTTTCTGAGAGATAACACCACAGTATTCAGGCATAGATTCAGCCATTTCTACTGTACCAATCTCACGGGCAATCTTAATGATATCTGCTTTGTCATGTTGAATAAGCGGGCGTAAGATCAATGTTTCTGTAACACGGTCGATCACACTTAAATTTGCCAATGTTTGACTTGAAACCTGACCAACACTTTCACCTGTGATTAACGCGTGAGCATTCACTTTTTCAGCTACAGCTGCCCCTGCACGCATCATCATACGCTTAAGGATCACACCCATTTGGCCGTTTTCTACATTTTCTAAAATCTCAGCAACCACGGGTTCAAAGTCTACCGTGATGAACTTAACTTTGTGAGTTGAGCTAAATTGCTTCCACAAATAGTGACTCACTTGTTTCACACCGATTTCGTGGGCAGCACCACCAAGATTAAAGAATAAGAAGTGAGTACGCGCACCTTTACGCATCATCTGATAGGTCGCAACGCCAGAGTCAAAGCCACCTGAGATAAGAGACAACACATCTTCTTGTGTCGGCAGAGGGAAGCCACCGATACCATAATGTGTATGAGTAACAATATAAGCCAGATCTTTTTTGATTTCGATTTTAACTGTAACATCAGGCTTGCTAAGTTTAACTTTTGCGCCTTCAACATTTTGATTAAGACCACCACCGACATAACGCTCTACATCGCTTGAAGTAAAATCATGGTTACCATTGCGCTTCACACGCACACAAAAGGTCTTCCCTTCGATAGTGTGACTCGCAAGTTCTAGAGTACGCTGGTAAATATCGTCAATAGTTTCAAAAGGTGTTTCTTGTACTTCGATAAACTGCACAATACCTGGTACGCGTTTTAGGTTATCAATGAACCATTCACGGGTTTGTGCATCGCTGATATCCGTTTCAACTGCAATGTTATCCCAGTTATTTTTTACGCGTACTTTCTCATCTCGACGAAGTAAAATCATCTTGATGTTTTTCTCAAGTAACTTGGTAAAGCGTTTACGAACAGATTTACTCTTGATCGCGATTTCAGGGTGCAGTTTTACGATAAATTTAAGCATAGAAACACTCTTAAGGTGGGCGAATGCGCGCCGCGTCAGTCGGGCGCGCGATTATAACAAATTTCTATGCGATGAGGAAATAAACAATATTGGTTGATTAGGCAATACTCGGTAAAGCCTCATCAGCCAATTGCTGATATTGCTTTTGCAGGTCACTAATTTTCTTAAAACTCAAATCAGTGCAATATGGTTTGACTAAAACTAACACTTTGACAATACCATTATAGATATCTTGTTGCTCTAATACCCCTGTCATACGACGCGCTTTAACGTAAGGTGTCCAGAAGCTCACAGTCATCTTTAACATGTGCGCAAACTCAGACGCATCTTCATCTGTAATTTCTATTACGCCAACACTACGTAAACCGATCACAACAGAGCGCACTTGATCAAATAAGTCCGCTTGAAACTCTATGTATTGTTTTTTCAATTCACTGTCTTTTGCAAGAATGTCAGTTAAATTGTCATAGAAAAAGTGATAACGCCACATGAGCTCAAACAATGAATCTAGGTATTGCGTCAATTGCTCTAAAGGCTCGTGGGATGTATCGAGTGGCTTAAAGTGTGTACTTAAATGCTCTCGATATAATGTGAAGATATTACGGATAATGTCTTCTTTGTTCTTAAAATGGTAATACAAATTGCCGGGGCTTATACCTAAATTTGAAGCGATATGATTAGTGGTGATCGCTCGCTCTCCATGAAGGTTAAATAAGGCAATACTGGTACGAATAATTTTTTCCTTGGTATTCATATCCTGCTCTCAGACACGCTAATATTGATGAGTATAATAACTAAATTCTGCCTTGATTACTTATTTGATTCTGTCATAACACATAAATTATGTGTCATTACCCAAATTAAAAACAAACTATCAGAAATTATACCGATATTGAAAATACCATTAAAATGGAAGAGTTATAAGCAACAAGTTGCTAAGCAGACCAGTGTATTTAACAGCAAAGCTTGATAATATTACACAAATTTTATTCTGGCTGAATTGTTATGAAAGTTACCGCGCTATATCCAGGCACATTTGACCCGCTCACAAATGGTCACGCAGATTTAATTAAGCGTGCAGCTAAAATGTTTGATGTCGTATTACTCGCCATTGCGAATAACCCAAGTAAAAAACCTTGCTTTAACTTGGATGAGCGCGTTGAACTCGCTGAAAAGGTATTAAGTGAATACAAAAATGTTAAAGTCATTGGCTTTTCGGGTCTCTTGGTTGATTTAGCTAAGCAACAAAATGCTCAAGTACTAATTCGTGGCATTCGCGCAGTCTCGGATTTTGATTATGAGTTTCAGTTAGCGAATATGAATCGCCGACTTAACCCTGACCTTGAAAGCGTATTTTTGACTCCTTCAGAAAGAAATTCATTCATCTCCTCAACACTCGTTAAAGAAGTGGCTTTACACCATGGAGATGTAACCGAGTTTGTAGACCCTATCGTTGCAAAGGCCTTATTGGAAAAATTACACGGATGAGACTAAAAGTATTAGCCCTAGCTCTAAGCCTGAGCAGCTTCTCTGCCACCTCTAGCCCGTGGATAGATGCAGAGCAAGCGCAGCTTAAACACTCTATCGACTTACTTGTCAGCCATAATTTAATAAACCGACCAGTCAACCAATATCCGTTATTATGGCGAGGTATAGTGCAAGACTTAGCTGCTGTTGATATGAATGAAGTACCTGAGTCGGCAAAGTTCGCGATTACGCATCTCAAGCATGCTTTATCTAATGCTAAACAAGAGCGTCGTTCAAGTATTCGCGCCTTTTATAATCAAGAGCCAGAATTAAGAAAAGGGTTTGGTGAGCGCAAAGGCGCAAAGTCTGGTGTTCAAACGTTTGGCCAGATACTCAGTGATGACGTTAGCGCCAAAGTGCAAGTAAACTATACAGATGATGCCATCGATGGAAAGTACATCAATCATTATGGTAGTCATGTCGCGATATTGCTAGATAACTGGTCAGCTAGTATCGAGCAACTGAACTATTGGTGGGGCCCAGGTAATGAGCAAGCTTTACTGCTTAGCAACAACGCGGCCCCTATGAAGGCGTTTAGACTGAGTAGAGCCAATACCGACTACCAAGGCCCATCATTTTTATCATTTATCGGCCCTTGGCAAGTCACTGCTATCGCGGCCAAGCAAAAGCCAACATTAGCCACAAAGAAAGAAGGTGATTTTTGGGGCGTTCGCTTATCTAGCATGCCATTATCTGGATTAGAGATTGCGTTTAGCTCAACATCAAGTGACTTTATTTATAAAGAAGATCCACACAACTCCGAGCTTAGAAGCAAACAACGCCTAACAAGCTTAGATGCGAAATACTCGAACACTTTTCAAGGTTTACCTTTTGCTGTCTATGTTGAGATAGCCGGTGAAAATGACGCTGGATTATTGCCCAGTAATAGCAGCTATACCCTTGGTATTGAAAGCTACCTTGCAGATATGAGCTACCGTGCAAAAGGCTTTATTGAATTAAGTGATACAGAGCTGAATTGTCAATCTGAACAAGCCAGTTTCCAATGTAATTTTAACACTCCAAACGAAGGTGCTGACTACATGCAACGCGAGCAATGGCTGGGTGCAGCCATGGGGCCGCAAGCTAAAAGCATCACTCTAGGTATTGATTATTACCGCCTAGCTGGTTTCGGCGGGTATGCTAAATTAAAGCAGTTAGATTTTGACTCTTTAGACTTAGATAGAAGCTTACTCGAAGTAGGCTATCAGCAAGGCGTATTAAAAGGCTTAGGAAAACTGGGCTTGAGTGTTTGGAAAGATAAACTACCCAAAGACTCTGAGACTCACACAGCAGTCTCAGCAAGCTGGGAAATCCAATTTTAATTAAGGGCGCGAATACGCGCCCTTAATTTTTTCGCTTAGCTTGTACCAACCTAAGAAGTCTTTTTGTACAACTAAAACTAGGACCATGATGAGGTCAGAACCATTTATTCCATAGCTAAATACAGTCCAAAACCACCAAAAGCCACTCTCCTTCAACCCCTCATGTATAAGTAAAAGATCAAGCTGTAATAAGAAAAATAAAGAAGCGTTCACTCCAAGTCCAACCGTTAAATAAAAACGACACAATTCCCCCAAGCTTGTTCCTATTTTTACAAAACTGTAAATAAATAGAATAGTTAGAATATCCAGTACCATATAGGGTGTATTAGGTATGTAAACTGACCGCTCTTCAGATAGCCAATATATATAATCAAATGGCATGGGAATCGCGTATGAAACAGACATAACAAGCGACAAAATCAGCACTTCATGTGCTTGCTCTTTTTTTAAAGGGTAGCAGCTTCCTCTGGAGGTTCTAACAAAGTTCACCAGAAGCACCATAAAAAAGATAAACGTTGTAGTATGACCATATAAAAATTGCACTATCGGCTCAAAGTACAATATTTCACCAAAAAGATACAAAACTTCTATCATTTTAATTCACCAACTCTAAGCTTTTTACTTCTCCTTGCTAAAAATTGTGACTCTAACTTATGTAATAATAATATATCTCTACAACTCAAAAGCACCAGTATCATCACTGCATCAAAAAAGTTTATACCTATTGTAAAGACACTCCAAAACCACCATGGCTCCATTGATTTATAGTGGTTATACATCAGTAGCAAATCGATTTGGATAAATGCAAATAAAGCAGAGTTACAAAGCAAGCCAAAAAAAACATAATGTTTACAAAGTCGCCCTTTGTCACTATATATACCTATTACAAGGCAAAGAAATAGAACAGTGAAGTGGTCTAATAACAAATAAACCGTATAGGGAAAATAAGGCGAAGAAAAATCTAGCCGTGTCACTACATACTCTATTGGTATCATTAATGCGTATGAACAAAACATCAAGACTGATACTTTTAAAACTTCTTTTCTCTCTATCCTCTCTGCATTCGAAGCATGCACATTTGATGTTTTCACATAATTAGTCAGCATAACTAAAAATAACAACCATGTGACCAAATGCATACTGAGAAAACCTATCACCAAGTCCCAGTCGATGTAGTTACCAAAATAAACCATATTGTAATTATTCATGTAATCTACTTACTCAAACCACATCGGGTTTTATTTAATAAACCGTAAACTTTTAAGAAATCCTTTTGAAGTATCAACACCAAAACCATCATGCCATCGGAAGAATTAATACCAATAGAAAACACGTACCAAAGCCACCAAGGCTCATAAGCTTTAAAGCCTTCGTATACTAGAAAAATTTCTATTTGAATTATTAGGAAGAGTAATGCGTTAAACAAAAGCCCACATAATAAATAAAATTTACATAATTGACCTTGCCTTGAGCTTACATTAACCACTTTATAAATAAGCAGTGCCGTTAAAATATCGAGTAACAAGTAATAACTATTCGGATGAAAGTAAGAGATGAATTCCTTCAGATTGACAAAATAGTCAATTACACTGCCAAAAAAATAAGAAAGGAACATTATGGCAGAAAGCACCACGGGTTCTTTAAGTTTTGCCTTATTTGCGTTTTGAAATTGCCAGCCAGACATTCTCACAAAATTTAACAAGGTAGCCATTAAAAAGCACCAAATTACAAAATGTGATACAAAACTTGTAAAAGCTGCTGAAGAAAAAAAGAGACCCACAGTAATACATAACCTGAAGTAATTAAGCTGTATAAAAAGTCTTAAAGAAATACTTAATTCATCTAAACAGAGTGACAAAGTAAACGGTATTACTCATAGACACAAGTCTTACAACACAATGAATGTATTTATTGTAGACAACATTGACATAAGAGCTTCAGGAAAAAAGAAATTTGTTTACTGTATTTTCACATAAAAACTAAGCCGAAATCGTTTTTTGTCGTTTTGAAAAATATTTCTTAACTCTGTTTTTAAAAAACTTTATGCACAAGAAATCTCGGTCAAGTATCAAAGATGCAACCATAATCACATCTATTGTGTTAATCGCTAACGTATAAAAATACCAAAACCACCAAGGTTCTCTATTGTCTAATACCCTAAGATCAATATGAATTAACAAGAAGAGGATAGCATTAAAAGTAAGGCCAATGATCGTATACTTTGCCGCACAACAATACTTTTGCTTAGTGAGTTTATTGAGAGATATAATGAGCAAGATTGTTAAAATGTCATACAAGATCCAAGATATATAAATATTTTCTCTTGAGGCCGACAAATCTATAAAGTGATTACTAGTAAAGTAAGACATAGCCATCACTGCGGAAGTGATAAGTAGGGATAGATTTTTACTAATACTCGAAATGTAAAAAAAAGCATTCAATAAAAATGCCAAAACCATACCAAGTACAATAATGGTATCAAAATGTATACCCAAATTGTCTAAGCTAAAAATATCCCCACCAAAAGAGCTTACTAATCCTGCTTTTCACCTTTTCTAGGTTCAAGTGTACCACCACCGCGAGCGCCAGTAATTTGCTCTAAAAACTTTTCAGATTTGATTACCTTACCAGAAAGCGAATTGATTTGGCTAGTGCTTTGAGCCGAACGTTGTTTTGATACTAAAGTTTTAATTACCTTTAACATAATGTTTCCTTATTTGAGCTGTGAAACAGAGAGTCATAAAAGTGACGTTGAATTATTGTTAAAAGTTATTTAGCAATGATCGATCCAATATTACACCGCATTACAGTTATCTTGATTAAGCGCTGGATTTATGCTCAACCTAAACAAAAAAGCACCGATTTAATAACTAAATCAGTGCTCAATAGCATTTAATTTAATCTTCAAGCAAGTTGTCAATTGGTGAACTCAATTGACATTGCTAGAAGCGTCAACAAAACGAGCTCTAGCAAACCAATTGCATATTCAGCATTATTTTGATTGCGCTTGCTGTTTAGCAAACTTTATTGCTTGTTCCACTTGTGGCAAGGATGTGCCACCTAGCGCCTGCCGTGCGGCAATACAAGCATCTATCTCTAGTACAGGGTAAACATCTTCTGCAATTACAGAACAAACTGATTGAAATTCATCAAGTGATAAATCTTCTAGATTTTGGCCTTTGCTAATCGCATGCTGAACAAGTTGGCCAACAATATGATGACCTTCTCTAAATGGAATACCTTTAGCAACTAAATAATCTGCAAGTTCAGTGGCATTAGCATGCCCGCCTTGCGCTGCTTTTAATGTTGCTTCACCGTTTACCTTGATGCCTTTAATACAAGCTTGTGCCATATGAATACAGGCAAGCCAAGTCGGCATAGCATCAAACAAACCTTCTTTGTCTTCTTGCATATCTTTATTATATGCAAGCGGCAATGCTTTTAGTGTCATCATCATGGCGCTGAATGCACCAAAGACTCGGCCTGTTTTACCACGGATCAACTCCAAAGCATCTGGGTTTTTCTTTTGCGGCATTAATGATGACCCCGAAGTCACATTATCGGCCAACTCAATAAAACCAGCTTCACCTGAATTGTAGAAAATCAAATCTTCTGCGAAGCGCGATAAATGCATCATAGAAATACTGGCACAACTTAAAAGCTCAACCACAAAGTCGCGATCAGACACTGCATCTAGACTATTACGGCTAGCATGGCTAAAGCCAAGATTGTGCGCCAAAGCTTCTCTATCAATGGGGTAAGCAGTGCCTGCTAATGCACCACTACCAAGTGGACTGACATTAAATCTAGTAATGGCATCACTTAAACGCGACTCGTCGCGTTCAAGCATTTCAACATAGGCCATGCACCAATGGCTGAATAGTACCGGCTGTGCACGCTGTAAATGCGTATAACCAGGTAGTATTGTACCAAGTTCACGTTCTGCAAGTGCAACGAACTCTGCTTTTAACGTTTGAATGGCTTCAACTATTTGTTCAGCTGTACTTCGACTCCAAAGACGAAAATCAGTCGCAACCTGATCGTTGCGACTGCGGCCCGTGTGTAATTTTTTCGCCAAATCACCTACTTTGTCTATCAGCTTAGCTTCAACATACGAATGGATGTCCTCATACCCAGCACTCGCAACCGCCGATAAATCTTGTTGTACTTCGCTTAATAGTTCATTTAAAGCCGCAACAAGTTCAGTATGCTCTTGTACACTCAACACATTAACCTGCTGCAGTGCACCGGCCCAAGCGATTGAGCCTATAATATCTTGCTCAGCCATTTGGTAATCAAACGGCAGAGAATCATTAAATTGTTTAAAAGCCTCATCTGGTCCTGATGAAAAACGACCACCCCATAATGCCATGCTGAAATCTCCGAACTTAACTCTTATTTAGCCTTTGCGTTTAACGCGGCAATTCTGCTCGACAACGAGAACAGGCGAATAAACCCTTCAGCATGCGACTGATCGTACACATCGTCTTCACCAAATGTAGCGAAATCTTCACTGTATAAACTATTAACCGATTGCTTTTGTACTGCAGCAACTTGGCCTTTATACATTTTTAAGATTACTTCACCTGTTGCAACTTCACTTAGCGCTTCTGCACCTGCTAGCACTGAGTCTTTTAACGGCGTGAACCAACGACCGTCATACACTAAATGCGCAAACTCAGATGACAGGGCCTCTTTCCATTTTCGACTTGCTTTATCTAGCACTAACTCATCGATTGCTTGTAATGCAGCCATCATGACTGTACCGCCTGGCGTTTCATAACAACCACGAGACTTCATGCCCACTAAACGGTTTTCAAGAATATCAACACGACCAACACCATGCGGTGCAGCGAGTTTATTCAACTCTATTAAACATTTATAAGGGCTATAACGCTCACCGTTAACTGCAACAATTTGACCCTTTTCTACCGACACAGCAACAAACTCCGGCTTATCAGGTGCTTGCTCTGGCGCTGTTGTCCAAGTCCATACTTGATCACTTGGTTGATTCCAAGGATCTTCTAGCTCACCACCCTCATGCGAAATATGCCAAGCATTTGCGTCGCGACTATAAATCTTCGTCGCAGATGCAGCGCACGGAATATCTCGTTCTGCTAGGTAGTCTAATAATGACTCACGACTTGATAGATCCCACTCACGCCAAGGCGCAATCACTTTTAAATCTGGTGCTAATGCCGAGAAACAAGATTCAAAACGAACTTGGTCGTTACCTTTACCTGTACAACCATGGGCTAATGCATCAGCTCCTACTTTACGAGCTATTTCAACTTGGGCTTTAGCAATAATAGGACGTGCCATAGACGTACCAAGTAAATAAGTACCTTCGTAAATCGCACCTGTTTTCAGTGTTGGGTAAATGTAGTCACTGACCATTTCTTCTTTTAGATCTACGATGTGACACTCAGATGCGCCCGAGGCTAAAGCTTTTTCTTCTACACCTACTAGCTCTTCTTCACCTTGACCTACATCGGCTACAAAGGCGACAACTTCACAGTCATAGTTTTCTTTTAGCCAAGGTACTATTGCCGAGGTATCAAGACCACCAGAATATGCCAATACAACTTTTTTGATTTCGCTCATTACTTTACCCTTACACATAATTTGGATTTAACAGTGATACCAGCAATGCATTTTGGGCATGCATGCGGTTTTCAGCTTGTTGAATAATTTTTGAATTTGCACCGTCCATCACTTCTGACGTGATCTCATATTCACGGTGCGCAGGTTGGCAATGTAGAATCGTGCTAGCGCCAGATTGTTCTACCAACTGCTGATTAATTTGATACGGCATATACTTAGCTTTAACTTGCTCAAGTGGTGTTGTGTCACCCATTGACACCCATGTATCAGCATATAAAGCATCAGCACCAGTAGCTGCTTCAATGTCATCACTGACTGTAATTGACGCACCAGACTCAGCAGCAAGTTGCTCAGCTTGTTTTAAAACCTGTGCATCTGGCGACGCACCTTTAGGACTAATTGCTACAAAGTCAGTACCTAACGTTGCAGCTAATAACATCAGAGAGTGAGTGACGTTATTACCTTCACCTAAATACGCTAGTTTGATTTTACTGACATCACCATAAACTTCTTGGAGCGTTAAAAAGTCAGCTAACGCCTGACATGGGTGGTATAGGTCACATAAGCTATTCACTACAGGCACACTCGAAAACTCAGCCAATGTTTGCAATGAACTGTGCGCATTAACACGCGCTACGATGCCATCAGCCCAAGTGGCAATATTGAGGGCAAAATCTTTCACCGACTCACGACCGCCCATCGCGCCGTTTTGTTGATCAAGATAAACCGCATGACCACCTAAACGATTAATACCAATATCGAAAGACACACGAGTACGTAAGCTCGGCTTTTCAAACAAGGTAACGATAGATTGACCTGCAAGCGCTTGATTAAACTCTTTTGGCTGCTGCTTGATGGTTTGTGCAAGCGACAATAGTTTTAGCGCTTGAGCTTTATTTAGTTCTAATCCTGTTAAAAAATGAGATGTCATTGCTATTTCCTAAGGTGTAATTTTTGTACCGACATGGATGCCTTGAACTAAGGCAATAAGGTTTTCTGGCTTCTGCCAGCTCGATATGTACACCCCGCGTCGTAAGTGTTGTGCAGCGTGCAGGCTGGTCTTTACTTTGACCTCCATGCCGCCAACAATGACTCCTTCTTCGATGAGAGTAGCAATGTGTTGTTCAGATAGTTGATGTAAAGGCTGCTTATTCGCATCAAGCACTGCTTCTACATCTGTCATATAAATCAGTTCAGCATTTAGTTGCTCGGCAATCGCCGCCGCCGCTTCGTCAGCATTAACGTTATAAAGTTGACCATCAGCGCCGATACCAATTGAGCTCACCATAGGTGTTCTGCCTAGCTCTAAAAGTGTTGGTAATATACTTGCCTCACCCTGTTCACATTCACCCACTTGTCCTAATGCTTTGAGTTTTTGTGTGGCAATTAAGCCTGCTTCATATAAGCAGGTGCCCACAGGTTTCAAGCCAGCTTTGATAGCTTGACCACTAAGTTGTTTGTTCGCGGTACCTGCCAACGCACCGACTATATAAGGCATTTGTTCTTTTGGACTGATACGTAAACCTTGGTGTTTAGCGGTTGCAAAACCCGCCTCCGACAGCCACTTATCAACCAAAGCACCGCCGCCGTGTACCACAACAAATTGCTTATCTATTTGTACTTTTATTAACTCTGCTATTGCGGTAAATAATCCCATCGCAGCATCTTCTGTGTTTAACACCGCACCGCCGACTTTAATAACCCAAGTTTGCATCTTCATGACACTCCTTTTAGGCCAAGTTCAGCAGGTAATAATGCCGCGATGTTCATACACTGCAATGCTTGGCCAGCCGCACCTTTTAACAAATTATCTATGGCAACAACCACTATCAGTTGCTCACCTTGCACTTGCCAACCAATATCAACATACGGTTGTTTAGCCACACCTTTAATTGAAGGCATTTGCTTATTGCCTTTTAAACGAATTAACGGCTCGTCGGCGAGCACTTGGAATGCTTCATTAACTTGGTGCTCACTCACCCCTGGCTTCAATTTCACATAAATGGTTTCAAGAATACCGCGTGCAAAGTTACCTAAGTGCGGGGTGAATAACACTGAATGACCAAGATACTGAGAAATTTCAGGCGTATGCCTGTGATTGAATAAACCATAAGGTGCGAGAGACACTTCGCAAAACTGTGTGCCTATATTGGCTTTGCGACCCGCGCCAGTTACGCCCGATACTGCATTAACAATAATAGTATCGTCAGCAAGTAAATCGGCTTGCTTGAGCGGTTTTAAACCATTTAACGCCGCTGTTGGATAACAACCCGCAACAGCAACGAGCTGTGCCTGTGAAATGCCCTTTGCATTCCACTCAGCTAAGCCGTATTCAGCTTGAGCAAGCCAAGTGGGTGATTGGTGAGTAAAACCATAGAAGCTGTCGTAATCTTGAGGATTCTTAAGTCTAAATCCACCAGATAAATCAAATACCTTTTTGCCCGTGGCTAAAAACTTAGGTGCGAGTTCAACACTGACCTTATGATCTGTGCACAGGCAAACGAAGTCTGCTTTAGCTTCAATATCTGCAAAGGCTTGTTCATTAAGAGGTAAAAGAAGCGTGTCGAGCAAAGAGGCATGTTCCGGATACAAATCACTCAGGAGCTTTCCTTTGTCTAAACTTTGCTCTGACACAAAACATCCTGCAAGGGAGAAGTTGGGATGTTTGGCAATTAAACTAGCTAATTCAGCGCCGCTATAGCCGCTAGCGCCAATAATGGTTACATTCAACATAGTAAAAAATCTCTAAAAATTTGGTTTTGCTTCGTGCCCTCTGGGCATTATTTAAAAAGTGTTGAATGTATATCGTCGCATCTTAGCCTCTAAATATATTTATTCTCATAAAGTGAATTGATATTCATACTAAACGCATATAAATTATTATGCAAACATTTTGAATAAATATTTTGGATTAACATGACCGCTCCTGCTTTTATTAATATGTACCAGCAACTTATCGCCGAGCCCTCTATTAGCGCGCTAGATCCTCAGCTAAATATGAGTAATTACTCGACAATAGAGTTATTAGCAGCTTGGTGCGAAAACTTAGGTTTTCAGGTCGAGATTACAGAGCTCGATAGCGCACCGGGTAAATTTAATTTACTGGCAAAACGTGGCGAAGGTGAAGGCGGATTGATGTTGGCAGGGCATACAGACACAGTGCCTTTTGATGACAGTCGCTGGAGCTATGATCCGTTCAAACTCAGCGAAGTAGATAACAAGCTATATGGTCTAGGCTCAATTGATATGAAAGGCTTTTTTGCATTTGTGATTGAAGCCATTAAGCAATTAGATACACAAGGCGCGAAACAGGCAAAACCTATTATGATCCTCGCCACTGCAGATGAAGAGACCACTATGGCGGGCGCTCAAGAAGTGGCGAAACATCAGAGTCTAAAACCTGAGTTTTGTGTCATAGGTGAACCGACAGACATGGTGCCTGTATTCACCCATAAAGGACACATGAGTACCGCCATTCGAGTAACAGGTAGGTCGGGTCATAGCTCTGATCCTGCCCGCGGTTTAAATGCCATTGAAGTGATGCATAAGATTATTGCAAAGCTGTTGCAACTAAAAGACACTTTAAAGAATAAATATTCAATTGAGCATTTTGCAATACCCTACCCCACTCTAAATCTAGGGCATATTCATGGAGGGGATAATGCTAATCGTATCTGTGGCTGCTGTGAGTTGCACTTAGACATTCGTCCATTACCCGGGCTGAGTATTCAAGAGCTGCAATTATTATTGCTAGAAGCGGTTAAACCCATTAATGATGAATACCCAAATAGTGTCGCGGTTATCGACTTACATGACCCTATTCCGGCCTTTACTGGCACAACTGACAGCGCCTTGGTAAAACTCGCCGAAGCGGTTTCTGGGGAACAAGCCATTGCGGTAAACTACTGCACTGAAGCACCATTTTTACAGCAACTTGGCTGTGAGACTATTGTCATGGGTCCGGGTTCTATAGAGCAAGCCCACCAGCCTGATGAGTTTTTAGCAATGGAGAAAATCAAACCTTCGCAAGAGAAGATCACTCAGTTAATTAATGAGTTGTGTTTTAAAACTAAAAAAGCCACCTAAGGTGGCTTTTATCATCGGATGTTCAATTACATGATGTCACATGGAAGTGTTCTACAAATCTCGATACTTAATGTGTAAGTTGTTGGTCTATCACACGCGATTGAACCTGTATCAGTGTAGCATCGCGAAGTATTAGCACCACCCGCTACCGCTGGAGTTGCATTTACTGGTAGTGCTTTGTCGTCTTTTGAAAGGTTTTTTACACTTTTTTTATTTAGTTTAAGTTTCATTTTATTTTCCTTAAATGAGTAGGCTTGATATCTCTGAATGAGTTATTTACATAACATCAGGACCAATGATGAATAGAGTAATTTTCTAAAACTTTCGTTTATTAAGATAAACAGTCGTTTCTGTAGCTCGGCGGTAAAGTAGTAATCGTGATGCAAGGGTTTGTATGGCAAACCTCAGTTTTTGCAAACACTGGACGGCCACCAGCAATGTGCGGCGTTGCTTCTAAAACAGCTTGTGAGTTATCTAAACTTAAGTTTTTTACTTTCTTTTTGTTTAACTTCAATTTCATAGTGACTTTCCTTATTGAGTGTGACCCAAGGTCACAAAAATAAACTATCAAAAAGGGGACAAGCTAGCAAGATATTAATTGAATATTTCTCAAGTAAATAAAATGATTATTTAATTGTAAGAAAACGTAACAAAAAGAGCGCTTATTTGCGCTCTTTAGATTGAAAATTAAATTGGTGAACCGGGCGGCATCTTTAATGCTGCATAGGCTTTTGGCCATTTTCCTGATTCTAAAAACGCTTTTACTTGACGTGCAAGGTCATGTCTAAATGCCGTGTCTTCACTCACACTGCTAAACAATGATCTTTGGTCAAATTGTTTTGCTACTCGCATCAATTGAAAGCGCAACTGCGCTTGTACTTCTGGCTCAACTTTATTTGAACTGGCTAACTGGGCTAGTCGTGCTGCTGTTAAAAATTGCACACGCTGAGTCAGCTTTTGTGCCATACCTGATGAACTATCCGCTTCAAAGACCTTGCTGTATAGTGTATTCATTAGGTCACTCAAACCAAAATGCTGATTATCACGGGCTTTATGCTGCGATAAACGGTTTAAGCGTTCAGCGTTTAACAGTAGTTTCAAGCTATGGTTTGCCGCCACTTCCGGCAACGCCATGGCATCAAGTGCTAAGCCTGTGCGACCATAAACACTTTCACGGGTTTTACGCTCACCGTATGCTTTAGGTGGGATCAACGCTAAGATACTTTCAGGGATCATCAACTGCTCAGCCTCAAGCGTTTTTAGCATCGCCGTTAGTGCTTGTTGCTGTGTCGCTTTATCTACAATTTTCGCACCTTTAACAGCACGTTCGCTACGTACTTCATAATCGTAATCAATACCTGCGATAAGTTTCACAGCTGACTCAACTTGGTAGCGATGGAATAAAAACAGGGGTACTAATTTCTCTTCTAATTGAGACAGAGCAACACCAGTTTTAATGTTATTAATACCGAATGAGTTTAACGCTTGCTGACGTATATCGAGTACACGCAGTAATTCTGAGGCTGGGTTTTCACCGTTATCCCATAAATGTGCGGTTGGATGAGCACCACCTTGCGGGCGTGCATCAGGGTCTGAAATAAACTCTAAACCTTTATTGTGATTTTCAGTGATGATATTGGCAAGCTCAGTTGCTTCGTCTTTACCTCTGAAATCACTATAACCATATTTCACCGCTTGAATATCCCAATCGCCCATACCTTTGGCATAGCCTTTAGAAATATCTAGCTGTCCTTGCGTATCGAAGCCAACCAATGGGTGTGGATAATCCATTACAGACGCCCTGTTTTTAACAGACGCCGAGAAGTTATGCGCAATACCCAGCGTATGACCTATTTCGTGGGCACTTAGCTGACGAATACGATCAAGGGCCATATTCTGTAAATGTGCGTTTACTTCATCACCTTTCACAAAAGGCGCTGCTAGCGCTTCTGCAATTAGGATATCTTGTCGAACTCGCAATGAGCCTAATGTGACATGGCCTTTGATGATCTCACCCGTACGCGGGTCAATAATCGAAGAACCATACGACCAACCACGTGTTGCTCTGTGCACCCATTGGATCACGTTATAGCGAACATCCATAGGATCAGCATGCTCTGGTAAAATTTTCACTTGGAAGCCATTGCTATAGCCGGCTGCTTCAAACGCTTGCTCCCACCAGCGTGCACCATCTAATAATGCAGTTCTAACTGGCTCAGGAACACCTGGGTCAAGGTAATACACAATCGGCTCAACCGCTTCGCTTTGCGCTGCCGTCGGATCTTTTTTAGCTAAACGATGACGAGGAATATAACGCACCAGCATAGATTCGTTCAGCGGAGCCGAGTAATCCTTGTGCTCAATGCTCCAATATCCAGATTGCGCATGGAATTGGCGAGGCTGATACTCGTCATCAGGTAATTTAATTAAAGAGTGATGCTGGTGAACTGTCACTGCATATGGATCTGCACTGACTTGACGAACATATTCGCCCGGCTTGCTGCCTTTAAACGTTAAGACGGCTTCAAGCTCAGTGTTATCTACAAATGCTTTTGAGCGAGGCATAAATACCGCACTGCGCGAACTATCTAAATTAAAGCTACCCTGTTTACGATTTGCTAGTGTGCGACTCACACCATGCACATCTGCTAACAGATAAGGCGTGTAATCAATCAAGACGCTGTCATTGTCTTCAGCAACAACTTTAAAGCCTTGCAAAATACTTGACGCAAACGCCTCATTGATACTTTGCTTTTCAGCGGAGTTATTCGAGCTCGCACGATAATAAGTGTTTAAGGCGCGAAGCATGATTTTGTCGCCAAAGCGCTCGAATTGCGCGATATGGGTACCGCCTAGTTGACCTCTATCTAGGCCGATATCATTCGAACCTACCCCGTACGGCAAACTAAATTGTAGTAAAAATGGCTGCTTGAACTTATCAACATCAAGGTAAATTTTGCCGCTTTGCGTGTCGGCATAAAAGGAGTAATGACCCGGAAAATGATTAAACTTTTCAGTAAACTCATCAATAGACTTAATTGCGGCGTGCGCTTGGGTTATCATAGTGCCCAGCAAAGCTGAGAATATGACAGGTAAAAATCCAATTTTTCGCATAATCTTATCTTTGTTATTAGAGGTTTTAAGTGGTTGCTATACCAATTGCATTGAAGCAATGAGCAATTATTGCGTCGAAAAATAGCACTGTAGCAAGGCAAAAATTACGACATATAGTTGTTCTATATAAGAAATTTTTAACGAAGTTACAGAGTTATTTAGCTCGCTAGAATGTTCATGCATTTAATAAAATTGGTATAAACATTACAGTATAATTTATCCAATCTGTTTAACAGCTATTTAAGACAAAATTCAGCGCGGCACGCAGCCCCCTCTCACACTATACTTGGCTGCGACCATAACGTTATCAGGACTATTTACTATGCGTAGACTTCCTCCGGTGTTAATTGAAGACGGTTGTTCTAGAGAGTTAGTTTCATTGATCCGCACTATCCTTGCGGCTTGTAAAGAAATTTCATTCCGTGTTGGCCAAGGCGCACTTTCTGGCGTATTAGGTTCAACATTAGACGAAAACATTCAAGGTGAAACTCAGAAGAAGCTTGATGTGCTGTCTAACCAGCTTTTAAAAGACATCTTATTAGAGTCTGGCTATGTAAAAGCGATTGCATCGGAAGAAGAAGACTACACAGTAGCAGGCAACCCTGACGCAGACTTCATCGTCGCGTTCGACCCACTTGATGGCTCTTCAAACACCGACATCAACTCACTCGTTGGTACGATTTTCTCAATCATGCAAGCGCCTAAAGATTCAGATCCTGCGGATCCTGCTATCTTCATGCAACCGGGTCACAAGCAAGTTGCAGCGGGTTATGTACTATATGGCCCATCAACAACGCTTGCGCTTTCTACAGGTAAAGGCACTCGTATTTTCACGCTTGATAAGACGCATGGCAGCTTCTTATTAACTGAAGACTTTGCGAAAATTCCAGAAGATACCAAAGAGTTCGCTATTAATGCGTCTAACCAGCGTCACTGGCAACCAGCAATGAAGAACTACATTCAAGATTTGTTAGCTGGCGATACTGGCCCCCGCGGTAAAAACTTTAACATGCGCTGGATTGCAGCCATGGTTGGTGACGTACACCGTGTATTATGCCGCGGTGGTTTATTTACTTACCCTGCAGATACCAAAAACCCAGAAAAACCATACAAACTTCGTTTAATGTACGAAGCAAACCCAATGGCAATGCTAGTAGAGCAAGCGGGCGGTTTAGCGCACACAGGTGAAGAGCGTATTATGGATATTCAACCAAATGACATCCACCAGCGCGTTGCGGTCATTCTTGGTTCTAAGAACGAAGTTGAAGCGTGTTTGGCTTATCATAAATAAACTTGCTTCAAGTTTTACGTATTAAAAAAAGCAGCTTCGGCTGCTTTTTTACTTTTGCTTTATAAATTACTCAACCGCTCAAAACCTGCCGCAATGTTTGAAGCTTCTTAACACTTAACTCTCCCATCTGCTCAGGATTACTCAAAGCATACAATGCGCCTTCCACTTGTTGTGTATCAATGTCTTCTCGCATGTCGAGTAACTGTGCCCACATTTCTAATTCATCAATATCTAACTGCTTACTCAATACCTTATCTAATACAATGAGCACATCTTGATTGCTAACACAATAAACTACCTCTGATTGCGAGGCAGAGAGTAATACTGAAAATGCCTCTGAACGCTTTTCACTAAAGTGCACAATGGCTTTAACCGCCTCTAGATGAGTCATGTTATTATTCACGTAAATTTCTCTTATTCGAATGTATCCATGAACTGCTCGCAATGCCAGCAAACTTTAAAATGTAGTGCCGATACTGATTGCTGGTGTATGACACTGCCAAATATTCTACCTATTTCCGAGTCATCTGGCTGCGTATGTCGCGCTTGTTTAATAAAAAATATTAGGGCTTACATACAAGGTATTAAAAGCAAACCTATTAAGGAGCAGCTTGCGCTCGCAAGACCTTATCAAAACGATACTAATTTTATTGAAGGCATTGATTACGAAATAGAAAATGGCTTGCTAGTGATGAGTCGTTGGGCGCACTTAAAACGGGGTAAGTGCTGTGGCAACGGCTGCCGCCATTGCCCTTATAAGTAACCCGAACTCTGGTTAAGCAGTCACTTATACTTCGCCTACTTCTATGGGTAGGTCATGTTCAGCATTGCCCCATTCTGACCATGAGCCATCGTACACAGCTAAATCTTGATAACCACATTCATCAGCTATCATTGCCAAAATACAGGCTGTTATGCCCGAGCCGCAGCTAAACTGAAGAGACTTATCTTCAGCCCCCAAAGCTTTCAATCTTGCATGTAATTCGGAAATTGGTTTTAAGCATTTGCTTTCATCGAGCACACTCGCATAGTGCATACTCTTACTGTTTGGAATATGACCCGAAATCATTCCGGCTCTAGGCTCAAGCTCCTCGCCTGTAAAACGTTTATAGCTGCGCGCATCGAGCAATAAGGTATTAGGATCGTCTATGGCATTAAGAACCGCATGCTTATCAATGAAGCAACCCACTTTTGGATGAGCGACAAAATCACCTATAGCTTTAGCTTGACTGTACTCAGCCTGAGTAGGTAAACCCAATTCAAGCCAACGCACTAAGCCACCATCTAGTACGTATACTTCGTCAAAGCCCATACTTTTGAACATCCACCAAGCGCGTGCGGCACTGAAAAGGCCTTTGTCGTCATAAACAATCACTGTATCAGTATTATTCACGCCTAGCTGGCGCATTTCTGCCTGAAACTGCTGCGCACCACACATGGTGCTTGAAAGCTTTGCTTCTGGTTCACACAGCGCATCTTTAATATCAAATCGTTTGGCACCAAGAATAATCGCTTGAGGGCAATATGCTCCTTTTACGCCTGCACTCACTATGCCAGCATCGAAGACATGAACTCTCTTAATGTTTTCGTTTAACCACTCGCAAGACCTAATGTTTTTCAAATTATTCTCCAAAGAAATTCTAAGTAATGAGTCTCTAAACAACCTAATTTAGCTTCTTCTTATTATTACCTTTGCAGCTTCGCATGCAGTTGTTAAAATTTGGCGTACATAACTATTGGGCTATATTTTGATGCTAATTACCCTTAGTCACGACACTATTACAATAATAAAGTGACATCAAAACTCAATTCATTAACCAACCCAATCGTTTCAACTATTACTTAATCAGGCACTTGAATTAAATGACTGCAAAAAACTACTTATTTATATCACGTAAATCTTCCCATTACAGATATTACGAAAAGCTCGTGCATTTTTTAGGTAATAATGCGCAGCTTCACGCTTTAAAACAATTATGCTTTCCGTCACTTAACTATCGACCAGAGTTGAATTCAATAGATTTGAATGACTTAGTAGATGTGCACATGAAAAGGAAAGAAGTTCGTTACCCTGTTTTAAAGAAGTCTAAATTACTCAACAAGTTATTTCGCTTCAGCTACACCAAAATTGAGAAAGCACGTGCCAATTACTACTATAATTTTTTAGAGCAACATCCATGCACGACGGTTATCCTTTGGAATGGTATGAAGCAACCAAATCGAACACCCTATATAGTTGCAAAAGCATTAGGAAAAGAGACTATATTATTCGAAAATGGCTTGTTACCCAATACAACCACATTAGATCCTAAAGGCGTCAATGCACTTAATTCGGTGCCTAGAAGCAAAGAGTTTTATCTCAATTGGCAAGGTGATGTTGAACAAAGACAAACTCAGCTTGTTGCAAGAGCCCCACACAAGCAACGCAAAAAAGACATCGATGAGACAAAGCTACCAAGCAGATATATATTCGTGCCATTTCAAGTGCCTAATGACACTCAAATAGTATGTCACTCTCCTTGGGTGCCAAATATGGAAACGTTTTACGCAACTTTAGAAGAATCTTTAGAAGAGCTAAAGAAAAGTTCTTCTTGGCAACCATTTAAGTTTGTAATTAAAGAGCATCCGAGTTGGCCAAGAAACTTCTCTGAGTTACACAATAAGCACCCAGATATTATTTTTGCAAATGGTAACAACACGCAAGAACTGATTGAAGACTCGCTCGCTGTTATTACAATTAACTCAACTGTTGGTATGGAATCTCTATTACTCGGGAAAAATGTTATTACGCTTGGCAATGCATTTTTCAATATTGATGGTTTAGTCCATCATTGTAAAAACGTAACTGAGTTGATCCAAACTTTAAAAGGTATAGAAGAGCAAGAAGTTGATCACATTCTCGTAGATAAGTTTTTGAGTTATTTGAAATCTGAATACCTGTTACCTCAAGCTTGGGGCAATCTAAGCGATGAAATGGCTCACTTTAATGCTGTAAAAGAAAGGCTTGAGAATCCATATAAGCCATAGAAATAGAAAAGCCGCATCATGCGGCTTTTCTAAAATTCATCACTACCCAGCCTGATGATAATCCCCTAACCAATTCAGGAATTCAGCCGAAGGTAGTGGCTTACTGAGATAATACCCCTGAGCATAATCACATTGCATTTGATCGAGTAGGTTTAACGATGCTAAGTTTTCAACCCCCTCTGCAACCACAGAAAAGCCTAATTGATGACCAAGCGTGATTGTTGACTGTACGATGTGTTGATCTTGCTGCGATTCATCAAGTTTTAGGATAAATACTTTATCTAATTTTAACTCATCAATTGGTAGCATTTTAAGGCGCCCCAGCGAGGTTTGACCTACTCCATAGTCGTCCAATGAAATCATCACCCCGAGTGCTTTTAAGGCTTTAAGTGCAGCGATGCCCTTCTCTTCATTTTCTATCATATCGCGTTCTGTGAGCTCCACGGTGATTAATGCAGGCGGTACTTTGAAACGTGATAATTCAGCCTCTAAATGCGGGAAAAAGTCATCATGGGCAATATCTTGTGCTGACACATTAATCGCTGCTTTCATCGAAATACCTTGCTGCTGCCACTCTGCGACCTGTTTTACTACCGTCGAAACAACCCACTGTGTCAAATCAACAATCAAACCTGATTGTTCAGCAAGATCAATAAATAGCTCTGGCGATACCCATTGACCATCAGGTTTATGCCAACGGATCAGCGCTTCGACTTTATCAATTTGTTGAGTTTTCAAGTTTAACTTTGGTTGATAGGCCATAAACAATTGCCCATCATCATTCGTAAGTGCCTGCTTTAATTCATCAATCAATTTGAGTCGGGCTAAGTGCTCTTCGTCTTCACCATCTTGATAATAATAAATTTCATGACTATCTTGCGCTGCCGTATCGACTGCTATCAAGGTTCTACGCACCAAGTCTTCGGGGTTATCAGCCTGCTCGGGATAAATCACCACCCCCATACTAAAGCGCAGCGATATATCTAAATTACGGATCATGTAGCTTTTTACTAACGCTTGATTAAGCTTAGCGACACAGGCTTCAACAGTACTCCCCACTGTTGGCTCCATAACCACTAAAAACTCATCGCCACCAATCCGTGCATGTAAACCATTAGAGTCTTTAGTAACTTCTTCAATTCGCTTAGCAACCGCGCGAATACAATCATCACCAACTCTAGGACCTAGCTTGTCATTGATGTGGCGTAAACCTCGTATATCAATCGCAATTAAATACAAGGTAGGATTGCTTTTTAACTTTTTCGAAAGGCGCTCTAGGGCCGCAGAGCGATTATAAAAGCCCGTTAAATGGTCGTGCTGAGCTTGAAAGCGAATTTGCTTCTCACGAGCTTGAATGTCTTCACCCATTTCTTGGAAAGCATCTACTAACTCACAGATCTCCTTACTTGGACTGTGATCCGTTAAACCCGCACTATAGTCCCCTTTTGAGAAGCGCTTTGCCATCTCAGTCAAATGCTGAAGTGGGGTCGTCAAGTTATTTGCTAAAAATCCGCTGGTTAAGAAACCAAGCACTATAGTACCGCACGACAATAAAATGATGCTTAATACTAGCTGATCAAATTCGTCGTATTGCTCTGTTAGGTTTGCACTGAGAATAACGCTAATGGGATTACTCGATAAAGCAGGCAAAGGCACTTCGGCACTTATAAAAACCGGGTAGTCAGAAAGCCAGCGTGTTGTTGTCTGACCATGAATGAAGGCTAGAAGATCGCTCTGTTCATTTGGTAGCTCTATTGAACTGGCTTTTAGACCTGTCGCGTGAGAAATAAAACTCATCTCTACGCCAGTTAACTCTTTTAACTCTTTCGCTATTGTTTCGTTAACGGCAAATCCAACCACACTTAGAGCGATCGTTCTTGGCGCTTTAACTGGCAGAATAATGGTTTGGTATAACTGATCACCTATCACAATGAAAGTTGACTCTTTACCATTACTAAGTAGCTTTCTCATCAGAGTCTGACTATTTTTTGGTAACACCAATCCTTCTTTGTTAGACGCAATGACATTGCCTTTTAGATCCATCAACAGCATCAGATCTGCATCAATGCGGTTACTATGATTAAATAATGCACTTTGAATAGTGTCTTGATCGCGACTCGCCACAGCTTGTTTGAAACCAAAATCAGCCGTTAATACCGTAGATGCGGTTACTAATAAACGTTCCTTGGCTTTTAGGTATTGTTGATAAACGTTTTGCGCAACTTTAATACCTTGTTGCACTTGTTTATCGTTATATTGATTTGTCGACCACCAGAAGCTTACTAAGCTTGTGATTGCCGTAAGCAATACAAGCCCGACACACAGTAAAATAATACGTTGTTTTAAAGTGGTGCTCATGATGTTCCTTTTGCACGCTGCTTACTAAACATTAGCCACAACAATTTGCGCAGTGAAATTAGAATTCTGAGTTGGTTATGAATATAGACCAATATTGCCTTAAATTCATTGACCGAGATCTTAGGTTAGTTAAAGGGATAACCTTGTTAATTGCAAGGGTTTTGCGAATAAAGCCTGATAATACAAGTTTTTAGTATTATCAGACTGAGGATTTTATAGCTTTAGGTCTTAGCCCCTATTAGGACTTCAACTCATTTTTTAATCGATAAGGCCATATTCACTATCAAGGATAGAAATCACTTCTGCACGCGGATCAGCAGGAATTGTTAACTCTCGACCAACAATCTTACTCGCAATACCTACATAAGTGTCTGATACTGACATCATCACATCTACAGGTAGCTTGTAATCTTGTGCCAGTTGCTCACGCTCAGGCATTCTGTCTTTATTAAGCAATACATCGCTGTCTGGCACGTTATTGATTAGTAACTGACGGAAACCTTCTTTCGAGTTTTCGATTACTTTACCATCACGGAAAGCTGGGCCATCCCAAATACGAGATGAATCAGGCGTACCCACTTCATCAATGTAAATTAGCTGTTCTGTGCCATCAGTTTGCTCTACGTAGCCAAACTCAAACTTGGTATCAACAAAGATCTGATCAAGCTCAGCAAGTTCTTTGCTGATCAATGCAAAGCCTTCTGTTAATAGCTTTTCGTACTGAGCCACATCAGCTTCTGATTTGAAGTTAAATGCAGCTAGGTTATCTGTGATGTTTTTACGTGTGATGTTGACATCATCCACTGGTGGTACTTCTGGTACGTCAGTGATAATGCCTTTTGTAGACGGAGTGATCAGTACTTCATCTAACTTTTGGTTGGCTTCAAGCCCTTCAGGTAGCTCAATACCACAGAAGTTGCGCACGCCTTTACTGTAATCACGCCACATGCTGCCTGTAATGTACTGACGCGCAATCGCTTCAACACGTACCGTGCTTGCTTTACGCACGATCCACACATAAGGGTGAGGAATGTCTACAATGTGGTTGCCCGCAAGACCTGCTTGATCGAATAACTTAAACCAGTGTGATGCCACGCTGTTTAGTGCAATACCCTTGCCTGGTACACCATTTAAGCCATTTTCGCCCTGCCAAATGCAGTCAAACGCAGAAATACGATCAGAAATTACCATGATCGCCAACTCCGTACCTTTAGGTACATCGTAACCTTTTTCTTCGATTAAACGCGCACTGTCTTCGTCGGTTAACCAATAAACTGAACGAACTTTACCACTGTGAACGGCACCTTTTGTGCGGATCGGTAGATCATCATTCACTTCTAAAACTTTGTAGCTACTCATTATTACTCCAAGGCCGGATGCACCTTGCTAAGGGGTGCAAAAAATATGAGGGGGTTAGAAGTGCATATAATAATCGCAAGACCCTTAAATCACAAACTAAACCCGAACTCTTATGTTGCTAAATGTGGGGTTTATCGTTGAATTTTGGTAATTAAACCGAGCAGAGTTTAGCCGATGAGAAAACTGTTATACCATCACAGTGTTTTTAGTTTATTGAGCCCATTATGATTGAGATAAACAACCTCGTATTTAGCTGGCCTAAACACCCCGCCCCTACGCTAGATATTACTGAGTTAACAATTAGCCAAGGCGAACGGATTTTTTTACATGGCCCAAGTGGCAGTGGTAAATCGACCCTGCTCGGATTATTAGCAGGTATTAATGCCATTCAAACGGGTGATATTAAAATTTTAGATACGCAAATGCGCCAACTCTCAGCCGCAAAACGAGATCAATTTAGGGCCGACCATATTGGGACTATTTTTCAAAACTTTAATTTGCTGCCATTTCTAGACCCTATTGAAAACGTCATGCTTGGCTGCCAATACTCTAAAATGCGAAAAAGCAAACTCACTCAATCTTTACAGCAAAGCGCTATTGATTTGCTAGAAAATTTAGGGATAGACCACACTTTACAAGCCAAATCAGTCAGTGAATTAAGTATCGGTCAACAACAGCGAGTGGCTGCTGCACGGGCATTTATTGGTCAGCCAGAGCTTATCATTGCCGATGAACCGACTTCAGCACTTGATGCCGACAGCCGTGAAGCCTTTATTGAAACCTTGTTTAACCAAGCAGAAAAATACCAAGCTACCATTTTATTTGTCAGTCACGACCACAGCTTGGCGCAGCTATTCGATAGAAAAGTGAGTTTGCATGAGATTAACGGAGCGGCACAATGAACCTAGCATCTCTGGCTTTCAAAAGCAGTTGGAATCGTAAATCGAGCGTACTACTCACTTTGTTCACCATCGCCATCAGTGTGATGCTGCTACTCTCGATAGAGCGAGTAAGACAAGAAGCAAAAAGCAGCTTCGCCAATACCATTTCTGGTACAGATTTAATTGTCGGTGCGCGCACGGGCGACATACAGCTTTTGCTCTCAAGTGTATTTCGAATAGGTCATGCCAACAATGCTGTGCAGTGGCAAAGCTATGAATACATTAAACAGCAACGCGGTGTGGCATGGACTATTCCGATAAGCCTTGGTGATAGCCACAAGGGACATGCGGTATTAGGCACAGATAGCAGCTACTTCACCCATTTCCGTTACGGGAAAAAGCAAATGCTGGCATTTGAACATGGTCGCGCATTTCATAATGGTCGCGAAGTAGTTCTCGGCAGCGATGTGGCGAAAAAGCTCAACTACCATCTCGGAGAACAAATCGTGATTTCTCATGGTATGGGTAACACCAGTTTTCACCATCATGATGATAATCCAATGACCATAGTCGGTATTTTAAAGCCGACCGGCACGCCAGTTGACCGAACTGTACATGTGCCACTTATCGCCATCGATGAAATGCATGGTTCTGGTCATAACGCTTCGCCGCGCATGATTGGAAAGGCGATTAATAAACCACCAAACGAATCAGTTCATTCTCATGATGAGCATAAGCATGAAGATCATGATCATCACTCACATGACGACCACAGTCATGGCGAGCATGAGCATGACGACCATAGTCATGGCGAGCATCAGCATAAAACTCACCAACTTGTTGAAAGTGAACCGGGCGATTTAATTGGTGAGCCAAAGCAAATCACTGCGTTTCTAATGGGTTTTGATTCACCTCTTTATACTTTGCAAGTTCGTCGTAATATCAACCAATATAAAGGCGAGCCACTGCTGGCCATTATGCCCGGCGTCACCTTGCGCGAACTGTGGGGCATGTTAGATATTGTCGAAAAAATCTTATTGCTGTTTTCAATCGTGGTGGTGATCATCAGCTTACTCGGTATGCTGACAACCTTACTCGCAACGCTTAATCAAAGACGTCGTGAGCTGGCCATTCTGCGATCTGTCGGCGCACGCCCTTGGCATATTTTCAGTTTGCTAACCAGTGAAGCGGTGATCATCACGCTACTCGGTTGCCTGCTCGGCACGACATTATTCTTTGTGGCAATCTTGCTAGCGCAACCTGTGTTACAGACACAGTTTGGTATTAGCTTGTCGCTTTCTATGCTCAGCAGCTATGAAGTTAAGCTATTGGGCGCTATTATGCTGGCTGGCACTGTGATGGGGCTCTTCCCTGCATTGCGCGCCTATTATTATTCACTCAGCGACGGTATGAGTATTAAAGTTTAAAAGGTTATCTTAAGTATGAAATTATTTTCACTCTGCTTTGCTTTGTGCTTTAGTGCACTGAGTTTTGCCCAAGCACCGAAAGAAATTTTTTGGGAAGACTTAATCCCACAAGGTCATGTGCAAATTAGTAATCAAGATGCAGCCAGCCACGATGGCGCAGATCAAAACTGGGTGCAACCAGACTTAGACGCCCCGGTGGTAACAGCATTAGATGGTCAGTCAGTGAGTTTGCCGGGTTTTGTTGTACCCCTTGAAGGTGACAGCGAAGTGATCACTGAGTTTTTATTAGTGCCGTATTTTGGCGCGTGTATTCATGTGCCACCGCCGCCACCAAATCAGATCGTCCATGTAAAAATCAAAAACGGTGTGCCAATCGAAAGTTTATACGATGCAATCACAGTCACAGGGATTATCAAAGTTGAGACTTGGAGTGGCGAATTAGCGCAAACCGGTTACACCATGCAAGCTGTGGGTGTGGCACCATTTGAGCTTTAAACCTGTCGCCATAAATGACGACCTACACAATCACCTGTAGGTCGTGCTTTAGCGCAACAAAAATGCTTAGTGCAATACCTGATGAAATGCTTAATTTTACGCACTAAATTAACGGCCCCAACTCCTTGAACTGCCACCTTTTAGCTTCAAACTTGTCGCCATAAATGACGACCTACACAATCACCTGTAGGTCGTGCTTTAGCGCGACAAAAATGCTTAGTTCAATACCTAATGAAATATTAATTTTTACGCTCTAAATTAACGCTCCCAACTCCTTGAACTGCCACCTTTTAGCTTCAAACCTGTCGCCATAAATGACGACCTACATGACCAACTGTAGGTCGTGCTTTAGCGCGACAAAATGCTTAGTGCAATACCTGATGAAATATTAAATTTTTCGCACTAAATTAACGGCCCCAACTCCTTGAACTGCCACCGTTTAGCTTCAAACTTTTCGCCATAAATGACGACCTACAAAACCACCTAAAACTCGTTAATCACTCTTTGTTATTACTCAAATAATACACCGCCGCGGGCTCTGAATAGTTTGGCGCATGGTCGTAACTAAACACCGCATAATATTTAGCAATATCAGGGTTACCAAAATTATCGAGCGTATATTCATCTGGCCCACCGTATAGCTTTACACCATCAAACGGAGAACGCGGTGGGTGGAAGCAATTTCGCACCACAAAACAGCCGACAAAATCATCACTCTCTGGGTTTTGCCAAGTTAGTTTTACCACCCCATTTTCAACCTGTGCTTGTAACTCTGTTGGCGCGGGTAAAGCTTGATTACGACGGTTTATATAACGAATATTTAACTCAGCATTACTCCACTCAATTAACGCATTTTTAGCCTGTGACTCAGCTGTAGCTCGAATAACGAAGTAATATGGGGTTTGTGTTTGATGCAAACGCGCCAGTTCTTTCAAGCTGTAGCTGTCAAACATAAAGTCGTGTGCGGTGCGCTCTTTAAGTTGGGCATTACTTACTTCATAGCCGATATATTCGATTTTCTGACGCTGTTTAACGTGTTTAAAGTCGACGTCTTTTAACTCCACCAACTCTACGGTAAAGCGTACGTCTTTGCTCGATGGCAGTGAGTTTTGGCTGTACAAGGTTAAGCAAGCTTGGGTGAACACGGTTTTCTCTGGCTCTAACTCATGTTGATGCTCAAATGCCATTTGCCCGTAGACGATTTCACCTTGGTCGTCGAAACCAGAACATAAGCTATCCGCAATCACTTTCTCTTGATAAATAGTATTACAGCTGTTTGGCGTCAGTTTTAAGCTTTGCTCTGGTAATTGATAGACCAGCTCTAAGTTAGGGCGATAATGTAAGCCGCTACCAAATGGCCCATAGCCAATGTCGAATTGCATTACTTGTGAGTCATTACCTAGCGGTAAACTGGTTGGGCCTTGCAGGCGTAAGATCAGTTTTTGATCGTCTAACAGTTGAGAGATCAAATCTCGCTCGACGCCATTAAACGACCATTTAAGCCAAATACCTTGGGTCATCTTATCTGACTCAATCGTTTGCCCCAGCGTATGCAAAGCTGGCGCCTCACAAATGGCACTGTAGTCATAAATGTTATCGATTTGGTTTGGATCGAGCACCGATATAGACCATTCGCCATACTTCTCTATTTTCGCATTCACCCGATTCATCGGATATAGGAAAAATTCCGCCCGATCGATATGCGAGCCTTCTGGGATATTCGCCAAATCGAATACCACGACACCCACGCTCGTGCCACGCTTTTTATCGACACCAATAAACATCGAGTTATAACCAAAGCGCTCGCGTGCCTTTTGCTGATAGTTAGCACTTAAATACCCAACTTGCTCTTTGGCTGGGAATAACGTTCGGCTACATTGATGCTCTGCCAACAAGGTTTTTAAACGCAGTTCTGGACTAAACGGCGATTTAATTTTTGTGACTTTATCGACAGCACGGATGTTGTAAAAATAAAACTGTCCGCTTTCTAGTTGTGTATCGGTGAACGACAATGACTTGGTAATTGCCACTAAGTTGGCTTCATTGCAGGGGCTTTTATTATGTTCAGCGCGGTATAACTCAAAATAAATATCTTCTCGCTGCTCATATTCCCACTCTAACTCCACACTATCGTGACCCACTTGCTTAATAGTGAAATCAGGCACTCTTGCAGGCGCAAGGTTTGAGTAGTTAATGGCTTCACCCAAAGCATAGGCAACCGCTGGAATATTCTCGGCCACGCTTTGCGCCATATTCTTCATATAATCAGGAATGTTGCGGGTCCCTACCTCGACCACAGTGGCAATAATCCCTTTGCGATAGTAATACTCGCGACCACTGCCATGAATAAGCTGTGCTGGCGGCTTGCCACGATGAATACCATACTGGCGCCCCGTGACCTTTTTAATCTCGTTGTTCATGTTGGCACACAACACATTTAAATCTGTGCCTTCAATCTCAACTTCATGATTAAACTTATGAGCCGGAAAGAACACATTCCCCTGTGAATGGTAGTCAAGGGCAATACAAATGTTACTGCGCTTTTCGACGAAGTCACGAATGGCGCAGGTTTCAGGCTCTGAAAACGCATGCGGACCACCGTAAGTGTTCGATTGCGTATTACTGTTTCGCATGAATTTAGCGTCAAAGTTGCGGTTAAGATCCACTCCAAAAGTGCCATCGCCATTATTGCGGCGGTTTTTACGCCAAAATGAAAAGTGATTACGCGAGTACTCAAAGCCGTCAGGGTTTAGGCAGGGCACCATATACAGCGTGTTTCGTGTTAACGCTGTTTGTAACTTAGGGTTAAAGCGATAATTGTCTATGACATACTGAATAAACTTAATCGCTAACTCATTCCCTATCCATTCCCGAGCGTGAATGGTGCCCGTATACAATAACGCGGGTTTGTCATCCGCATAGGTGACATCTAATGACAAAGTAACCAGCATAATGGGCCTGCCCTCCCAAGTTTCACCGATACTTTGTAGACGTATTAAATGCGGATGTTCACTCATCGCTTTTTGCAAAAAGTCGATGGTGTCTTGATACGACGCGTATTGTATTTTCATGCCTGCTTCCCGTTTATGCTTTTGTAAAGGCGTGCCAGTGATCGACGATTTTCTCTAGCTTTTTCGCTTTGAGATTTTTAACAACACATAGCTGTTCAGGCTCAGTATTTAAAGCCTCAACCACACCAGTTGCGCCAAACGTCGCTAAGATGTCATCAATCATTTTGTCACCCACGCCTTTGACTTCACCCAGCATGGCGCGAATTTGTGACTCATCAAATGCCACATTCGGCAAATCTGTTTCAGACATGACTTCATCACTACCCGGCACTGGTTGCATAGCTGACGCAGGCACCACTTTGGCTGGCAACTTAAAGTTATCTTGTAGATTCCAGATCTCACTCGGCCACTCTTCACCCGCGCGGTATTGAGTATCAAAGATTGGATATCTTTGCTCTGTCATATCGGTAAATAATTCGCCGCAGTCTTGGCTTGGCGTATATGTAGAAAAACCAATATGGCGCATAGTACGCAGAAAGCGTGCATCGATTTTGCCCAACTCTTCCCAGTTATAAATAGGAATATTTGGTTTATGAAAACGTCCTTCGCCCAATAGCCACATCAAATATTGGCCAATCCAATCACGAATATAAGGAAAGGCTGCAAAGGCAGTCGCACACTCTAAAATGCGTAGTTTTCCATCTTTTCCTAGCGCGATATCACAAGCCCAATATTCTGCATTCGCCGCTTTTGAGGTTTTAGTCGCTAAATCAAGCACTGACTTTGGAATACCTTGGTAGTCCATGCTGCCGCCCTGACTGGTGTTAGTCAGCCACTCCCCTTCAGGCGGACGACGCCAAAACGCACAAACAGGTTTGTGACCAATTAACATGACTCGAATATCTGCTTCCATAGGGACAAAATCTTGTACGTACACGGGGTAATAACGTTTTTCACTCAACAGACTCTGCGCTTCCTCGTAGCTGTCTACCTTATGGACAAAGTAACCACCATAATTCGATGGGCCGTAAGAGCGTTTAATGATCTTCGGGTAAGTCGCAGAGGCAAGGTAAGACTGCGCTTTTTCAGGAATATAAAAAATTTCCGTATGTGGGATAGGTAAATCGTATTTACGGCAAAAGTGCGTCACATTTTCTTTTGATTTATTGGAAAACTGACTATCTAACGATGGTAAAAAACGTACTTCAGGTAGAGCACGGGCAATGTCGCGAAATGTCTCGTACGCCGTAGCTGGAATATTACCGATTAACACGTCGATTTTTTTGCGTTTCACTTCTGCAATAAAGCGGGCTTTGTCATTACCCCAATGATAGGTCACTTGCTCAATTTTATCGGGCCAACCTTTAAAGTTAGATTTATCAAAAAAGCGCAGTACATAGTCTAAATAAAGCAGACCGATTTTTGGCAGTGAGGTTTTCTTCGTCATGATTTAAGCCACCTTGGCAGATTGCAGTGAAAGTTTGCGTTGTACGGTTTTGTCTATCAGCTCGACCATGGCCGAGATTTTGCTGTGATTAAAATTAATCCCCAGCGCTTCTTGTTCTGGCGTGGCAAAAGCAGGAATGGTATTCACTTCAAGCACCACATATTCTTCTCGCTCTCGGTCGTAAATAAGGTCAACACCTGCTATCTCTAACCCGAGTGTTTTTGTGGCTTTAACTGCAATATCGACCACTTCGTCACTTGGCTCGCGCACGAATACAGAGCCACCGCTAGTAATGTTGGTTTTCCAATCGTCTTTCGGTGCCTTACGGCCATAACAGCCCACACATTTGCCATCGACAATGTCAATGCGATAGTCGGTGTTGTCATAATTGATAAAGCGCTCTACGTAGAAGTAACGTAAGTCGGTGCGGCTTAAAAAGGGCATTAGCATGTCGAGCGCCTGCTCAGAGTCAATTTTTACTATGCCAACACCACCCCAGCCGTCGGTTGGTTTGTAAACCAATTTGCCACCGAAGTCGCGGATGGCTGACTTCAAGCCGTCCATGTCGTTCTTGTGACATAAACGGTAATCTGGCGTTACGATGCCTTGCGAGCTAAGTAAGTGAGAGGTGCGGAATTTATCTTCAGCAATTGAGAAAGCGTTGTAGTTATTGAGCGTCGGAATGGTTTCGCTCAATGTTTGATACAAATAAAGCTGATACTGAGTTTGCTGCCCTGCGTTATAGCTTAAAAACGTATCTAACTTTTCCATGGCGATGCCATTACACATAATTGAGCCGCCTTGCGCTCTAGCATCTCTCAAATTTAAGCCTGTTGAGGTTTGAATGCCTCGCTCAGCCAATGCGTGAACTAGCTTTTGCTCGATGGCTTTACCGCCACCATTTTCGTACATCCAAATGCCTACATGAGGTGCTGCCACAATGTGCTCCTTGTTTTCAAAAACGGGTCTAATGCAAAAGGGTTATTTGCGCTGTTGGCCGCAATTTAAACGGATCAAGATGACACTTTTTTGACCAATAGCAGCGAACAAAATTTGTTCATAAAACATTCACCTCCTTGAAACATAGTGTCGAGAAACTGGCGGCAATTAAATACAGGGAAATCCGTTATGACACAGATAGATTTTGCAGAATTAGCAACCCTTATTCGTTGTAATTCTCATAGTAAAAACAAAGCAGGGATTGATGAACATGGCGAGCAAATGATTGCGCTGCTTGCGCCTTTGGGTTTTGCTATGACCCGTTACCAAAGAGAAAGCATTGGCGATCATTTACTTTTCCATACCCCTAAAAGAGCAGGCAAAAAAGTCTTGTTACTCGGCCACCTTGATACCGTTTTTCCACCCAATACCTTTACCGAGTTTAAACAAGATGACGACTGGGTGTATGGCCCCGGTGTATGCGATATGAAAGGCGGTAACTTTGTCGCACTGAATGCGCTTCGTAACTTAAAAGCGGAATTTGGCCCGCTCTATAACATCGATTTTTTATTGGTCAGTGATGAAGAAACTGGCAGCGATGACAGTAAATATTTAACTGCAAAACTCGCCAAAGACTATGACGCATGTTTGGTATTTGAAGCGGCAGGTAAAGATCACGAAGTCGTCATTGGTAGAAAAGGCATTGCCACGTTCGATATTGAAATAATTGGCAAAGCCGCTCATGCCGGTAATCATTATGCCGATGGCATCGATGCCAACTATGCACTGGCAAATATGCTTACCGAGATGACAGCTCTGACCGATTTAAAAAAAGGCAGCACCGTGAATGTCGGTAAAATCTCAGGCGGTTTAAGCACCAATACCATTTCACCAAAAGCTAATATGATGGTCGAAGCCCGTTTTAAAACGCTTAAAGAGCAACAACGTTTACTCAAAGGCATAGAAAATATCTGCTTCGCCATGGAGATCACTGGCGTGCAAATTAACGTTAACGGAGGCTTACAACGCGGTGTGATGAGCCCAGATGCACTGCAACAACAGCTTCTTGATGAGATTGCTATGATCTTAGATGAACCGCTGAAAACCGAGCAACGCGGCGGTGTGTCAGATGCGAACGTAGTCAGCGCCGCTGGCGTGCCAACGTTAGATGGCTTTGGGCCTTATGGTGACGGCGACCACACCATTCACGAGCGCGCTTTAAAAAGCAGCTTTGAGTTACGAATAAAGCAAGTGACACAGATATTGTCAGCGTGGAGTTTTAGTACGCAAAGCCAAGCGCAACAACTCTACTCAGAAGTGGTTTAATTTTCTAGTCCGCTTGTTTTGTGAGGTGGCAAGCGCTACCTCACAAGACATAATTTTTCGCGTACTCTTCTCTCATTTAATTCTGACACTTTGGGCAATACACGGTACTTCGCTGGCCTAAGCGAATTTCTTTCAGTACGGTTTTACACGTCACGCACTCTTCGCCTTTACGCCCATAAACCAGTAATTGCTGAGCAAAATAACCAGGTTTACCGTCAGACTGTGCGAAGTCTTTTAGCGTAGTACCACCTTGGGTAATGGCCGCGGCTAAAGTATCTTTGATGATTGGCGTGAGTAATTTATAGCGCTTTAACGACACCTTGCCTGCTTCGCGTTTTGGATGAATACCCGCTTTGAACAACGATTCGTTGGCGTAAATATTACCGACGCCCACAACCACATGGTTATCCATAATAAATTGCTTTATAGGCACCTTCTTGTTGCGCGAACATTCAAATAAATGATCGGCAGTGAATTCATCGGTGAGTGGCTCAGGCCCAAGCTTTGCGAACAACGTATGAGACTCATTAGGTGCTTGCCATAAACACGCACCAAAACGACGAGCATCGTTTAGACGTAACGCTTTACCATTATCGAAGTGGATCTCAATATGATCGTGTTTTTTTAACGGCTCACTAATTGGCACAATGCGCAAATGCCCCGACATACCCAAGTGTAAAATCACACTGCCAATATCTGTATCGAGCATTAAGTATTTTGCTCGACGGCGCACACTGTTGATCGTCAGCCCTTCAATGTCTTTCACTTCATCTGGCACAGGCCAACGAAGGCTGGCATTGTGTACTAATACTTTGCTGACTGTTTGTTTTTCAATGTGTGGGCTAATGCCTAAACGGCTGACTTCGACTTCTGGTAATTCAGGCATGAGGTTCTCTAATGTCTATTTCTTTCAATATGTTGAGGTTACTGTGCTGTTGCTTGCGCTAAATTAAGCGGCTCAAACAGTTGATATGCAAGCTCTGATTCTAAGATCAACCAAGATTGCTGCTGTTTATCAAAAATATAGTATTGCTCGGCGTCTTGATAGAGTTGAAAGCTCCAAGGTAACTCTTCGCCTGCTAACCAAAACTGCGCCACACTGACGGCTTTGCTGCTCGGCAACGAAATATCTGTCAGCTCTAACTCAACTTGCTGCCATGCATCAATCAACAAAGGCAGTTGATTCGGACTTACTTGCCACGGCCCTTCACTGCGCCAAGCTGTGCCAATGCGCTCAATTTTGTAGCCAGGAAAAGCCAATGTCAGTACAAATGTTTGCTCGGGTAAGAGTCGTTGTGAGCCAGACGCTTGTTCATTTGGATTGAGCTTATGATGCAGACCATTTAAAAAGAAGATCATGATCAGCATGGCGAAGATCACCACGTTATTCCATGCTTTACGACTCAATCCCATGTGCTTGCCTCTGTGTTTTATTGCTTTTATTAAATAGTCGTTTTGCAGTGTATCGAAAAACATCTTCACTGTGGAGCATGCTTTTGCCCTGTTTTGCTTCCGTTAGGCTTAGATTTAGGTCTAAAAATGCATCGACTTGCTATTAAACTGTCGTGATTGTTTGCTAGAATATCGCGCAAAATTTAAGGAGTTCCGTCCATGGCAATGTATGTAGTGGGTCATAAGATCCCTGATTCAGATTCTATTTGTGGTGCAATTGCACTTGCATATTTAAAAAATCAAATTGGTGAAGCAGCAATCGCAACACGTTTAGGCGATGTATCACCTGAAACTCAGTTCATTCTAGACACGTTTGGTTTTGAAGCGCCTGAGCTTAAAATGAGCTATGCAGGTGAAGAGGTTTACATCGTAGACCACACAGAAAAAACACAAGCACCAGATGACATTGATGAAGCAACGGTTGTGGGTGTTGTTGACCACCACAAACTTGGCGACTTAACGACGTCTACACCGCTTGAGTGTTGGATCCGCCCTGTTGGTTGTTCAAACACCATCATCAAGATGATGTATGACTTCTACGGTGTTGAAATTCCAAAGAACATCGCGGGTCTTATGTTAGGTGCAATCCTTTCTGACACTGTTATCTTCAAATCTCCAACTTGTACGACTGCTGATATCAAGTGTGTTGAAGTACTGGCTGAGATCGCTGGTATCGAAGACTACAAAGCATTCGGTATGGAAATGTTTAAAGTTAAATCAGCGGTTGAAGGCACACCTGCTCGCGACTTAGTTATGCGTGACTTTAAAGACTTCAACATGAGCGGTAACCTAGTCGGTATCGGTCAGTTAGAAGTTATCGACCTAGCTGTATTTGACGACATCAAAGCTGATCTTGAAGCTGACATTGCAAAGCTAAAAGAAGAAGGCGGCCGCCATTCTGTATTCTTACTACTTACAGACATCATGAAAGAAGGTTCACAAATGCTTATCGCGTCTGATGACGAAGGCATTGTTGAGCGCGCTTACGGTGTTGCGCCTGAGCAAAGCCGCGTATGGTTAGATGGTGTACTAAGCCGTAAGAAGCAAGTAGTACCACCACTACAAGATGCGTTTGCATAAGCAAACACTAGCAAGTTATGTAAATAGCTGATAAAACCGAAGCAATGTCTTCGGTTTTTTATTGCCCATAATCTATGACGCAGCAAGCACCTAGCCAATTACTCATCGAGCCCGGCATACTAGCTATTTTTGGCACAGTGCCAAAAACGGCTGCTCACCAACACACGCTTATTCAGATCTCCTTACCCATAGGTAACGCGGATATGCGCCTTACTCTGCCAAATCACGATGCAATAGAGCTCTCCGATGCAAGCATCATTAACCAAGATGTTAGTCATCAGCTCACCATGCAAGCTGGGTGGGTGGTCTTAATCGAACCTAGCTGCAATGTTGGCAAACAGCTCACGGCAAAACTGGCTGATAAAGCCTTTATTGAAATCGACATTAATAAGAAACTAGACAGTACTCAAAGCCTAAGTGAGTTACTCACTTTGTGTGGTTTAACCCCTGCACTTCAAACCAAGGTACCTCAAACCCCATCACCTCTAACCACAACACCGCAAACCAAAGTTGATGCACGAATAGCCCGCTTGCTCGATAAGCTTAATCACTGCATTGGCAAAGAGTGTGTAAAACCACAGCAGTGGCGAGCTGTCGATATTGCCGCAGAGCTCAACCTCTCAGAAAGTCGCTTTTTGCATTTGTTTAAAGACACAATGCAGATCCCCTGGCGACCTTACTTATTATGGCGACGTTTGATCTGTGCATTACAGACATTACAGCAAGGAAAAACGGCCACAGAAGCGGCGTATATTGCAGGTTTCTCAGACAGCGCGCATTTGAGTCGCACCTTCAAAAAGCAGTTTGGATTGAGCCTGAGGGAATATCAAAAGCGTTAAGAAAATCACCTTTAAAATTTACAAATGTCGTTTCAGACAATCAACAAAACTACTGGGTATCAGTCAGAGCCACTTGCTCCATTCGCCCCAAATAAGCCTCAACGATTTTGGCGTAGCCTTTACCTTGTTTAAACTTCTTCAACTCATAATTAAACCTATCTCTGAGCATTTTATCTTTAAAAGCGACACTGGCGGTGACTGGCGGGATTAAATAATGATGTTTAAAGATATCTATGGGTCTTTGTTTGTCATTTATGCGATAGAAGTAATAGAAAATATATTGGTCTAATACTGCAAAGTCGTAACGGGATTTAGCCAGTATCTCGGGGATCACCGACATGTCTGCCGACTCTTTATATCGCGCTTGCTCCGACATGGCTTTAAACGCATCGCCAAAATAGCCCGGTGCACCTTGAAAAGTAATCACAGAATACTTAGCAAGATCGCTGATAGATTCGGGCGATAAATTACGCTCAGATAAAGAAAACACCATGGGTTTATAAGTAACAATGGGCTCACTGATATAAAAGTTATCGGTATCTTGTGCAAAAAATATCGGTGCCATTAAGTCATACTGACCGGAGCGAACTAACATCTCTGCTCTGCCAAGTGCTACAAAGTTAAGCTTCACAGAGTAACCAAGCTGTCTGAGTACTGCTTTAGTCACATCTAAATCTATGCCACTAAATAGTTTATTATTTATCGTATGCGGCGGCCCTTCGCTGGTCACTAAACTGAGCGGTTTTCCATGTACTAGAGCGCTAAAAAGCCAAAAGAAAAAGCAGGCTTGCAAAAGCATATTAATTGAACTCTTAGCCATATTTAGCCACATTTAAAATTTCAATAACGATATGCAAAGCCGTTCACCCGCAAACTAACTTTTCATCTTAATATGTTCAGTTTAGAAGTTATTAAGAATAGTTAAAGTGCGATTTTATAGTCATTTATGCGCTTTTGATTTGTATATAATCACGCTCTGAGTAAAAACAAGAATTTACCCTAAAGACAAAATTGATAGTCAATCTCGCCGTATATCACTTGCGACAACATCAATTCTCATATTCAAAAGCAACACTAATACCAATCTTCAATAATACTCAATCACTTTGAGGGACTAAAGCGGACGCTAGCTTCGTTGAAAGTTTTTATTTAGAACAAATAAATAGCAAAAATTTAGTCTCGCTATAAACAGTTTTCCTTGCCTAAAAATAGATCACCTAATCGAACGGATTGGTATGAAGATTCGAAAATAACACTTCAAAAGTACTGAAGTCGTTGCTTCGAAGCTAAAACTTTAAACAACGACCTCCAATGGCGATAAACGCAGCGTTAAAGTTGTGTTCGTCTAATCACTCTGCCATTTTTATTAATGCGAATTTCAGTCACTGTCGCTAATACCCCATATTGATTAAAGATGTGGTTGTGTTGATCCCAAAGTACAGGCTGTGACAATTTATTTGCCGCGATAAACTGTTTTACATGATGTTCGTCAACATAATAGCCGTTCACAACAATCAAAGTATTGCTGTCTTTTCGTTTAGCCAAACGCGCTAAGCTTGCTTCACACCCTGCAAACTGTGGCATAGGACACAAAGAATCAACAAAAACCAAGCTAAGATGCTCATCGGCCTGTAAATTTGTAAGCCTGCTATTTAAGCTGATTGGCTCAGCCAACAAGGTGTGCCCCTTAAAGTTGGGAGCAATATCATTTTCATCAACGCGCGCTACTGGTGCTTGTTTTACAAACTGCGTTTGACTTGGCTGTGGTTTATTTTCGTGAGTTAAGTCTTGCAATAAATGATGCACAGCAGTCAGTTGCTCCTGATTGATCAATTGCTCCGCGACTAAATAACGTGCTAGATCTGTATCATTGCCTTTAAAAACCGTTTGATCGTTTTGCAAGATGACATGGTAAGGCATCTGCCAAACACCATATTGGCGCATCAACTGATAATTTTCGTCTAAGTAAAGATCGCCTAAAACCGGAAATGCCTGTTGCGCCTGCGCCAAAATATCACGGGTGACATTGATATTTGGCTGCACATATTGCACCTGATACTCTTCTGAATTTTGTGCACTCAGCCAGTCCGTTAGCGGTGTTTGTTGATCGCTAAAATACTGCCACACGTCAATAAATACTAAATGTTTCATTTTAGTTTCTGAGCTTTGTAACTGTTCTGCGAAGGAGGCTGTGCTCACACTCAATAAAACAAAGACCAAAAATAATGCTTTCATGCTGTTTCTCCTATTGTTTCGCTATTATTGTTTCGCTAAGTTCAGTAAGGCTTGATTAAATTCATCGGATGCAAAAAAAGACTGCTGATGAATACGCCCTTGCTTATCTATCAAAACATGAAACGGCGTGCCCATTACCCCATAGCTTTGCGTTAAGGCACCCGTTTTATCAAACACCGTAGGCAGCGATAAATCGTTCACAGCATAGAAGTTTTCGATATTTGCAACTGAGTCATTCAAGGCAATATTCACGGTGATCACTTCAACATCGCCTTGCAACTTTTGATGTAACCTCGCTAAATGCGGCATTTCGTTGGTACAGTACTGACACCAAGTCGCCCAAAACTTTAAATAAACGGGCTTTTTGCCCACAAACTTTGAAAGCGCAAGCTGCTGTCCTGCCAGCGTAGTAACCGAGAATTCAGGGGCTTGGTCACCCACTTGCAAAGGCGCGGCTTGCGCACTTATTGGCAAATTCAATAACAATAAACAGAGTAAAAACATACACAGATTTTTCATGGTGTTTCCTTATGAGTTAATTTGTAAAAAGAACATCAACGCCACTCCCATCATAGTAACGGCCAGCAGATATTTGACAGCCTGCATCCAGCGGCCTGATTTGGGTAAGCGTGATAAAAAGTGTGTCGAGCAGCCAATCAGCAAAAGCAAAGCACTCATGCCTAGGGCAAATAAAAATAGATAACTAAAACCCAACAGTGGCGATTGGGTGGAGGCCACAAACATCAGTAGCATGCCGAGTACCGGAGAGGTGCACGGCGCCATGACTAAGCCAGAAAGTAAGCCGGTGACAAATACATTCAATGATCGCACACGGCTACTTGCGCTAACACGCACTGAAAGCTGCGGCATCTTTATCCAATCTAATAGACTGGCAGCCATAAGTAGGCAAAAAACTCCCGCAGTAAAAAGCATCATGGGGTGAGTCGCGACAGAGCCAAATAAATGGCCACTACTGGCAGCCAAAACACCTAGCAGACTGTAAGTCAGCGCCAAGCCAAGTACATAAATAAACGCCAATCGTACTCGCTGCTTCGCGTGAGTTGCTTGCTGAGTAACCACCGACACGGTAATGGGGATCATCGGATATACACAAGGCGTTAAGCTGGTCAGTACGCCTGTAAAAAACACCAATACAAATAACAATGCCGAGTGTTGCTGCGAAAATAATAGTTGCTGTAGCAGTTGTTCCATATGAACAGCCCTTGAGTTGTGATGAACACAAGTTCAACAGTACAGCGCTTGGTTTGCTATTAAGGGCGTATAAAATCGTCATAAAATTTCTATCAAATAAAAATTTAACCATTTATTACATGAACTTATAAAAAACACTGGAAGATGTTTAAATTTTAAAAACAGGTTGGAATACCATAGAATAGCAATGACTATTACCAAGGAGTGCGTCGTGTATTGTTTTGCTGAATTCACTTTTATCCCAGACACCGCTTGTCTCAATACCGCAAGTGAACAAGTTAGGCTCAGAAACAAGGTCGCACTACTACTGGCTTATTTTTTACAGCACCCAAATGAAGTGATAAGTAAAGACCGCTTATTGAGTGAGCTTTGGCAACATGGTGACTTTCGTGAAGCATCGCTCACTCAAAGCATTCGAGAATTGCGAGCGGCACTTGGAGACGATGCAAAAACCCCCCGCTTTATAGAAACCATTCCGCAGCGTGGATACCGTTGGATCTGCCCATTAAAATTAACGTCTAAATCGCATCATTCAAAAAGCGCCAACGCCTCTAAACAAAATATATTCGCATCGACTAAGAAGCTCATTTTTATGGGGTTATGTGGACTCGTCGCGATGAGTATTTGGAGTACGACTCGCTACTTCGAAGATGATGTAACCGCCGATGAAGCAGACTCACAACAGCATATTCAGCAGCAAGTAGAATCTCTCATTGTACTGCCTTTTAGTAATAACACCGGCAATGCCGATATGGCATGGCTCGAATTAGGTTTATCGGATATGTTATCGGTCGATTTAAAACGCGCTAACCAAGTGCAAATTGTCTCTCCAGCCCAAGGCAATTTGTTACTGCTTGAACATCAAATTAGTTGGCCTACATTACCTAACTATATTCGCGCCATGCTAGAAAAAGAGCAAATTGACGCAGCACTAGTGGCCAGTGTCAGACTGCTTAAACAGCAGCAAATTATCGACTTTCAAATTTTATTTCGCGATGGCAGGGTACAACAAGGTAGTATGAGTTTTGATAACCTTGCTGCCAATATCGACCGTGTTGGCCATCAAGTTTTTCAGCTAATTAATCCAAAGCAAGTACTTACATCAGAACATTCCCAACCAGACTTATCAGCCATGGCGATTGCGCAAGGTATGCAAGCGCTTCAAACCACAGGTGCGCTCGACGCAAAGCGATTTTTTAGTGCTTCATTGACCTTAAAGCCCTCTTTGTGGGCAAAAGCTTATTTAAGTCAAACATTAATTACATTGGGCCAATGGCAAGAAGCCGAGCAAACTCTCTTTCATTTAGTGAATATCTCTCTCGAGCATGATCCCTACTTAGACGCTTTTGTGCATTTTTTGATGGCAGATCTTATGTCTAAAAAAGGTCATCCAGAGAGCAACGTTTGGATAGCCAAGAGCGTTACCAAAAGTGCGCAAACACAAGATGCAAAACTTCTTGCTAGCAGTCTAAAGCTCGAAGCTGACCAACATTTCCTTAATATGAATTGGCAAGCACATGAAGCTGTATTGGACCAAATCGATCAAACTTTCGAGCTAAGCACGGCCCCCGAACTACTCGCAGATAAAATGTTTTACCTTGGCGAACCAATCAATTCCGGATTAGAGCAAAGCCCACATTTAGATTTGGCCGAAAATGCTAAACGCTTAAAAAAGGCATTAGGGTTTTATCAAACACTAAATAATCGAAGTCAAGTTGCTGCCACACAACTGGCCATTGCACAAAACTATGGGCTACCGGTAGAGGAGCGTGCACAAGCCCTTATTGCATCAATGCAAGCTTACCGAGTTTTGCAGCAACCTTATGAGCTTGCCGTCGCTGAAATGTACGCGGGTTTTTATCAGATGCAATTGCATCAAGGCGATAAGGCACAAGTTTATTTTCAATCTGCCATTGATAAAGCACAACAACTAGATGCTAAGAACCTACTTGATTGGGCACAGTTCTATCTTGCTTTTGCTTATCTTGATCAGGGGTTAGACCAAAGTGATCGAGGTGGGCAGGCTGGTAACCCTCAAAAGCTAAAGCAAGCGATTGATTTACTAAATCAAGTTTTGAATACCACTTCAAATCAAATCATTGCCGCAAGCAGCCGAGTCTTTCTAGGTTGGGCGCATACCCAAACCCAAGATTTTGAACTGGCACACCAAGTACTTGCACAAGCATTATTAGACACTGAAACACCTGCATATCGCATCACACACGCCTACGCTAGATATAGCAAAATGTACGCATATCTTTTACAGCAGCAATATGCGCAAGTACTAAACCTCAGGCTAGCGCAATTCACCACCCGATTAGAAGCAATTTATGTAGCTAGAGCGTATGCTGAGCTTGACCAGTTTGATAATGCCATAACGACTTTAAAAACGTTTCAATCACAGCTACCTACTCAATGGCAACAAGCAGATACTCAACTGTTAGCTGAATATCAAAATGCAAACAAAGGTGGGCAATGGTTAAGCCAAGCGCTCGAAAAAGCGCATAGTGTGTATTGTGAAACAGAATGGTTAGTTGAATAAAAAATGGCTCGCGACTTCTTTACCTATCAAATCACGAGCCATAAATTAGACATGCCTTTAAAATGAAGAGCTTATTCAGAACGCTCTATTAGCTCTAACACGGCTTCTATCACGGTATCTGGATGTTCAAAAAACACTTGATGACTGGCATTTTTTAGCTGGTAATATTTTCCTTGAGTCTTATTAGCAATATCTTTACTCCATTGCGTCCCCTCTTGTTGCCATTTAATTAAACCAGCCTTATTTTCTTCGTCGGCAGTTTCAATGTCTAAGCGCTCAAAATCAGTATCAATTACACTAATAGGTACACTAATATTGTGTTGCAATGGCTCGGCAATATTCAGGTCATCATGATAGTTCATCATTTCTTTTATACGTGTTACTTGATTTTCGACTTGTAATCGCTGCTCAGTTACTTGGCCATAATAGACCCAATCCATTTTCTCTTGATGATTTGACGGAATGAGCTTGACGATCTCTTCACGTTCAATGGCAATACGCTCACGACTCTTTTCAGTCCAATTACCACCACGCACATGCTCAATATATTCGGTTTTATATTTTCGCAGGCCTGCAACCGAGCCACTTTGATATTGAGAAATTGAGTGAGGTAGTAAAATATCAGGATCAGCCCACACTACACCATTCACCTTGATATCAGGGTTGGGATTATGTAAGTACATGAGGGTCGCTAAGTTGCTGTTGGCGAAACTCAAGAATGTTACTTCTTTAGTGCCTAATAAGCTCAGTAGTTCAGGCAAATCTTCCGCCAGCTGTTTGAATGACGGCTCTTCTACATCGGAGCTCCAAGCATTCCCCAGCCTGTCTATTACATGCACTCTTGCATGCTCTGCAAGTAATGGTTGCACAAGAGAAGCCCAAGCGGAGTCACTGTGAAAAAACTTGTTCGCACCAGAGAGGATCACCACATCTCCCTTGTCAGTTTGTTTGCCCATACTTCTAACGTGATAGTTTTTAGTATTCACCGTATAAAGCGCTGAGAATTCAGGTAAAGCGTATGCGCTGCTTTGATTAAAAAAGTCTAATAGCTGGTTTGAGGTTGAGTAGTCTTCAAAAGACCAAGCATGGCCACCTCCATTAATGCTCACTAATTTGCTCAATAGTGTAGCGTCGATTGAAGAGCGATATAGTTTCTCCGTAACGCGCTCACTGGGCGTACTTTCAGTCACTATGGCATCAGGTATGGTCTGGCTAGTAATCAACTCGACTGTTTTAGGCGCCGAAATAAGCCCAAAGTTATGATGTACCAGACCTTGATAAGGTAAGACTCTATCTGCAGTGCCTTGCACTAACATATAACTTGTAGGATCGGTAATACTACACATACTCGATAACCTATCTGACATAGGCGATGCCACACTCGCGACAGCTTGAAACTTTTCACTGAACTTACACAGCATGTTTTGGCTGAACAGCCCACCTTGAGAAAAACCGACCGCGTAGTTTTCACCTTCCAACAAATTATATTCGGCATGCATTTTATCAATCAATTGAACGATAAATTCGACATCTTTAGCCCCCAAACGATGTGCAATATTACACTCACACCCTTCATCCCACTCTATCTCCTTAGACTTAGGATAAATTACAAGGTAGTCATCGCTTAATAACTCAAATCGCGTCATGCGTTGCATACGTTTTTCTGTTCCTCCTGAACCATGAAAAGCAAATAATAACTTGTATGCTTTTCCTTCTTTAACCCCTCCTTCAGGGAAGGCCAAGGTATAAAAACGATCTCCTAAACTTAAATGTAAATCACTTGAGGTTTCCTCCGGTGTTTCATTGAGTTCAACCTGCTCTGTGGGGTGGCTCTGGCTTCCACAAGCTTGTAGCACACCAGATAATACAAGGGCTAATAATAACTTTTTCATTTGTCTCTCCTGTTTTGCCAAGAGACTAAATTTGCTGCTACATTATTGTCACAACCTTTAATCGAATTTATCGTTACCTTTTGCTTACCTAAAAAATAAGTATAAAAAACATTAGGCTAGGTATGAAATATCAAATACATGACATCATCTTTGATACTCAAGAAAAAGCGCTTTTTCATAATGGAGAAAGCGTTTTATTGGAAGCCAAGTCTTATCACCTATTATTAGCCTTTATTCAAAGTAACGAACCCGTTCTATCGAGAGATAAATTAATTGAGTTGGCCTGGCCACAACAAGTCGTCTCTGACGGTGCGGTAAACAAAGCGATTTCTAAACTTAGAAGTCATCTAGAACAGCTATCACCAGATGTTGAATTTATTGTCACCAAGCCAAAGTTTGGATATCAATTTTGCGCACCTGTAAAAATACTGTCTGAGCCTAATAACACACTGGGCTCCGCAACCTTAAAACCGTCTATAAGACCTCAAAATAGATGGGTAATCATCGTCATTTGCACTTTTTTGCTTATATCGCTGTTTTTCTTATACATACATAACACTTTGCAGAACACAGAGGAAAAAACCAAACAAACTGAGTTCAGCCAGTTTAGATTTACCGCGCTCGATGGGGTAGAAACCAAGCTTAGTAGTTCAAAAGACGGGCAAGTGTTATTCATTAATACTGATGTAAATGGTCAAGCATCACTGTACTTGAAGGTAAATAAAGACATCCCAAAAGTATTGCCGATAAAACTGACTGACGTTCGAGATATTCGACTCGCTCCAGATGGGAAAGTCATCGGACTGGTGTCTCAAAATAGAGAAAGCTGCTTAATAGAACAGGTATCTCTCGCTTCTTTTGATAAAAAGACATTGCTCGATTGTAGTCAGTTTTCGGATGTAAAAATTGCATGGCACTACGATATGCAGAGGCTCTTTATTCAAGCCAGAAAAAATAACGCAACGCCCTATAAAATATATCAATTTAAGATAGCAACTCAGGTACTAGAGCAAATATCCTTGCCACAAAAGCACGTTGCTTTAAATGGTGACTTTCGATTGGCCGCTCATCCCACTCAACCTCGTTTAGCATTTGCTCGATATCTTGAGTCTGATCGCAGTGAAATTCATGTGCTAAACACCCATACACTAGAAAAGCTGGCAACTTATCCTGTACCTTATGTGGTTGGTGCTTTAGCCTGGGACGCAGGAAATGATGTACTGTTTTTTACTGCAGAAAAGACCTTACTACAAATTGATACTCAAAGTGGTTCTGAACACGCCATCAAACAGCTGAGCTATCCGATTGAGTCCATTACCAGTACCCTCTCTTCTAATGGCAAGGTATTACTCGCGACTCAATATCACCCTAGCAGTCGTATAAAAAGATATGACCTCAACACACAAGAAACCAAAACCGTGCTTAACAATGCCGCGCTCAACCGTCTGCCAAGGCAAACTGATAATCAGTCATTGTTATTTCTCTCAGACATGATGGGCACGCATGATTTATGGCAACTTAAAGGCGAAGCATTACACAAAATCTCGCTGCCATTTGAATTTGGCTTTAGACGCTTTCAAATTGATAGCCAAAAAGAGCATGTACTTTTTGAAAAAAAGGGCGCTTTATATGAGCTTAATTTACTCACCAATAAAGTGAATACACTCATAACTGCTGAGCACAAAGCGTATGTTGCAAACTATAGCCAAGACGATAAAAACATCATCTATAGCAGTCAAAAAAGCGGTCAATGGCAATTATGGCTGTTTAACAAAACGACTTTAATACACACTCAATTAACACAGTATGGTGGCTATAGTGGGTATCAATATCAAGGCGGGCTGATTTACTCAAAAAGGAACCAAGCTGGACTGTGGCGTTTGTTTGAGGGTAAAGAGACTTTACTTATCAAAGATTTTAGCAATATAAACTGGCTCAACTTTCAACTAATAGAAGATAATGTTTATTTCTATCGCAAGGGCTCCGGCATCTGGCGCTATAATTTAACAGCCAAAGAAGCTGAAAAAGTCATGAAGAGTAATCACCATTTCATCAACCAGTTTCATATTAACTCAGCGCAAAATGCAATTTTATTTGCGGAACTCAAACCTATTCAAGGTGATGTACAAGGCTTTGTGATTCATGACATGCTCTGACTCTCTAACCACTTGCACACTGTTCACATTCTGGATCTTTAAATAACCCAAAGGACTTTTGCTCTAACGTTAAACCATCCACTTGTTTAAACACACTGCCGCTATGATGACCTAAAATCATGTTTACGGTATAAAGCGCCTGCATTGAGCCAATAACACCGAGCAACGGGCTGATTACTCCAAAGTTATCGCAGTTTTGAGAAACTTGCCCACTACTTTCTGGAAACAGGCAGGCATAACAAGGACTTTCGCTTCTAAAGTCAAATACCATTATTTGACCTTGGGTTGCGATGGCTGCGCCTGAAATTAGTACTTTTTGCTTCGCAAGGCAGTATTCATTCAGTAGATAACGGGTTTTAAAGTTATCACTACAATCGAGGATAAAGTCGGCATCAGCCAATAATGCATCTAAATTTTCTGCACTTAAACGTGCGTGCACTGGGTTCAGTGAAATTTGATTATTTAGACTAGTCAGTACTTTACCTGCAGCTTTAGCTTTGCTTTGACCAAGGTGGTTTACCTTATACATGATCTGACGTTGAAGGTTAGACAGCTCAACCTCGTCATCATCAATGAATGTCAGTTGCCCTATGCCTGAGGCCGCCAAATACAGTAAAGCCGGACTGCCTAAACCGCCACAGCCTACCACCGCAACTTTGGCACTTTTCAGCTTATTTTGCCCAGCTTCGCCAACTTCTTTGAGTAACAAGTGGCGGCTGTAACGCAGCCGCTCTTTGTCATCCAATGCCATTAAGCCTCACCTCGTCCTTTGCGAATTGCAGCTTTAAGTTCAAGAACCGCATTTTGGTGGTCATCAGCTAAAGTGATAGCACGCACAACCGCGACACTGCCCACACCAGTACTGGCAACCTGCTCAGTACGCGCAATATCAATACCGCCTATGGCCACGGTCGGGTAATGTGCTTTCATTAACGGTACAAAATGCTTGAGCTTTTCAAGGCCCTGTATTTGCCCTGTCATATCTTTGGTTGTGGTTGGATAAATCGCCCCAAATGCCAAATAGCTCGGGCGATAGTTATGCGCTCGCACCATTTCATAAAAGCCGTGTGTCGATACACCTAAACGTAAACCCGCATTTTGAATTGCCGACAGGTTTGCTTCACTTAAATCTTCTTGACCAAGATGCACACCATATGCACCATGCTCAATAGCTAACTGCCAGTAATCGTTAATAAATACTCGGCCTTGATATTTCTCACCCAGCATGATGGCAGTTTTGATCTCCGCTTCTAGGTTTGGATCATTCGGATCTTTAATGCGCAGTTGAACGGTCGGTACGCCTGCGGCTAAACATTTTTCAATCCAATCTGCAGTATCAACAACCGCATAAAGCTCAAGCTCACCCTCGGTGTCAGCAAAACCTGCTGCAAAATTAAAATCATCCGGCGCGCCCAGTTCTAATTCATCGGCTAACCAACTACCCGGCTCAATCACTTGCGGGAAATGCGTTAAGTCTTCTGGGAAGCCCGTATGCGCTACAGGGCCAATGCCTTCGCCATAACGCACGGCGCTTGCTAAACCTTGGTTGATATACGCTTTACCTAAAATAAATGCATCTTTTAACGGGTAACCTTTGGCAAGGCAAGCCGCGATACATGAAGATAAACTACAGCCCGTGCCATGGGTATGTGGAGTGACTATCGCCTCGTTTCCTAGCCAGTGTTCTTCTTGGCTGTCACTGCGACAATAATCTATGCAGTAGCCTTTCGGGTAATCCCAGTGACCACCTTTGATCACCGCTGAACCTGCACCAAAAGCCTGCAGCTTTTCGGCCGCTTCAACCACTGAACTTGGGCCAATAAGGTAAATACCTGTGAGTAACTGTGTCTCGTGTGTATTTGGCGTGATCACATCCACCAGCGGGAAAAGATACTTTTTCAGTGCGTCAACCGTGTCTTCTTCAGTTAACGTGTCACCACTGGTTGCAATCGCAACCGGGTCATACACCACCACTGGCGGCACCGCCCACGTTTTTTTGTAGTGAGCAATGTGCTCGGCGATTAACTCTACTTGCGCGATATTGGCGAGCAAGCCTATTTTAATCACTTTTGCAGGCATATCTTGCGCCAATGCATTAAGTTGAGACTCAATCACAGCATTATTAACAGGGTTTATAGCGTCAACCCCAAGGCTGTTTTGTGCGGTTAGCGCCGTGATCACTGTACAGCCGTGTACACCGAAGCTGTGCATAGCTTTAAGGTCGGCTTGAATACCTGCGCCACCACCACTGTCTGAGCCTGCAATACTCCAAACAACTTCTGACATGTCAGACTCCTAAATTCTTTATCTATTTTAATCTTGGTGCCAAAACGGCATCCCCATGGTCGGCGTAGAAGGTGCCGCCACCTCTTTTTCAGGCATGGCTTTCGCTTCATAACTAAAGCGCCCTGCTTCTACTGCAGATTTAAACGCTTTGGCCATGGTCACCGGGCAACCCGCACCAGCAATGGCCGAGTTTAATAGTACCGCATCATAACCTAGCTCGAGCGCTTGGCAAGCATGCGACGGTAAGCCTAAGCCTGCATCCACAATGAGAGTATGCTCTGGCAGGCGCTCACGAATGGTTTTTAAATTATAAGGATTAATTAGCCCTTTGCCTGTGCCAATTGGTGCGCCCCAAGGCATCAATACCTCACAGCCTAAATCGGCCAGACGCTGACAGATCACTAAGTCATCGGTGCAATAAGGCAGTACTTTAAAACCATCTTTGATCAAAATGTCAGTCGCTTCTAATAAAGCCACGGGATCAGGCTGCAAATTATACTCATCGCCAATTAGCTCTAACTTGATCCAGTCTGTATCGAAGACTTCGCGACACATTTGCGCCAAGGTCACCACTTCTTTCACACTGTGGCACCCTGCTGTATTAGGCAATACGCGCAGCCCTGTATCTTTGATTAATTGCCAAAAATCTTGCCCAGCTTCGACTGAGTTTTGGCGTCGCAATGACACAGTCACAATTTGTGACTGCGATGCCACCAGCGATTGCTGCATAATTTGCGGAGATGGATAAAGTGCTGAGCCTATCAATAAACGGCTATCAAAGGTTTCGCCATAAATGGTGAGTGGTTTATGCATGTTTAGCCCCCTTGAATAGGCGACAATAACTCGATTTGATCGCCCTCTTTTAATTCAGCCACAGCACATTGGCTACGCGGTACAAACTGCCCATTCACAGCCACAGCAAATGGCGGCACTGCGCCTTGCGATTCAATAAATGCTTGTAAATTAGTGTCGGTTAACGCGACTTGTTGACCATTGAATACGACGTTCAAAGTAACCCCTTGCTCAGTGCTTGCTGCACCACAAAGGGTGCAAGTAAATAACCATGGCGATATAAGCCATTAATTTGGATGAGGTTGTCTTTCACCTCAATGTTTGGACGATTATCAACAAACGCAGGTCTTAGCCCAGAATTAATCGACATTACACGGCCCTCACTAAAGCCGCTGTGTACCGTGTAGGCAGCTGACAACAACTCAAGGGTAGAGCGCACCGTGATCGGGCCATTATCTTGCGACTCAATTTCAGTCGCACCAATGACAAACTCATGATTGGGTTTAGGCGCAATGTAAATTGGGTAGCGAGGATGCATTAAACGCACAGGGCGAGTTAACGTCACTTCTGGTGCGTACACGCGGGCGACTTCACCACGTACGCCACGCAACCCAGATACTTCATCTTTGGCGCCTAAGCCACGACAATCGATGATCCAATCGAATGCTTCACCGTTTACTTGCCCTTGCTCGCAATACACAGATTGCCCAAAATGAAACTCAACATCTTGCTGTTGTAGCGTATCAAAACTGGCGCGATAAAAAGCCAAGTTATCGAGCTGGCCTTCACAAGGTAAAAATATGCCTTGATGAAAACGCCCTGCTAGTTCTGGTTCTAACTGAGAAATATCTCGGCTATCGGCTATGTGTGCGTGATGTCCAGCTAGGGGTTTTAAACGCTGTGAAAAGCTTTGTAAATCGCCCTTGTCTTGCTGGTGTGCAACAACGAGGGTGCCTGCTTGTTGAAAAAATACTGGGGAAGAAAGTTTTGCCAAAAGTTCAGGCCAAAGTGCCATGGCTTTTAAGCCATCTTCGGCTAAGTCTGCTTCACAAATTACCGACTCTGCCAACGGCGCTAACATGGCTGCTGCTAACACACCGGCGCTGTTATTTGCTTGTGCGTCGTCTTTTTCAAAGATACTCAGTTGATAGCGCTCCATCAGCATCAATGCTGCGACACGCCCCAACAAACCAAACCCTAAGATCGCAACTTTTGGTTTACTCATTTCTGCCCCTAAAAACCCGAAGGTTAAGACCTAAGACGCAATCATCTCAGGTCCAAAAAACAATGCCATGCGCGAAGCATGGCATAAATTGCTAAATCGCTTTGTGATATAGCTCAGAGCCTGTTTGTTTAAACTCTTCAGACTTGGCTTTCATTTCAGCTTCAACATCGATCATCTTGATCTTAATTGCGTTGTTATCAGAAATATCAACACCTTGTGCTTCTAGGTCTTTCGCGTAGTCACGTACTTCTTGGGTGATCTTCATTGAACAGAACTTAGGACCACACATAGAGCAGAAGTGCGCCACTTTGCCCGACTCTTGCGGTAGTGTCTCGTCGTGATATTCAAGTGCACGTTCAGGATCTAGACCTAGGTTGAATTGGTCGTGCCAACGGAACTCGAAACGCGCTTTTGATAACGCGTTATCACGAATTTGTGCACCTGGGTGACCTTTTGCTAAATCTGCTGCGTGAGCGGCGATTTTGTATGTGATAAGACCTTCTTTCACGTCTTCTTTATTTGGTAGGCCTAAGTGCTCTTTTGGTGTTACATAACACAGCATCGCCGTACCATACCAAGCGATCTGCGCAGCACCGATACCTGAAGTAATATGGTCATAACCCGGCGCGATATCGGTCGTTAATGGGCCAAGCGTATAGAAAGGCGCTTCATGACAGTGCTCTAATTGCTCGTCCATGTTTTCTTTGATCATATGCATTGGCACGTGACCAGGACCTTCGATAAACACCTGAACGTCATGCTCCCAAGCAATCTTCGTCAGTTCACCTAAAGTGCGTAACTCTGATAATTGTGCTTCATCGTTGGCATCTGCAATTGAGCCCGGACGTAAACCATCACCCAATGAGAAACATACGTCATACTGCTTCATGATCTCACAGATGTCTTCGAAGTGTGTGTATAAGAAGTTTTCTTTATGGTGTGCTAAACACCACTTCGCCATGATTGAACCACCACGCGATACAATACCGGTGACACGTTTTGCCGTCATTGGTACGTAGCGAAGTAATACACCAGCGTGGATCGTGAAGTAATCTACACCCTGCTCTGCTTGTTCAATCAGCGTATCGCGGAAAATTTCCCATGTTAGGTCTTCAGCAACACCATTTACTTTCTCAAGGGCTTGGTAAATTGGTACGGTACCGATTGGCACTGGCGAGTTACGTACAACCCATTCACGCGTTTCGTGGATATAACGGCCTGTAGACAGATCCATGACCGTATCTGCACCCCAGCGTGTAGACCATACTAGTTTCTCAACTTCTTCTTCGATTGAAGACGTAACCGATGAGTTACCAATGTTGGCGTTCACTTTAACTAAGAAGTTACGACCCACAATCATTGGCTCTGATTCAGGGTGGTTGATGTTGTTGGGAATGATAGCTCGACCACGTGCCACTTCTGAACGTACAAATTCTGGCGTAATAAAATCTGGAATTTCAGCACCAAACGACTCGCCTTTGTGCTGTTGCGCTAATAACTCTTCACGAATTTTTTCACGCCCCATGTTTTCACGAATCGCGACGAATTCCATTTCTGGGGTGATGATGCCCTGACGCGCATAGTGCATTTGCGTCACATTTTTGCCTTTTTTAGCACGACGAATTTTAGGTAAGTGCTCAAAACGGATGTGATCAAGGCCTTCATCAGCCATACGTTGTTGAGAGAACTGTGAGGTTACTGACTCGAGCTCTTCTGTGTCATCACGATCTAAGATCCATTGCTCACGATATTTAGGTAAACCTTTACGTACATTTAGTTCAAAGCCCGGCTCTGTGTAAGGGCCTGATGTATCGTAAACACGGATTGGGTCATTTTTCTCAAACACAGGGTTTTCTTCTGTGCCACCAATAAAGCTGTCGCTTAGAGTGATTTCGCGCATACCCACACGTACACCCGCCTGCTCACCTTCTACATACACTTTTTGTGAGTTTGGAAACGGTTGACCAGTAAGGTTATAAATATATTCTGATGCCGCGGCACGGGTTTCGCGACGGCTTGGCTTGCTACTATTGTTTGACATGACTTGCCTCATGGTTAGTTAAGGTGTCTTGTCAGATCTCCAGGTGGAGAGAGATGGGGGTTAGCCCAATTGGTCCGAGCTAAATGCATGCACGACGCATCTTAGCTTTTTGCAGCCAGCAAAGGTATTTGCTTGCAAGGCAGCTTGTTCCCTACGCAGGTTTTAACCTGATCAGGTTCACGGATCCCGCAAATAATGCGATCTCAGCCCGAAGGCACTCCGACAAGTAACGAATTGAGTGCAGTCTACTTCATAAACAATGGCTTATTCAAGACCATCTAAACGTTTAAAGGTCAGGATTGGCTTACCATTTAGTATTAGGGTCTTATCTGACAACGTAAAAGGCACACCGATTTCTAACATATTCAGTAGCATACGCTCTTGTTTATCGAGCTCATCGGAGCAGAGCATTTTTGTCATGCCGATTTGCTCAACATACAGCTGATTGTCTTCAATACGGGTTTTACCAAAGAAGCGGTTGCATCCAGTGTGGCCCATGATCTGATTGCCTTCAACGAGCTGAATGCGCATCTCACTACTAGTCTGCGCAACCTCATCAATCTGACTTAATTGCCAATGCCCTTGCGGTAGCGTCTTTTCAGAGAAAGGGTTAAGGCTATTTGGGTCATCCCACACCATGGTGCATCCTGATAAAACAGCAGAGCCTGCTAAGCCCAAAACAATGGCCAAAGTAGATAGCTTATTTTTCATGCAAGGTTTCCTATGTTTAGGGCTTAATTTTTTATGTAAATAACTGCTCAAGTTGCTCAGGCACAAACGGACGACCTTTTGCATTTACCGATGTGCCTGTCACAACTGCATCCAGCATCAGTTTATTGTCTGCTGCGCGGATCACCTTTTGATTAAAGGCGAATTTCAAACGGCTTAAACGCTCTACTTCGACTTCAACGTAAAATGCATCGCCAGGCTTTAATGAGTCTTTGTAGTTCATTTCTGAGCGGATCACCACTAAATTGACCTTATCACGTGCAAGTTGCGCAAAATCGATATTTTTAGCAGCCAAAAACTCATGGCGTGCATGCTCTAGATAATTGAAATAAACGCTATTGTTGACGATGCCTTGCAAGTCGCACTCATAGTCGCGCACTTTAAACTCAACTTTGAAACTCATTTAACCCTCATTAACTTGGTAGTCTTTGCCGCAGTTATAACACAATTAAACATAGTTTCACTTCTCTGTATGGTCTGATTTGTTAGAATAACCAGCGCGTGCCGAACTTAACTACTGATTTTGAATTGAACAAAACTGACATTCATAACGTATGCACGCCTCACTATCAAAACGGAATAGCCTGAAAATGAAAGCAAAAATCTCTCTGTTATGTGCAGCCATGCTGCCTTTATTTGCCACTAATGCGATTGCTGAGCAAAATAGCCTTGAAGTGATTGAAGTCACCGGTGACTTCAAAAAAGAAAGCATTCAAACCTTAAGCGCCAGTGCCAGCGTATTAGGCGAGCTTGAAATTACACAACGTGGCGCCAGCTACCTAGATGAGATTTTAAATTCAGCGGCTAACGTCAACTTCACAGCTGGTGCATCTCGCGGTCGCTTTGTACAGATCCGTGGCGTTGGTCTTCGCTCTCAATTCCAAGACCCTATCCAGCCTAGTGTGGGCTTACTCATCGATGGTATTAACTACTCTGGTCTTGGTGGCAGTGCATTGTTATTTGATGTTGAGCAAGTGGCGGTTTATCGCGGCCCGCAGGGAACTCGCTATGGTGCAGATGCCATGGCAGGTATGATTGATATGCAAACCACTGCGCCTAGCCAAGATAAAGCATTGAAGGTGAAGTTAGGTGTTGGCAACTATAATAGTTATGAAGCAGGTATTGCTGCAGGCACTGGCTTAACTGATAGCTCAACTATCAGAGTGAGCGCGTTCCAACGTAAATCAGATGGCTATACCGATAACCTATTTCTGGATCGCCCAACCCAAGAACAAGATGAGCAAGCTTTACGATTGAAGCTTAATAATGAATGGAGCAACAGCTTTAATACTTCAATTGCTGTACATCACATCAATATCGAAAACGGTTATGATGCATTTACGCTTGATAATAGCCGCAACAGTGTTGCTGATGAACCGGGCCAAGATAACTTAGAAAGCGATGCTTTCTCTTTAACTGCAAATTATACCGGCTTTGAAACAGTCAATATCACAGCAACGGCAACTGGCTTGCAAGCAGATTCACTATACAGCTATGATGAAGACTGGGTGTGTAATAACGCCAGCCAAACAAACTTATGTGCAGCAGGTCTTCACCCTTGGGGTTACAGCTCTACTGATATTTATTCACGCGATACTGAAAAAGGCACTTTCGACCTGCAAGTAAGCTCGAAACAAAATGACTGGATTGTTGGCCTTTATTCTGAGCGTCGCGATGTAGACTTAACTCGTATCTATAATGACCCTAGCAACCCTTTCAATTCTAGTTTTGATATCATTAACACCGCTGTGTATGGCCAAAAAGTAACATCAATCGCAAAAGATGTTGAGCTGATCACCGGTTTACGTGCAGAAAGCTATGAAGCTGACTACAAAGACAACAATGGCTTTTCAGAAACAACCGATAAAACCATGCTAGGTGGTAAGGTTGCACTAGAGTATCAAGTTGTACCACGTACAATGATCTACACCAGCCTATCTCGTGGCTACAAAATCGGAGGGGTAAACGGCGAGGCACTTGCGAAAGCGAAAGATGAAAACCTAAATATTCAGCCAGAGAACTACACCTTTGATCCTGAATATTTATGGAATGCCGAGTTCGGTGTAAAAGGCCAATCTGAAGATAAAAGCCATACCTTGCGTGTAACTGCTTTCTACATGAAGCGTGACGATATGCAATTAAAGCAATGGCAAGTTCAAGACCAACAATTCGCTGGATATTTAGATAATGCCAGCTCAGGTAAAAACTATGGCTTTGAAGTAGAAGGCACTAAACAATATACAGAGCGCCTTGCACTTAACTATAGTTTTGGCTATTTACGTTCGAAAATTAAAGGCTTCACCACTTCTAATGGCATCGACCAACACGGTAGAGATCAAGCCCAAGCCCCTAAATATCAATATGCGTTCAGCTTTAACTATGCGCTAACAGATAACTTAGAGGTGCAAATTGGATTCGAGGGCAAAGATAGTTATTACTTCTCAGACAGTCATAACGACCAAGCACCTAATCAAAATCTAATTAATGCAAGTGTCAGCTACCACAGTGAAAACTGGTCACTGACCGCTTGGGGTAGAAACCTAGCTGATAGAGATGTGCCTGTTCGCGGCTTTGAGTTCGGTAATAACCCACTTAAAGAGTACGCGACTGAAAATTACTACCAGTATGGCGAGCCTCGCCTTATCGGTTTGACGTTTAAATACGAGTTATAAAATTTAGACATAAAAAAAGCGCGCAATTAAAATGCGCGCTTTTCTTTTTTCTGAGAGATTAACCTAATTCAGGCAGGTTACGACCATAGAATACTTCTTGGATCTCACGCTCTACTTTCGCGCGGATTTCTTTTTCCTCTTCTGCACTTAAATCATCTGTACTTAAGCCGAATAAATAAGTATTAAGATCTGTCTCTTTTAACATCATCTTAGTGTGGAATAGGTTTTCTTGGAAAACATTCACATCCACCATGTGATACGCTTCTTTGGTATCTTCTGTCATGTAATTCTGGATTGAATGAATTGCATGATCAATGTAGTGTTTTACCCCTGTGATATCGCGGGTAAAACCACGTACACGGTAATCGATTGTCACCACATCCGACTCTAGTGAGTGGATCAAGAAGTTCAACGCTTTAAGTGGAGAGATTACGCCGCACGTTGATACTTCGATGTCTGCACGGAATGTACAAATACCATCGTTAGGGTGCGCTTCAGGATAAGTGTGAACACAGATGTGACTCTTATCTAAATGTGCAACCACTGACTCAGGAAGTGGTCCAGGTGTTTCGTTACTATCAAATGTCTGCTGCTCTACAGGCTCTTCAGACACCAAGATAGTTACACTTGCACCTTGCGGATCATAGTCTTGGCGAGCAATGTTCAGCACATTTGCACCAATGATATCGACAACTTCTTTTAGAATATCCGTTAGGCGATCAGCGCTATATTGCTCATCAATATATTCTAAATATTCTTTACGCTGTTGCTCCGTTTTAGCGTAACAAATGTCATAGATACTAAAGCTTAAACTTTTCGTTAAGTTATTAAAGCCATGGAGCTTAATTTTATCAAAGGGCTTGTTCACTATACTCAACCTTTAAACAATAAATCTGCAACGCAGAACTCAAAGAGGGCGGATTTTATACGAAAAATCCGCACTGAAAAAGCGTTATTTTGCAACGCTTTCAACAACCTCATGGCTGTGAGTAATTTCTACTGTTTTATCAAGCATTAAGGCCACAGAACAGTACTTCTCAGCAGACAGCTGAACCGCGCGTGCAAGGTGCTTTTCAGAAACATTTTTACCGGTAACTACAAAGTGTAGATTCATTTTGGTAAATACTCTAGGCGCACTTTCTGCTCGCTCTGCTGTTAGCTTAACTTCAACATTCTCAACCTGTTGTTTTGCTTTTTTTAGAATGCTCACAACATCCACCGATGAACAGCAACCCGTCGACATTAAGACCATTTCCATTGGGCTTGGCGCAGCACCATCAGCGCCTGTATCAAATACCACATTATGACCAGACTGTGAACGGCCAATAAAAGTATCGCCTTCAACCCACTTAATATTTGCTTCCATTTTTTACCTCTATAAATACAAACACCGCCTTAAAACGGCGGTGTTATAAAATGCTATAAACTGTTTGAGACTGCAATTATTTTAGATTGCGGCGTCGAATAGGTTTTTAACCAAACCTGCAAACTCTTCAATAAACTCTCGTTGCTCTTTGGTCACTCGTTGCTCGGTCACGCTAGACAGCACTTCTTGCAAGTCATAGACGATACCATCTACCTCACGGACAATTAAGCTGCGTTGCTCAGTTGATAACTCTGTGTTTTGCTCACAGATTTTGATTACATACTCAGCGATGACATCTTCAATTAACTCCATCACCCTTGGTGCACCTGGTTCAATCTCACCAGGCTTTTCAAACAAGGTTAAATTGTGGGTTAAGTACATTACTAACTCATCATAGCCCTGTTTATCTAATACCATAGTTTGTCCACCTGAAACTCTCAAAGCATCTCCTATTGATTTAAGCAGAAACTCACATGCATTGCTACTTTTACAGCTAACGGATGAAAAAAAAGCAGCCTAAGCTGCTTTTTTTAATACTTTTATTCTACCTAAATAGATAGAGGCTGTGAATTAGTCGATTGATAAACCTGGGCTTAATGCTCCTGGCAATGTCACCTTTTCTAACTCAACAGACGCTACAGGGTAAGCACAGTAATCTGCTGCATAGTATGCACTTGCTCTGTGGTTACCTGACGCACCAATACCACCGAAAGGCGCTGCACTTGATGCACCTGTGATAGGACGGTTAAAGTTTACAATACCAGCACGAATACGACGTAAGAAGTGGTCGTAATCTTCAGCATTGTCGCTTAATAGACCAGCAGAAAGACCAAAGCTTGTATCGTTTGCTTTTTCGATTGCTGCATCAAAGTCTGTGTAACGGAATACTTTTAATAATGGACCAAAGTGCTCATCATCTGGGAAGTCAGTGACATTTGAACACTCAAGGATACCTGGTGTTACAAAGCCAGTACCTTCTTTATGTGTCAATTCGATGATAGCCTCAGCACCTAAGTCAATCAGTTGCTGCTGTGCTGCAACCATGCCTGCCGCCGCTTGATTTGAGATCATAGAGCCCATGAATGGCTGATCTTCATCATCAAAGTTACCCACTTTGATTGCTTTTGTTGCACGTACTAGGTGCTCAAGGATCGCATCACCCTGCTCGCCTGCAGGTAAGAACAACTTACGCGCACACGTACAACGTTGACCGCTTGAGATAAATGCAGATTGAATAATATCGTGAACAACCGCTTTTGTATCAGACGCATCTTTTACGATTAATGGGTTGTTACCACCCATTTCTAGCGCAAGAATTTTACCCGGCTGACCTGCAAACTGCTCATGAAGGATATGACCTGTGCGAGAAGAACCTGTGAAGAACAAGCCATCGATGCCACGGTGAGAAGCAAGTGCTTTACCTGTTTCTACTTCACCTTGCACTAGGTTGATCACACCCGCTGGAAGCCCCGCTTTTTCCCAAAGCTTAAGTGTGAGCTCAGCAACATAAGGGGTTAGTTCTGACGGCTTAAAGATAACCGTATTACCCGCTAAAAGTGCAGGCACAATGTGACCGTTTGGTAAGTGGCCTGGGAAGTTATATGGGCCAAATACAGCGACGACACCATGTGCTTTGTGGCGAATAACCGCGCGGCCAACTGGCATTGCGTTTTCAACCACACCAGTACGTTCATGGTATGCTTTTTCTGAAATGGCAATTTTACCAACCATAGCACCCGCTTCAGTACGCGTTTCCCATAGCGGCTTACCTGTTTCTTTCGCAATCGCAATTGCCAGCTCTTCGCTGTTTTCTTTTAACTGCTCAGCAAAACGCTTAACAATCTCTAAACGCGCTTCAAATGCCATATCGCTCCAGCTATAAAAAGCTTCACGCGCTGACTTTACAGCTGTATCAACTTGATCAGCCGTTGCTGAGTTTGCTTGCCAAATAACTTCGTTGTTTGCTGGGTTCAGTGATGAGAATGCCTCACCTTGACCTGCTAACCATTCACCATTAATAAATTGTGCGGCATGTGTTGTCATAATAAATCTCTATTTTTATATAGTTGCGATGCTGACTTTGTCACCATCCACTAAATTCAATGCGTTTGCCAACTCTGCTGAGATAACGACGGTATCAGTATTGTCATCAATCTGAAGCTCAGCAACGGTTGCTCGATACCCTTCCAGTTTATCATTAGCAATCATCACAGGGGAACCACCTGGGTTATCACCGATTGAAACTGTTCTAAAGCTTGATGAACGCACAGTACGAATGTTATCTACTTTTGCTTCAACCGTTGGGCCTGCGTCAAAAATATCTACATAACCATTAAAAGTGAAACCTTCACTCTTAAGTAGCTCAATCGCTGGGCGAGTATTGTCATGCACTTGACCAATTACTTCTTGTGCCTCGTCACTCAGCAGATTCACATAAATTGGATACTTTGGCATAAGCTCAGCAATGAACACCTTTTGACCGATACCCGTTAGATAATCTGCCGTTGGAAAGTCCATTGAGAAAAAGTGCTCTTCTAGCCATTGCCAGAATGGGCTTTGACCATTGTCATCTGATACACCACGCATTTCAGCAATAACCGTATCGGCAAAACGCTGTTGATGTTGTTTGATAAACATAAAGCGCGACTTTGACAGTAACTTGCCATTAAAACCTCGACGATGTCCTTCTTTCAAGAACAAAGTACATAGTTCAGTTGCACCCGTGTAGTCATTACACAGAGTCAGAATATCAACCGCTTTATAAACATTTAAGGTGCGTGATGAGTGGATCACCTTACTCAGATGGTAATGATAAAACGCATCATCTAAACCAACTGCTGCTTCAATCGCGCTGGTACCCACTACTTCGCCAGTTTCTGTGTCTTCTAAAACAAACAAATAACCTTCATCAAAAGGGACATCCGTTTCTTTTTTGAAAGACGCTTCAGAGCGTTCGATTTTGCTTTGTAATAGCTCTTCATTATTTGGCAATGAAGTAAAGCCATGACCTGATTCATGGGCAATTTTTAAAAGCGCTGGATAGTCGCTTTGCTGGATTGGGCGAAGGATCATCATGAGTCCGCTTACTCCTAAAAAGTTAACTTGACGGTAGACAAGGCCAAGCAAGCTTGGCCACTCAAGGAATTAAGCGTTTGCAGCTACAACTGCAGCAACTGCTTTTTCGAAACGCGCCATGCCTTCACGAATATCCGCTTCAGGAATAACCAGTGAAGGCGTGAAACGAACAACGTCAGCGCCAGCTACAAGAGACATCACGCCTTCTTTTACGCCTGCAACTAAAAATTCTTTAGCGCGGCCTTTGTATGTTTCATTTACAACGCCACCTAATAATAGACCTTTACCACGAATTTCGCTGAATACGTTGTACTTGTCATTAATCGCAGTAAGCAGTTCACGGAATAGTGCTTCTTTCTCTTTAACACCGTTTAAAACAGCTTCATCATTTACCGTATCGAACGCAGCTTCTGCAACAGCACAAGCTAGTGGGTTACCACCGTAAGTTGAACCGTGTGTACCAATTTTTAAGTGCTTCGCGATTTCTGTTGTTGTGATCATCGCACCGATTGGGAAACCACCGCCTAATGCTTTTGCAGTTGTCAGAATGTCAGGAATAACATCTAAACCTTGGTAAGCATATAGGTCACCAGTACGGCCGACACCTGTTTGTACTTCATCAAAAATAAGCAGCGCATTGTGTTTAGTACATAGTTCGCGCACACCTTTAACAAAATCAGCTTCTGGAGATACGATACCACCTTCACCTTGCAGTGGCTCCATCATCACAGCACATGTGTTGTCTGAGATTAGCGCTTCGAATGCAGCTAGATCGTTATAGTCACAGTGAACAACATCACCTGGCTTAGGACCGAAACCATCTGAATAAGCAGCTTGACCACCCACAGTTACAGTGAAGAAAGTACGACCGTGGAAGCCTTTATTGAATGAGATGATTTGTGATTTTTCAGCACCAAACTTATCAAGTGCAAAACGACGCGCCAATTTAAGTGCTGCTTCGTTCGCTTCAGCACCTGAGTTTGCAAAGTAAACTTTTTCTGCAAACGTTGCGTCTGTTAATTTTTTCGCTAGACGAAGTGCTGGCTCATTTGTCATTACATTTGATAGGTGCCAGATTTTTTCACCTTGCTCTTTCAGCGCATTAACTAATGCTGGGTGACAGTGACCTAAACAGTTAACAGCGATACCACCTGCAAAGTCGATAAACTCGCGACCTTCCTGATCCCAAACACGAGAACCTTCGCCTCGAACTGGAATAACTGCTGAAGGTGCATAATTAGGTACCATTACCTGATCGAATAATTCACGATTAATAGTCATTTTCTATCCCCATAAAGTTGAGTTAGGTGCGCTAAAACTAGTATTGAGTGTAGCTAGTTTGCGGCTAAAAATAGCCGTATGGCACAAATTCCATTCACCCATTATTTCAGAAAAAAGCCTTAAAGTCTCATTTAAAACTTTCATAGAGCCCTTGATATTCAAGGGTTTGGGATAGTTTTTCATAGTGAGTGAATAACTATTTAGGTGCACTCGATAGATTTGACTGTTAAGAAAAGGAAAAGCCACTAATCGAGTTAATTAGTGGCTTGAATGAATAGTCGCAAAAAAAATCTTAAATTTTACAAAATTGTTAGCTGTAAACTATTAAAGTTACATTTTGCTAGCGTAGTGAGTTCCTCTTTTGATAACCCCAGGTGAGCAAACCAATGAGCTGCTTCATCCTTTTCGATAAACTGATTGTCTTTGAGGATCATATACAGACTGTAGCCATGTGCCTTTCGCAATACCTGGCTAAGAGGTAAATAATCGGCTGACTGACTATGCGACTGAGGTAAATAATTAGCAGCGAACTCTTCCATCGGCGCCATAAATGGCAAATATCTAAACGCCATTTTTTCTATTAGCTTTGTCGATAGATTTGCTGAATGGTTTAGTAGCAAACCTCTTAAAAATAATGGGTCAGGTGATAGCTCTAAAAGTGCAGAGTGAAGGTCTTTATGGTTTTTATCACGCGCAATGCGCACCTTTTCCTGCCAGACCTTTTCAAACGTTCTTAGATACAAGCGCGTCAATGCGACTTTACCTACATCTAATAACATACCTAGCGTAAAAGCATGCTGTTCTTTCACACCGTTCAACTCAGCTAATTGCTTGGCTGCAATTGCCGTTGTCATACTATGATCACGGAGTTTGCGCTTTAATAATGGAAATGGCGATGTATCGTGGGGCATCCAATGACGCATTGCAAATGTTGGGATCACCATTTGTAAATTTTCAAGCCCAAGATAACGAAGCGCCAGTGCTGGCGTGTCAACTTTGACTGTAACACCTTTTGAGCTTTGCTTGCGATACTGCGGTAAATTTACTAAGGAGACCAAGTCTCTGCCTAACCAAGTTAATTCATTAACCAAGGGTTCAAGGCGTCCAACCGACGCTGATTTAACGCCTAATATATCTAAAATAGTCGGTACCGCATCCTGAATGCCAACAATCTCATGGTAGATATTATCGATATCATCCATTTGTTGCTGAATTGATGACTCTATAATTTGATGCAGATGATTACTGGCTTTAGCAATATATTTATGGTGACTGGTGCTGCTCTCTTTTCGTTTTGCTGCCGCAGCAATTTCAACCTCAAGCATGGTACGTTGCGGTATCTTCTCACCATAATTTAGGTCTAGAGTATGAATATACCCTAACTGTTGCTGCGCAAAGTTATGACTAATAAACAAATCATGTGCACGCTCATTGAGCGCGATTGAAATCCTTAATTGCCGAGATAAGTCAGTCATTTAACGTTCTTATATTCCTATTAAAGCGTTGCTTTTACTTAGAAAAGCGGCGAATAAAATTGTTGAGTAAAGCTAAACCTTGTTCTGTAAGTATCGCTTCAGGATGAAATTGCACACCTTCTAAGGCCATTTCAGTATGGCATAAGCCCATTATTTCATCCACTTGTTGCGCTTCATTCTCTGTCCATGCTGTGAGCTCTAACTCTGCCGGTATACTCTCTTTGTCAACGACTAATGAATGGTAGCGACATACGGTGAGTGGATCTGGTAAGCCTTGAAACATGCCTTTGTTAATATGGCGTATTTGTGAAGTTTTACCATGCATTACCGCCCTAGCTCTCACCACTTTTGCACCCAAAGCTTGCGCAATCGTTTGATGACCCAAGCAAATTCCTAGTATTGGAAACTGACCTTTTAATTGCTCAACAACAGACAAAGAAATGCCAGCCTCATTTGGGCTACAAGGCCCAGGTGAAATCACAATGTGCTCAGGGTTAAGCGCTTGTATATCAGCAATACTTAACTCATCGTTGCGTTTTACAACAACGTCTTGATCTAAGCGTTGGAAATACTGCACTAGGTTATAGGTAAACGAGTCATAATTATCGATCATTAATAACATAGAAATTTCCATAAAAAAGCCAGGCGTTTAAGCCTGGCCTGAATTATAAAACCAAATTATGGACGAGGTATGAAGCCTACCGCATCGTAAACCGCTTTTAGCGTTTTCTCAGCGCGAGCACCTGCTTTTTCAGCACCATTACGCATGATGTTATCTAAAAGCGTTTGATCTTCACGAATTTCTTTAAAACGCGCCTGAATTGGTTCGATCATATTCACCACTGCCGCAGCGGTATCTTTCTTCAAATGACCATACATTTTATCAGCATACTCTGGCACTAAATCTTCTACTGAACGCTTAGTCGCCACTGACAATAAAGTAAGAAGGTTTGATACACCCGGCTTTTCATCGCGGTCGAAGTAAATACGTGCTTGTTCGTCTGAATCAGTAACCGCTTTTTTCAGCTTCTTCTCGATTTTCTTAGGCTCGTCTAACAACATGATATAAGCATTTGGATTTTCATCCGACTTAGACATTTTCTTCAGTGGATCTTGCAAGCTCATCACGCGCGCACCAAGTTCAGGGATATAAGGTTCTGGTACTTTGAATACATCACCGTATAAATTATTAAAACGCGTAGCGATATCACGAGTTAATTCAAGGTGTTGCTTTTGATCTTCACCGACTGGTACTTGGTCTGCTTGATACAATAAGATATCTGCAGCTTGTAAAACTGGGTATGAGAATAGGCCTACATTTACATTGTTCGAATGCTTTGAAGACTTATCTTTAAACTGCGTCATGCGGTTCAGTTCGCCCATTTGTGCATAGCAGTTAAGTACCCATGACAACTGCGCATGCTCAGGCACTTGAGACTGAACAAACAGTGCTGATTTTTCAGGGTCAATACCACAAGCAGCGTACAATGCAACGCCATCTAACACGCGCTCGCGTAGCATTTTAGGATCTTGGCGAACAGTGATCGCGTGTAAATCTACTAGCATAAAGAAACAATCATGATCTTGTTGTAACTTTAGCCACTGGTTAATGGCGCCTACATAATTGCCTATCGTCATACCACCGGTTGGCTGAATGCCACTTAACACTACTGGTTTAGTCATGTTGTTCCTTTATTAAATTTACTGATTTATTGCTGATTAATGATTGGGATTATATCTAAGAACCCGTCGCATAGGTACTCAGGTTCAAGCTCTTTTAAGTCGAATCCTTGATTGTAACCATAAGTAAGCGCGAGTACATCAATTTCTGCGCTTTTAGCGGCGATAATATCGCTCTTTGAGTCACCAATCATGATTGCCTTTTCTGGCGAAATATTAAGTGCCTCACAGGCTTTCAAAAGCGGCGCCGGCGAAGGCTTTTTCTCGCCATCATCACCACACACCATTACTCTAAAATGAGACGTTAAGTTTAACTTTTCTAAAAGTTGCTCGGTAAAAATACGATCTTTATTAGTCACAATGGCTTTTGGCAAATGCGCTGTCGCTGCTAAGCCTGTTTCGACATGTTGATATAAGGCAACATAGTCTCCCGCAAGTTGCTTGTAATGGTTTTTAAATCTCGCAACTGCATCGATAACCAAACTCGAAGGTAACTCTGGGTTTACTGCCATATCACCACTCAATGCGCGTTTTACAAGCATTTCAATACCATTACCAACCCAAGTCGTTACTTGCGTATAACTGACCACCGGAAACGCTACTTCAGTTAAAGTCAGGTTCAGCGCTATGTACATATCTTGCGCACTGTCTATTAAAGTACCGTCTAAATCAAATAGCACACCCTGATATTTCATGATTAAACCTTCGCTAACTCTTCACGCATTTGCGTGATAACTTCTGCATAATCAGGTTGATTAAAAACAGCCGAACCTGCAACAAACATATCAGCGCCTGCAGCAGCAATTTCAGCGATGTTATCAACTTTCACACCGCCATCTATTTCTAAACGAATATCATGACCTGACGCGTCAATACGCTCACGGACTTGTTTTAGTTTGTCTAACGTTTGTGGAATAAAGCTTTGACCACCAAAACCTGGATTAACTGACATGAGTAAAATTACATCGAGTTTATCCATAACATAATCTAGATAATGTAATGGCGTTGCCGGATTGAATACTAAGCCAGCCTTGCACCCATGCTCTTTAATTAAAGAAATGGTTCTATCAATATGTTCACTGGCTTCAGGGTGAAAAGTGATAATACTCGCACCTGCTTTGGCAAACTCTGGAATGAGGGCGTCAACAGGCTTAACCATTAAGTGCACATCTATTGGCGCCTCAATACCATATTCACGCAGTGCCTTACACACCATAGGGCCAAAAGTAAGGTTAGGTACATAGTGATTATCCATGACATCGAAATGCACGACATCAGCGCCAGATTTAATAACACGCTCAACGTCTTCACCGAGTCTTGCGAAATCAGCAGATAAAATAGAAGGAGCAATAAGGTATTGAGGTTGTTTTTGCACGGTAAACTCTCTTTAAATGATACTTCAGTTGTCGGCATTACTTTACCGCAATTAATACCTTGTACCCAAGTTTTATTATCCTAGAAAGAGCATAGAAAATAGAATAAAAGCACCAATCAATTTTTTATCTCAATGGCGATTAACGCACAATTTTTTACGTTATCTATGTTTGTTTTCTGAACAATGCCGGTGTATTATATAAAGATAACTGTTGGGTGGAGTTACACATGTTTAGTCGGCTTAAAACACGGATGCTTGCGGTGACAGCTGTTGTTACATTATCAGCAGGAGTTTACTCTGTTGATCACAGTGAAGAAGTTGCCAGTAGCACATGTTCATGTAGTACAAATACAGTTCAAGTTGATAGTCAGATGCTTGAACAGTGCAAACTTGAAGCACATACCAGTTGGTATGCTTGGTTAACAGGTGAGAGTAGCAGTGCTCAGTTTCATTACTTAGATTTACTTGAGTTACTTTTAGGGTCTGATGAGGCCGAAAGTAGCACCGAAAACTTCACTTCACGCTTTTAATTAATATGCAGCTGCTAAACATGATTCAAAGTGTTTTAGCAGCTATGTTTGGTGTTCAAAGCCAAGACAAGCGTCACCAAGACTTTTCAAACAAACATCTATTTATCTCATTTACCTTAATATCAATCGTATTTGTATTTCTTTTAGTGCTTATTCTTATTTGGTTGGTTAGCGTTATTATCAGCTAAGCGATCATTTCTCTTTTGAAAGAAAACCCCACTATGAAAGTGTACGCCTTTAGGGGATAAAGCCACCGATCAATAGTTCACACATTGCACTTTTAAAACAGTGTCGGTGCATAAGATAATGCAATCGTGGAAAATTCTCGAAAACCCATAAAAGTATAGAGGTTTGGACTTTGCTTACTTCGAATGAGTAATCAATTAGGATTGCTCTTTCAAACCTTGTATAAAAATCAAGCTTTATACAAGGCCATGACTTCTTCGATCTTACTTCGAACACTACCTTTACAACTTATGTTACGCTGGACTTGCAAGGTAGTGATTTTATCAGCACTTCGGTAAAGCTGTTTTGTGAAATCAACATAATGGTTTGATATCAGAGTCGATACTCCTCGCTGTTTGGCTGTAATGGCACATTCAACTAAACGAGATTGATCTTCATCCGTAAATTTATTGCCCGCATAAGCCGTAAAGCTTGAAGTGCGATTTATCGGAGAATACGGTGGATCACAGTAAACAACATCATGCTTATTTGCTTTACTAAAAGCATATTCAAAATCATTACACACAAAAGTCGCGCGTTTAGCGACATGGGCAAACTGAAGTAACTCTTCTCGCGGATAATAAGGATGCTTATAACGACCGAATGGTACATTGAAGCCACCCTTTTGATTATATCGACATAAACCGTTGTAACCATGGCGGTTAAGATAGATAAAAAGTAATGAACGTCTATAGGGGTCTAAAGTTTCATTAAACTCTTCTCGAAGCTGATAATAACGGGCTTCTTCATTGTGGTCGCCAATAAACAAAAACTCGGCTTCACGAATAAACTCTTTTGACGAGTCTTTTAAAATATTAAATAAATTGATGAGGTCTTTGTTTACATCAAGTAGCAAGTACTCATCAAACTCAATATTTAAAAATACTGAGCCACCACCGACAAAAGGTTCAATTAAACGCTGTTTTCCCTTTAAAGGTAAGTTTGCTTTAATTTCTTCTATTATCCGCTTTTTGCCGCCTGCCCATTTTAATGGGGAACGGCGATTGATGACCGATGAGCCGTTTGCCACTTTAGACCCTTACATTCTTTTTATTCTTCGCATTCACATTGCCACCATTAAGACATGACATATTCAAGCTTTTACAGCGATGCGATGCTGTAAATAAATTGACGTCATATTTAACCACAGATAGTGACATAAAAAACATTCTCGTTGTGATGCATTTAAAGTTGGGCGATTCTACACTAATTCACGCTAATTACCGAGCAACAAGCTGAATTTCCTGCTTGATACGCTCGAATTTTTTATAAAAAGGCTGCCCTGCTAATACATTTTTAGGTAGTTGTTGACGCGCATTTCTTGCTTCATCAATATTTGCAAACGGCGCTTGGATAACAACCCACCAAGGCGTACCGTTTCTCACCGTTTCATAGACATAAACGTCTTTCAATTCATTTGTTAAAACAAAACTATTTGCTATCGCTTTATCTTTCACAGCAAGTAACTGTATAGCCCATACGCTGTCATTTTGCGTCAGTAACCATTGTGTTGGTGATAAATCCAATTCGTGTTTTTTTGTTTCCGCTGTTTGCTCTGCAGGCTCTGACATAAGTGGTAACTCTTTAGATTCAGAGACTGCTTCATTTTGTTCAAGGTCATGGTTTGCTGAAGTTATTGTCTCAGTAACATTATTACCTTCTCCACCTTTAACTGACAGTGAATTATCTTGTGGACTAACAACCCCAACACCTTCATTTGGCCTTGGAGTTTCAAGCGCAGTTAAAACGGCTGAAACTGTATCTGTAGTTGAATCATTTGGCGATTTAACTAAAGCCTCTCTTGGCACTTCATCATTTTCTTCGGTAGCTTTCGCCAAAGACTGAACTTCAGAAACGGTGTGTTGTGACAAGGTCTTTGTCGTTTGTGTATCAGTATTATCTAGATTTAACACCTGCTTGGCTGGGAGAACCGTTGTGAGAGGCTCTGCATCTTCTACTTGTTCACTAAAATAAAACTGAATCTGCTTTTGATACATAAATGCCACAAGCAACAAAGCCAAAAGCACTGTCAAAGCAATTAAATGCCAACGATAGCGCTTTTTAGGTTGCTGAGTTCTCAACGGGCTCTGTTGCGACGCCTGCCAATCAAGCAATACCGCAGGATTGCCATGTGACTCTTGTAAGAAAGCTTGGAAGATTGGGTCTTCTTCCATTGGTAAATCTTTAAAAAACATCGCCATGAGTTGCTTTGACTCAGACAGTGACAACCGCTCTAAATGAATATCTAGTGCATTTGGCAACATTCTAGGTGCTTGGGCAGTGACCAAGATAAATAACTCAACAGGGCTTTTTGCTGACAATATTCTCAGCTGTTCTATAGTTTCATCTGAAAGATGTCGCGCTCCATCTAGCACCCAAAAACATGGGCCACAGGGTTGCGATTGAAAAAGTTGAAAAAAATTTTCAGATAAAGAGTGCGTTTGGTCAACTAAAGGCGCTCTAAAGCTGTTTTGTAGTAACTGAGTCATCAACTCAGCATCTGTCATTTGTGCCGTTACTTGAATGTAAGCTTTATTAAATTCGGGATATTTTTCAGTGATTAAAGTTTCAGCTAAATAGCTTTTCCCTAACCCTGAAGGGCCAACTAAAGCGATCAGATTTTGCCCATATTCGAATTGCATCGCAATTCTATCAACCAAGGCAGCTCGACTCGGCAATATTTGCGATTGCATTAGCGCCCTATTAGCTGTCTCACGGCTTCATCAGATACATCATCAACGAGTGCACATTGCCCTAATTGCGTAGGGACAATAAATCTGATTTTGCCTTGTTGGTTCTTTTTGTCTTTGCGCATATGACCAATAAACTGCTCACTGGTCATAGACTCTGGAAACGCTACTGGTAAGTTGTAACTCGCGATGAGAGCTTTAACCCTAGCAACTTCAGATCCGTCAACTGCACCACGCATATGTGCTAACTTCATTGCTAACATCATGCCTGCTGCAACTGCTTCACCATGCAACCAGTTACCATAGCCCATTTGTGCTTCAATAGCATGACCAAACGTATGACCCAAATTCAGTAGCGCTCTCAAGCCTGCTTCTTTCTCATCTTTAGAAACGATTTCGGCTTTAATTTCACAGCAGCGATAAATAACTTTTTGCAATACATCGTTTTGTAAATTGCTTAGCGCCTCATGTTGCTCTTCTAGAAAACGAAGAAGTGCTAGATCATAAATTAAACCATACTTTATAACTTCAGCCATACCTGCAGCGAACTCTCTACTAGGTAAGGTTTGCAAACTATTAATATCGATAAAAACGGCTTTAGGCTGATAAAAAGCCCCTATCATGTTCTTACCCAAAGGATGGTTAACCGCCGTTTTTCCGCCAACTGAAGAATCAACTTGAGAAAGTAGGGTTGTTGGAATTTGAATAAATGGCACGCCGCGTTGGTAGCATGCTGCAACAAAACCGGTTAGATCTCCAATTACACCGCCACCCAGTGCGATCAAACAAGTGTCACGGCCACAGTTATGCTCAAGCAAAAATGCAGACACTTTTTCAAACCATTCTAAGGTCTTGAATTGCTCACCATCAGGAATAGTAAAATGTAGAGGCTCTAACTCATTAAGTTGAGTTAAAAGTGGATCTAGATAAAGAGGAGCAACTGTTTCGTTGCTAATGATCACTGGGCGACACTTACCAATGTGTGATAATAATCGCCCGCTGTCGCAGAGAAGGTTTTCACCAATATAAATGGGGTAGCTACGCTCGTTTAAATCGACATTCAGTTCAAGCATTTGCTACTCCTTTTATAATTTAGAAATCTAACTTCTCAATAATTTGATTTGCTACTACCTTTGCGCTCTGTTCATCAGTGCGAACAACAAAGTCAGCAACGTCTTGGTATAAAGGCTCACGCTCTTCAGCTAAGCGCTCTAGTACATCTCGCGGCGCTTCTTCTGTTTGTAGAAGAGGACGACGCTTATCTCTTTGAGTGCGAGCAACTTGTTTTTCAATTGGTGTTTCTAGATAAACAACAATGCCACGCGCTGACAGTTTGTTACGAACTTCTTTGCTCACAACTGAACCACCACCAGTAGCTAATACAATACCTTGCATTTCAGTTAGGTCAGAGATCACGCCCTCTTCACGACGACGGAAACCCTCTTCACCTTCAAGATCAAACACCCACGCAATATCTGCGCCTGTACGACGTTCGATTTCTTGATCTGAGTCGAAGAATTCAAGGTGTAATTGGTCCGCCAAATGACGACCTATTGTGCTTTTACCAGCCCCCATTGGGCCTACTAGAAATATATTACGTTTCTCAGCCATATCTATTTAGTACTAACGAACTCTAAAATTTGAAAATAAACCCCGCCTCACGACCTGGCCCCAAAAATTAAGGAGGGGATTATCTCAGTAATTCGTGCGCAATTTCAAGTCAAATCATTTAAATTACAGTAAACCACGTAGAATATAATGATTAATACGTGATTACTGGCCGTCTAGCATGATTTTCGGGGTCACGAATATCAGCAATTCTCTTTTTTCATTAATGTGACGCGTATTCCTAAACAACACACCAAGGTAAGGCACATCACCCAATAGAGGGACTTTTGTCACTGCACTGGTAATTTCTTGCTGATAGATACCACCCAGTACGATAGTTTGCCCATTTTCGACCAATACCTGAGTTTCAATTTCTTGTGTGTTAATCGCAACAGCTGGACCATTTGGTGTTTGTACATTATCACCTCGCGTATCTTGGGTGATAACTAAATCTAGTATAATTTTATTGTCAGGAGTTATCTGTGGAGTTACCTCTAGACTTAATACCGCTTTTTTAAAGCTGACAGAGGTCGCGCCACTTGATGCGGCTTCAACATAAGGGATCTCTGTACCTTGCTCGATCCGCGCTTTTTTCTGGTTAGCCGTTGTAATACTAGGCGTTGCGATTATCTCACCCTTGTTTTCTTGCTCTAAAGCTGACAGCTCTAAATCTATGAGTGTACCGTCAGATAGCTTAGCTAGGTGCACCCCAATGCTACCTGCTGGATTGGTCACAGGTAAGTTCACATTCAAACGGTCAGTGAAAGAAGGTATAACGCCACCAGACAATTGATCAGCACTAGATAGTTTACCTGAGATTGCGTCCGACCCCTGTTGATCACTGAATCCCCAGCGAATACCTAAATCGTCTGACACATTATCACTTACCGTTACCATACGAGATTCAATTCGCACTTGTTTTACAGGAACATCGAGTGTTTCTACCATACGGCGGACATTTTCAATACTCTTTGCCGTATCTTTTATAATTAAGGTGTTTGTTCTTATATCAACAGAAACATTCCCTCTCGGGCTAATAATACTGTTGATCTCGGTTTTCAGTAAATCAGAGAACTCTTCTGCCTTGGCGTAATTTAATTGCATGTATTCATTGTAAAGTGGTTCGAGCTCTTCGACTTGTCGCATAGCTTGTAATTCTTTTGCTTCTCTAGCCGCAATTTCCTCTGCTGGAGCAACCATTAAGATCGAACCTTCAGTGCGCTTATCCAAACCTTTTACCCTCAGCACCACATCAAGGGCTTGGTCCCAAGGCGTGCCTTCTAAGCGCAGTGTAATGTTACCTGACACTGAATCACTGGTTACCAAGTTGAAATTATTTGTGTCAGCAATGATCTGTAATACAGAACGTATTGGAATGTCTTGGAAGTTCAAGGTAATTGGCTCACCTTGGTAGACCTTCTCTTCACCAAACTTTTTCGTCTTATTATCTTTTTCTATTGTGAGTGTGAAGATATTATCTAATTGCTCATATTTAAAAACAAACGCACTATTGGGTTCAATCACTAAACGGCTTTTATTGCCCTCTGAAAATGTTTCAATTTTGCTGACTACCGTACCAAAATCAACCACATCTAATTCGTAAAGTAGGTCATCCAAAATATCAATATGATGAAAATCTGCAATGATCTTTCCACCACGCTCTTGTACATCAATCGCAGCTTGAGAGCTCTCTAAAAATACTAAAACTTTGGCTTCGCCTTTTTCACCACGACGAAAATCAATCGATTGAATACGGTTAATGTGATGGGTCAGTTGTCCCTCGATTTGCTCTTTGGTGTCTGAAGCCTCATAAATTGGGTTTTCAGATATTTGCAAATACACTAAATTATTTTTAACTTCAGTCTTATAAAGCTTCAACTGATCCATCTCAATAGTAACAATAAAACCACCTTGCACCATGTTGCTTTGAATCTGTTTAATCCCGGCTTTATTGACCTTTAACTGTTGAAGGCTTTCTTCGAACTCCGCATCAGAAAAAAATAATTCCAAACGCGCAGGGTCATTTAAAACCGATATTTTAGGTTCTAAATTTAACTGTTCATCAAACACCAACTGCAATTCTGTCTCAGAATTAGAAATCGGGTTATAGCGCACATCGTATAACATGGGTAAGGCATTAACTGGGCCAGATAGCACAAGTAAAATGCTTGAGAAAATAGTAATTTTAAGCAAGTTCGCAACCATGCGAGTCATAATTGTGTACCTTTATTGTTATTCGCTTACTGTAAATTGAGAAGCTTCAATTATCTCAACTTTAGTTAATCGTTCTTTCCAACACCCTGTTCCATCGGGGATCAGTTCTAGTAATTCGACATGATCATCATATATACCGACCACTTCACCATGATATAGGCCCATATACTCACCCTGCTTCACTCGAAAAAGGCCTTGATCTGCAGCTCGAATTAATGCCCAAGTAACACCCGATAAGGCTATTGTGCCTTTCATAACAAGATTATCAATAGGATACTTCTCTAGTGGATCTCGGGCACGGTTTTGATCAGGTTGTAAACAGTTTTTAACCTGAACTAATCTACTTTCAATTACTTCAGGCTGTGGTGCATCAAATGGGCTACGCAGTGAACCTGCACTGTACGGGAAGTATTCAAACTCCTTCATACTCGGGATTGGATCTACTTTTGGCGTAGCACTCGCTTGCACTTGGTCAATAAATTCTTTTTGTTGCGCGGTATTATCATTGCAAGCAGATAAAAACATAACACTTATACTGATAGCGATACTCTTAAAGCGCATTATTTAGCTCCTTGTTCGTAGCGATACGTTTTCGCAACAACACTAAAAACTAAGTCACGCTCGTTTGCACGCTCTATTCTAAAGTCATGTAAACTCACAATACGCGGTAATTGAGCTACTTTACCAACAAATTCACCAAACTCATGATAAGTGCCTACAACTTCTAAGTTAATCGGCAATTCAGTATAAAACTCTTTTTTTACCTCTGGCATCCAACCAATTTTTAAAAATGTTAGACCACTTGAAGTACCTACATAGGTCAAGTCATCTAATAAACCAGGTGTTTCGTTTGATGTGGGTAGTCGCTGCAAGAGTTGAGAAAATTGCGCTTCCATATCTTGCATTTGCTGCTTGTATAAATCTAAATTGTTCGCCCTTGCATATTTAAAGCGGTATGAATTTCGCAGCTCCTGTTCTTTATTTACGGCAAAGTCATACTCATCTATTGCAGAAGATACAAGCATAGAATAGCCCACAAATAACATGATGATTGTAACCAATACCGTACACATGATTTTAACAGGTTTAGGCCATTCGCCGATATTGTCTAACTCTATCTCATTCCAATCAATGTCTTGTAACGCTTTAAGATCAAAGTTCATTTCGCAATCCCTCACTCTTTCTCTTTTGCAGCTTCAAGGTCTTGATAAGACTTGACGTAAAAGTGCATTGTGAAATCACTGAGTAATCGATTAGTCTGTTCGCCCGCAATAATACCTTGAATTGTAGGTCTTTCTAAAAGGTAAGAAGATTCAACCTGTCTTAACATTTGTGAGAGGCGATTATTGGATTCACTGCGACCAATGACTTTTATCATATTGCCATCACGCTCTAAACTCGTAAGATAAACACCTGAGGGAACAACACGCGCCACTTCGTCAATGATTTGCGTACCTAAATTTCGGTTGCCTTGTAGCTCTTCAATTAAACGAATACGACGTTGTAAATTTCCTTTTTGTGCATTTAAGTCGTTAATCTCTCTAATGCGTGTATCTAGTTTACGGATCTCAGATTGTAGGTAGCTATTTTTTATTTCTTGTCCTGTACGCAGGCTATCGTAAAAGCTCCCAATCAAGTACATGACAAACAAGGATATGCCTACAATACTACCGATCAAAATCAAAAACTTTTGCTGTGATGCTTGTCTTTGCTGTTCGCGCCAAGGCAGGAGGTTTATATGTGGCATGTAGTAAAACTCCTAAGCGCCAGACCTGTTGCGAGCGTAAACTGAGGTTTGTGCCTCAACAACACATTTCTGTCTACTTTGGGCCCAATTTCCATATCTGAAAATGGATCAGAAATGATTGTATGGATCCCAAGTTCATCAACCAATAGTCTATCAAGACCTTCAACCAAAGCTGTACCACCTGATAACACCAAATAATCTACATGGTCTTTACCACTGGTTGTCATAAACATTTGTACCGCTCGACGAATTTGTTGTAACAAAGCAGTTTGGAATGGCGCAAGTACTTCGAAAGTATAATTTGGCGGCAAGTCTCCAGTTGTTTTAGCTAATTCAGCTTCATCGAACGTCTTATTATAGTAAGCAACAATACTATTTGTGTATTGCTCTCCACCAAATACCTGATCGCGGGTGTAAATTGTTTTTCCAGACTGCACTACACTCATTAATGAAATCACTGCACCAATATCAACAATTGCAACAATTTTATCAAATGCATCAGAGGGCAACTGACCGTATAAGGTATCAAGCGAACGGCTCAACGCATAGCTTTCAACATCGACTACTTTTGCTTTATAGCCAGCTTCTTCTAAAGCACTCACGCGTGCTAGCACGCTCTCTGTTCTAGCAGCTGAAAGTAACACATTCATTTTCGATGGATCGGCTTCATTGACCGAGATTTTCTCGAAATCTAGACTAACCTCATCAAGTGGGTATGGAATTAAACTGTCTGCCTCTATGGCGATTTGCGACTCTAATTCAGCATCGGTTAATGAGACGTCCATAAAGATCACTTTAGTGATAACCGTTTGACCTGATACGGCGACCGCGGCGAAAGGGGCATGTTTTGGAAAGCGCTTTTTTAGTTTACTAATAGCACGGCCAACCGCTTCAATATCCTGAACGGCTCGCTCAGTGATAGCGCCTTTGGGTATTGGTTCAATAGCAACGGCCTCAACGCGATAACCGCTGTGAGTTTGCGAAAGCAAAACAGCTTTGACACAGTGAGAGCCAATATCGATGCCAACCATTAATGGGGCGTGTGCTTTGAACAATTTACTTAACATACCCTGTGTTTTTATCCTTTATTTTAATTTAAACAGGTTATTATTTATGAACAAAAAATACTAATCGAATTTTGTTCAAGCTATACTAGCAGCCTCTACCCACAATTGGGAGTCTAACTAGGGATTATTACGTGACTTTATTAAAAAGATTATTACAGTTTATTATCGTCTGCGGGCTTTTAGGCGTACTCACGTTACTAGCACTATATTACTACGTAAAATCAGATATCCCTAGCGTAGAGGTACTTAAAGAAGTTCAACTTCAAACACCTATGCAAGTTTTTACCAAAGATGGAAAATTAATCAATCAATTTGGTGAAAAGCGTCGGATCCCAGTCAAAATTAACGACATTCCCAAACCTCTGCTCAATGCATTTTTAGCAACAGAAGATAATCGTTTTTATGATCATTTTGGTATAGACCCAATAGGTATAGTACGTTCTGCAATTGTATTGATCAGTACTGGTCAAAAAAAACAAGGCGCCAGTACTATTACCATGCAGCTTGCACGAAACTTCTTTTTAACCCGTGAAAAGGCTTACATTCGTAAGGTAAAAGAAATTTTCATTGCACTGCACATAGAGCAATTACTTTCAAAAGATGAAATCTTAGAGCTGTATTTAAATAAGATTGAATTAGGCCACCGCTCGTTTGGCATTGGTGCCGCAGCACAGGTTTATTACGGTAAAGAGTTACACGAACTCACATTAGCCCAAATGGCCATGATCGCAGGTTTGCCAAAAGCCCCTTCAGCGCTAAACCCTATCAGTAACCCGACTCGCGCTAAATCTCGCAGGAATGTGGTTTTAGGTCGAATGCTAACAGAAAAATACATCACTCGCAGTGAATATAATGAGGCAACTCAAGCGCCTATCACTGCCAAGCGCCACGGTGCTGAGATAGAGTTATATGCACCTTATATTTCTGAAATGGTTCGTGCATATATGGTCGAGCGCTATGGTGCTGAAAAAGCTTATAACACTGGCTTTAGAGTTTATACGAGTGTTGAATCTGAAATTCAACTTGCCGCACAACAAGCACTTATTGATAACCTACACGATTACGATATGCGTCACGGCTATCGAGGGCCTGAAGCTGTGCTATGGCAACACGAGGCAGATCCTATCCCTGCCCGTGCAGAACTACTTAAAACACTCAAAAGCGTTAATGAAATTGCCCCGCTAGTCGCCGGTATTGTCACGCATGTTTACGAACAAAGCGCTGAGGTGCTATTAAAGTCAGGTCAATCTGTGGTCATTGAGTGGGATGGTCTGAAATGGGCACGCGCATACATCAACGAAAAACGACAAGGTAATGCCCCTAAAGCAGCTGCCGATGTACTTTCGCCTGGTATGCAGATTTGGTTGCGAGAAAATAATGGCTGGCAATTAAGTCAGTATCCACAACCATCAAGTGCCATTGTATCTTTAGATCCAAAAGATGGCCGCATTAAAGCCTTGGTCGGTGGTTATAGCTTCGCACAAAGTCAATATAACCGCGCTGTGCAAGCGAAACGTCAGGTTGGCTCAAACATTAAACCTTTTATTTATTCAGCGGCATTAGAAGACGGTTATACGCTTGCTTCAATTATTAACGATGCTCCTATCAACCACTGGGATAAAAGCTTAGGTGTTGCATGGCGACCTAAAAATAGTCCTGAAGTTTATAGTGGCCCGATTAGAATTCGTCGTGCACTAGCACAATCAAAGAATGTCGTCTCAGTTAGATTGCTAAGAGGCGTCGGCTTGCAACGATCTGCCGATCATTTACTTAAATTTGGCTTTGCTGATGAAGACATTAACCGCAGTGAATCTTTAGCATTAGGTAGCGCTGCAATTACTCCACTTGAAATGGCTCGCGGCATGAGTACTTTTGCAAATGGCGGTCATCTAATCGAACCTTACTTTATCAGTGAGATAACAGACGCGTATGGCAACTCTCTGGGTAAAGCTCAGCCATTAATCGCATGTGATGAAGAGCAGCGCCTCGAGAATACTATGCAATGCGCACCACAAATCATCAGTGAACAAAATGCGTTTCTTATCTCTAGTGCCTTACATAGTGCTGTTTGGGGCGGCGGTAGCTGGAAACACAAAACTGGTTGGGTTGGTACAGGTTGGCGGGCTCAAGCTCTAAAACGAAGGGACTTATCTGGTAAAACAGGTACAACTAATAACTCGGTTGATACCTGGTTCACTGGCTACAATCGTAATGTTTTAACCACTGTGTGGGTTGGTTTTGATGATGCTAGTAAATCTCTTGGCCGAGCTGCTTATAATAACAACCTAGGTAAAGGCCAAACTGTAGGCGCTGAAGCAGGTGCGATCACTGCACAACCAGGATGGGTTCGTTTTATGAAAACGGCACTACAAAATGAACCGCTTGCACCGATTGACCCTGCGCCAGGCTTAACATCAGTTCGAATAGACTTGAAAACAGGCTTACTAAGCTCTAAAAACGACTATACCAGCCGTTTCGAATACTTTGAGTCTGACACTGTACCAACTAAATATGTTCAGCAAGACAAGTCAAAAACCCCTTTCTCAACAGACTCATTGCCTGAACAAGATGAGCTGTTTTAGTTAATGTAAAAAATAGCTCTAACAAAAAAGCGAAGTGTCGCAACACTTCGCTTTTTGCTCTAAGCCATCGCAGCTATTAACTATTTAAGATTCTGACATAACCAGAATAAGTCAGAGTGAATACCCGCTGCAGTCACTTCTTTACCAGCTCCAGGCCCCTGGATAACCAATGGGTTTGCGTCATACCACAGCGTTTTAACTACAAAGATATTATCGCCTGGTGTTAAATTGGCAATCGCAGAGCCTTGCTCAGCAAAAGCAATACCCACTTTTGCATCCACTTTGCCACCTTCAGCGATACTTAATAAACCAGTGTAACGCAGCTCACAATGATTGGCTTTCGCCTGTGCAAACTTAGTTTCATAAAACGCATCTAACTCGTCTTTTTTAGCTAGAAAATCTTGCCAGCTACCAGTTGCTAAATGTTCGGGCATTAATGGCTCAAGGTCAATATCATCAACATCGAGAGAAAGACCAAGCTCTCGAGCGAGAATTAACAACTTACGCTGCATATCTCGACCTGATAAGTCTTCGCGAGGATCTGGCTCTGTGTAGCCCATAGCTTGTGCTTCTAGCACTAAATCTGAGAAGGCTTTACTGCCGTCATACTCACTGCACAGCCAAGATAAAGTGCCCGAGAACACACCTTCAACTTGGGTGATTTTATCACCACTATTTTGCAAGTCAGCAAGTGCAAAGTTAACCGGTAAACCAGCACCGACACTGGTATTATAACGCCATAGTAAGTTGCGCTCTTCAAGCTGTTGACGCAAAGACAAATACCAGTCTTGTTGCGCTGTACCTGCATACTTATTAGCACTGATAAGGTGGCAATCACGCTTAACGAACTCTGGGTATAACAAGCTAAATGACTCACTCGCAGTGATATCAACCACCACTTTATGCTCATAATCTAGCTCTTCAATACGCTCTAGCACTTCATTTTGCTCATATGCTTGCGCTTCATTTTGCCACTGAGTTTGCCAGTTATCTAAATTCAAACCACTGGCTGCAAATAGCATTTGCTGCGAACGTAATAGGCCAACGACTTTTAAATCAAATTGCGCTTGTAAACGAGCAACCTGAGTTTGGCATTGTTCAAGGAAAACTTCTCCGACATTACCTAAGCCCGCTATGATAACGGCCAGCTCTCGGCCTTTATTCACTAGTTTGTCATGTAGAATCGCCAAAACATCGCTGTCAATTGCTTGGTCAGTTAAGAACAATGCATAGTCTTCGTCACTGTGCGCAAACCTAAGTACTACATCTTGTTCTGTTAACACTGATTTAGCCTGTAGCTCTAATGCAGAGATATCAGCTTTTGGTGCAACCAGCGCAAAGCCCTGCAAGTGGCTTTCAACCAAGGTGAGGCGGCCAGCAAAATATTGGCTAACTTGATGTGTAAAAGCGCCTGGTAGCAATAAGAACTCTTCACCATTTTGTACGAAGTGATGAATGCTATGCTGAATAAGCTGACTCACTTCACGCACTTCATTAACACCTAAACGGTCTACACGCACAAGATCTAAGTTATCAAATGACGTAATAAAACGTTTCGCTTTACTGTAACCCGCTTTGACGATTTCAGTACCTGGTGCTTCAGGATCAAAACTGCTACGAACCTGTAACTTGATACTGGTATTTTTCAAAGGCGATAAGGTTTTAGCATGCAAAACTGGGTTACCTAAACGCGCCAATAGATTGGCCTGTTCACGACATACTTTAGGATATTTAATTGCATTGCTGACTTTACGTGGATCGGTGCTGAATACACCTTGCGTATCGGTCCAGATTGAGACTGCTTCTGCGTCGCTATAATTTGCTAACAATGTTGCACTGTAGTCACTGCCATTGCGTCCCAGCGTCACAGTATTACCTTGGTCATCTGCTGCAATAAAACCTGTGACCACAAAGATGTGATCGTTATCTAAGGTCGCTAAGCACGCTTGCTTATTTTGTTGATGCACCAACTGACCGTTATGCACAGTAAATAACGTTCTGGCATCAATCGCTTGGGCTTGTAAACCGCTTTCTGATAAGTAGTTCGCCAAAATGCGTGCAGACCATAATTCACCGTGTGCTAATAGCTCAGCTTCATTTAGAGTTTTTGTGTTCGCGGCTTGGGTGATCACTTGTAATTCAGTCAGTAGTATATCGGCTAGTTGGCGCTGCTTTTCACCCTGGAATAATGCATTAATCAGCTCGATTTGATGGTTCTCAACCTGCAACAAAATATCGTTAAAACTTTGCTGCTCTTGCTGCTGATAGCTTTGCCATAGTTTAACTAGGGTATTAGTGGTTTTGCCTGCAGCAGAAACCACAACACAATCGCCCAACTGACATTGGCCAACCACGATTTGTGCGACAGCCTGATAACGCGAGGCCGAGCTTAAGCTCGACCCGCCAAATTTATGTACTACTCTTGTCATTTTCTTTTACCAAAGTGCCGGATGGGCAGGTGTTAATTTACAAGCTTTGCTATCAGCTGACGCAGGTGCCTTGCCAGGCTGTGTTTTAGCAAAAGCCACTTCGAGGTCTGCAAGTAGGTCTGCTACTTCCTCAATACCGACAGAAATACGGATCAAAGTATCGCCGACACCCGCTTCTAAACGTGCTTTAGGCTCCATGCCTGCATGTGTCATGGTCGCAGGGTGACAAATTAAACTCTCAACACCACCTAAAGACTCAGCCAACGAGAACTCTTTCACTGTTGTTAAGAAAGCGGCAGCATCTTCAAGACCGCCTGCGATATCAAAACTCACCATGCCACCAAATCCTAACTGCTGCTTTTTCGCCAGTTCGTGTTGCGGGTGTGATTCAAGACCTGGATAATACACTTTGCGAACGTACTCCGACTGCTCTAAGTATTTGGCGATAGCGAGGGCATTTTCTTCATGTTGTTTAAGGCGCACTTTAAGGGTTCTTAAACCACGTAATGTCAAATAGCTATCGAATGGTGCACCAGTAATGCCTATGTTATTTGCCCACCAAGCCAGCTCGTCGCCTAACTCTTGGGTTTTCGCAATTACCGCACCGCCAACAACATCTGAATGACCATTAATGTATTTGGTTGTCGAATGCACCACAATATCAACACCAAATGAAATTGGGTTCTGTAGCGCTGGAGATAAAAACGTATTGTCAGCCCCCACTAAAGCGCCCACTGCATGGGCTGCATTCACAACCGCATCGATGTCTGTAAGACGAAGAATTGGGTTACTTGGCGTTTCAATCCAAACCAGTTTAGGTTTGATCTCTGCAATTTGTGCAAGGCTGTCAGCGCGAGTTAAATCTAAAACTTTTAGTTTTAACAAGCCACGCTTTTCAAGTGATGTGAATAAACGATAACTACCACCATAACAATCATGTGGAATAACTAAGGTATCGTCGTGATTTAAAAGTTGTGTTACTAGGTGTACAGCTGCCATACCGGTCGCGGTGATGATGCCTTTTTCTCCGCCTTCAAGCTGCGCTAATGCTTCAGCTAGAATATCGCGATTTGGATTACCGCTACGGCCGTAATCGTAATCACGCTTAGTATCGAAATCAGCGAACGAATACGTTGTAGAAAGATAAAGAGGAGGCACAACCGCACCATGATGCTTATCGGCTTCGATACCATGTCTGACTGCGACTGTTGACTTATTGCGTTGGCTCATATCACCACCTAGTATATGGATGTTTAGACGTCTAAAAGGTTAGATGATCAAATTAGAGAAGTCAAAACATTTATACTGCTAAATGGCTATTTAACTAGAATTTGACTATCTTTTTTAAACCGATAAAATTTCGCCACTTCGTTAACTAATATTGTTAATAAGACTGGGTTTTTGACCATAAATCGGTACATTAACCTTAGTTTGAGTTGGGCGTTAGTCAAACTAAGTCAATTAAAGCCGTCGCAAACGAGCGTAGTCTTATTGGCAGTAATTACTCTAAAGGCATCAGAAAAATATTATGGCTAAATGGAATGGTGAGTATATTCACCCTTATGCAGAGCATGGCAAGAAATCAGAGCAAGTGAAGAAGATCACCGTGTCGATCCCTTTGAATGTATTAAAAGTATTAACTGACGAACGTACACGACGTCAGGTTAACAACCTACGCCATGCAACAAACAGTGAGTTGCTATGTGAAGCATTTCTGCATGCCTTTACGGGTCAACCACTTCCAAGCGATGAGGACTTACGTAAAGACAATCCTGAGAAAATCCCTGTTGAAGTGCGTAACATCATGAAAGAGATGGGCTTAGAGATCCCAGAGATTAACGAAGAAGGTTAATCGCCTTAGTTTCTCTCGAAGAAAAACATAGAAATAAAAAACCTCGCCATTGCGAGGTTTTTTATTAATTTAATCTTGCTTAGGATTAAGATTCAAATTGTGCCATGTAGTTTTCTGGTAGATCGATTTGCGCAACGCCAGAATCAATCGCAGCTTGTGCTACAGCTTTAGCAATGCGAGGTAATAAACGCGGATCCATTGGCTTAGGAATAATATACTCAGCGCCAAACTCTAGCGACTCAACATCGGCTGCTTTAAGCACTTGCTCAGGCACAGGCTCTTTCGCAATACCACGAATAGCTTCTACGGCTGCGATCTTCATTTCATCATTAATCGCTGTTGCACGCACATCAAGTGCACCGCGGAAGATAAATGGGAAACATAAAACGTTGTTCACTTGGTTAGGATAATCCGAACGACCTGTCGCCATAATTAAATCGTTACGTGCACCATGTGCAACTTCTGGATTAATTTCAGGGTCTGGGTTTGAACAGGCAAAGACAACCGGCTTGTCCGCCATAAGCTTTAGGTCTTCTGGAGAAAGTAAGTCAGGGCCAGATACACCCACAAATACATCTGCTTCAGCGATAACGTCTTGCAGCGTACGCTTATCAGTGTTGTTAGCAAATAGCTTTTTATATTCGTTTAAGTCATCGCGACGCGTATGGATAACACCTTTACGGTCTAGCATGTAAATATGCTCACGCTGTGCACCACATTTTATCAGCAGCTCCATACATGCGATTGCTGCAGCGCCTGCACCTAAACACACAATGATAGCGTCGTGGATGTCTTTACCTTGTACTTCCAATGCATTCAACATACCCGCAGCAGTTACAATCGCAGTACCATGCTGGTCGTCGTGGAATACAGGTATATCACAACGCTCTATAAGTGCTTTTTCAATCTCAAAACACTCTGGTGCTTTAATATCTTCAAGGTTGATACCACCAAAAGTATCTGCAATATTCGCAACCGTATTGATAAAGTCTTCAGTGGTGCGGTGCTTTACTTCAATGTCGATTGAATCTAAGCCTGCAAAACGTTTGAATAGTAGCGCTTTACCTTCCATTACTGGTTTAGAAGCAAGTGGGCCTAAGTTACCTAAACCTAAAATTGCAGTACCATTACTGATCACCGCAACCATATTGCCTTTACCTGTATATCGGTATGCATTAGCAGGATCTGCAGCAATTTCTCGAACTGGCTCAGCCACACCTGGGCTGTAGGCCAACGCAAGATCTTTAACTGTTTCGGCTGGTTTAGTTAATTCAACACTGATTTTACCTGGAACGGGATGAGCGTGGTAATGTAAAGCTTGTTCACGAAAGTCTGACATGACGCGATTTTTTCCTGCAAAGAAGTTAAAAGTGAGAGTGAAATAATTCGCAATAACTAAAAGATACTCGCTTTCTAGATATATTCAAGCAATTTCAGGTCTATCCACTTTTTAGCGAAATTTATCTGCAAGATGCCGCAATTTTGCAGATTTTATGAAACATTCTTTTAGCTTTTTTGACATTTTATTGACCTAAAAAAGGGTCAGTACGCTTAATAAACCAGCAATTTATACGACTAAAAATGCCACCCTATCAATCACAAAAAGAACGCTGAACTTATCGAATTTTATTAGATTTTAGACTCTTTTAAATACATTTAGACAACTTTAACTCTTAAAAAAAACAGTTTAAGCAGCCGTATTTTTGAGAAAGCTAAAGTCAATCTCGATGAAAAGTGCAAAGTTATGCATTTAGTTGTTGCGCCATTTTCTACGGCTTTGCTATGAAAAAAGTTTGGTGTAAAAGAAATAATTTTGCAGAAAAAGAGCCAGAGAAACGATACTAAGTCAGCAGGAAATAATGAATATTCAGAGGATTAATAAGTTTTATACCAATCCTCAATAATACTCAACCATTTTGAGGGACTAAAACTGACGCTAGCTTCGTTAAAAATTTCTTATTTAGAACAACTAAAAAGCAAAATTTTAACCTTGCCTACATGGAAGTAGGTACCTCAGCGATAGCAGGACGCGTGAGCGGTGCTATCGACCGGTTTTCCTTGCCTCAAAATAGAGCGCTTAATTAAGAGGATTGGTATTAGACATAAAAAAAGCACCCAAATGGGTGCCTTTCTCAAACAAGCGCTGCTTATTTCTTGCTGCTAAGAGCACCGAAACGCTTGTTGAAGCGATCAACACGACCACCTGTATCAAGGATCTTCTGCTTACCAGTGTAAAACGGGTGACATGCAGAACATACGTCTAGGTGGATGTCTTTACATAGTGTTGAACGAGTTTCGAATTTGTTACCACATGAACAAGTTGCTGTGATTGACTCGTACTTAGGGTGGATACCTTCTTTCATAGTAAACCTCTAGGTTAGGCCGTATCGCTCTCCAAACCCGAAGTTTGGCACCATACGTAGTTATATTCAAATTAGTGGACGCGTATTTTATTGGAGTCGTCTGAGATCTACAAGCAATAATTGCACAAAAAGTAAATAAACAGGCCGTTAATTACGCCTAATCCATTGAACAGTCATTTACCGCGCGTTTTTCTCTGGGATTTCAAGGTCTGCTTTAGTACATTATAACTATCTACAGCCATGCTCGAACATTCATGCTATTTGTTGAAGTTGCTCTAAAAGTCCCACTACATAGAACCTTTGATTATAAGATCGACCCGAATATAACAGTTCATAAAGGCTGTCGTGTGTGGGTAACTTTTGCCAATCGAAAACTGGTCGCCATGGTCGTTGACATCAAAGCGAAGACAGATGTGCCTGAAAATAAAATCAAAGCCATTACCTCTGTTATTGATGAGCGTCCTATTGTCAGTGATGCATATCTTACCTTTTTGAAATTTACAGCACGTTATTATTGCCATTCGCTAGGCGAAACTATTTTTACTGCGCTACCAGCATCTCTACGTCAAGGTGAGCACCCAGATAAAACCCAAGTGCCCAATTACACACTCACTGAGGAAGGAAAAGCATCTCCCAAGCTTCGCGCTAAAAAGCAATTAGCACTGATTGAGCATTTAAAAGGCTCTGGCGTAACGAGCCTCACTGAGTTAAAAGCATTAGGGTTCACAACACAACAAATCAAGCCGCTCAAAGAGAAAGGCTTTATTGCAGAAGCCATCAATCACTGTGAAGCTTGGTCGTCGCACACTCTTGAGATTGCAAACAAACCGCGCCTAAATGAAGAGCAGGCTGCCATTTGTGCCGCCGTGAACCAACAAACAGGATATCGTACTTTCTTAATTGAAGGCGTCACGGGCAGTGGCAAAACTGAGGTGTATTTACAGTGTTTAGAAAAAATACTTAATGCTGGTAAACAAGCACTGATTCTAGTGCCTGAAATTGGCCTGACGCCGCAAACAGTGAACCGCTTCAGGCGCCGCTTTCCAAATACTCCGATTGATTTATGGCATTCAAATTTAACCGACAATGAGCGCTTACACACTTGGCGACGCGCTGAACAAGGCAGTAGTGCTTTGGTTATCGCAACTCGCTCAGGGATTTTTTTACCTTTTAAGAGCTTAGGCATGGTCGTGGTAGATGAAGAGCATGATGGGTCTTTCAAGCAACAAGATGGACTACGTTATCACGCTCGAGACTTGGCTGTTTACCGCTGTGCAACACAACAAATCCCCCTTTTATTAGGCACTGCAACCCCTGCACTCGAAACCCTACACAACGCACTCAATAACAAATATCAATTAGTGTCGCTGACCAAACGTGCGCAAACCAAAGTAGATAACGCTTACTTGTTGATTGATATGAAGGGCCAACCGCATCAAAATGGTTTTGCACCAACTACTTTACAGCATATTGAACGAACGCTCGCACGTGGAAAACAAGTCATGGTGTTCTTAAACCGCCGAGGTTATGCACCTACTTTAATGTGTCACGAGTGTGGCTGGCTCAGCGAATGTCATCGATGTAGCGCAAGTGCCACTTATCACAAAAGTATGTCTCGTTTAGTCTGCCATCATTGCGGTGAGCAAAGCTATGTGCCACCCCAGTGTGTTGATTGTGGTAGTACCAATATTTTACCTGTGGGCTTGGGTACTGAACAAGTTGAGCAGTTTTTAGAATTGCAATTTCCCGACACGCCTTTAAGCCGCATTGATCGAGATTCAACTCGCCGTAAAGGCGCACTCGAAGAAGCCCTCAATGAAATTAATGAAGGTGGTGCACGTATTCTAGTTGGCACTCAAATGCTGGCTAAAGGCCATCACTTTGCTGACGTCAGTCTAGTCATCATTTTAGATGTAGACAGTGGTTTATATAGCAGTGACTTTAGAGCTACGGAGCATATGGCTCAATTAATCACTCAAGTTGCTGGTCGTGCTGGGCGAAGTGGAGAACCTGGCACTGTTTTACTACAAACACATTATTGCGAACACCCGCTTTTACAAGATTTAGTCAATAATGGATATGGTGACTTTGCCCGTTATGCGCTCAAAGAACGAGAAGAAGTTGCCCTGCCACCATTTAGCTTTTTGGCTTTGATCCGCGCCGAAGCTAACAATGCAAAATTAGTCATCGACTTTTTATCGGATCTGGTTCCTGCAAGCCCATTCTCTGGTATACAATTGCTCGGACCAATTCCCGCGCCGATGGAGCGCGTGGCTGGAAAATATCGATATCAACTACATATTCAAGCGCAGGATCGTGCAATTTTACATAGTTACTTAACTCAGTTATTGGCTTATGTAGATAAGCACCCTTTAGCAAACCGACTGCGCTGGAGTATAGACATAGATCCTATGGATACTTATTAAGTAACTTATGGCACAACACGACTTTATAAATAAAAAGCCCAAAGGCAGAAATACCAAAAAAGCGGCGCCTAGCCCAAAACCCGTCTCAAAATTGCTTATCTTGCTGGCCTTATTGCTGGTTGGCGGTTTTGCATATGGCCTTTGGTATATCACACAAAATGCCGACCCCAAAAAAGTAGAAGAAACCGTCAAACCCATTGCCAAAAAAGAGCAACCGGTGGTGAAACCAAAACCTAAAGATCCTGATTTTATTCAAGAGATTAAAGACGCAGAAATCAAAGTCGAAATTAAAGAAATCAAAAAGCGCGGCCCATACCAGATGCAATGCGGTTCATTTAGAAAACACGAAGACGCAGAGAGCATGAAAGCACAAATTGCTTTTGTCGGCCTAGTTGCTGAAATCCGCAGAACCGAAGGGTCAAATGGTGTCTGGTTTAGAGTACGTCTAGGTCCTTATGAAAGTAAACGACAAGCGGAAAGCGATAAAAATAAGCTCAAGCGTATCAACATCGTAAGCTGTGGAATTTGGGGCTGGACTTGATTTCTCACTAATAGCCCATATACCTACAGCAATCTAAGATATTTAAGTAAGACAAGTGTGAGTTAACGCACAGTAAGGAATTTTATGACTACTATCGTAAGCGTGCGTCGTGACGACAAAGTTGTTATCGGCGGCGACGGTCAAGTGTCACTTGGCAATACAGTAATGAAAGGTAATGCCAAAAAAGTACGCCGTCTTTATAACGGTAAAGTATTAGCGGGGTTTGCCGGCGGTACTGCAGATGCATTTACTTTATTTGAGCGCTTTGAAAGCAAACTAGAAATGCACCAAGGCCATTTAACCAAAGCTGCAGTGGAAATGGCGAAAGATTGGCGCAGCGACCGTGCGCTTCGTAAACTAGAAGCCCTGCTGGCAGTTGCCGATGAAACCGCTTCATTGATCATCACAGGTAACGGTGACGTAGTGCAACCAGAGCATGACCTTATCGCCATTGGTAGTGGTGGTAACTTTGCACAATCTGCTGCAACTGCACTATTAGAGAATACAGATTTAAGTGCACGTGAAATCGTAGAAAAAAGCCTGAAAATTGCTGGCGATATCTGCGTATTCACTAATAATTTCCAAACCATCGAAGAACTATAGAGGATTGCCATGACTGCGATGACCCCAAGAGAGATCGTGCACGAGTTAGATCAGCACATTATCGGTCAAGATAAAGCCAAAAAAGCCGTGGCAATTGCACTTCGTAACCGCTGGCGTCGTATGCAACTTAACGATGATTTACGCGCCGAAGTTACACCAAAGAATATTCTGATGATCGGCCCAACAGGTGTCGGTAAAACTGAGATTGCACGCCGTTTAGCAAAACTTGCCAATGCACCTTTCCTGAAAGTTGAAGCGACTAAGTTCACTGAAGTAGGCTATGTAGGTAAAGAAGTTGAGACTATCATTCGAGATTTAGTCGATATCTCAATCAAGATGACGCGTGAGCAACAAGCGAAAAAACACCAACATCGCGCTGAAGAAGCCGCAGAAGAACGTATTCTTGATGCACTACTACCACCAGCGAAAGATGCATGGGGTGAAGCTCAGCCTGCTGAAAATAACAGCACACGTCAGGTATTCCGTAAGAAATTACGTGAAGGCCAACTAGACGACAAAGAAATTGACATTGATGTTGCTGAAGTTGCACCTCAAGTTGAGATCATGGCGCCCCCAGGTATGGAAGAAATGACCAACCAATTACAAGGTCTATTCCAAAACATGGGTGGCGACAAGCGTAAGAGCCGTAAGCTGAAAATCAAAGATGCTTTCAAGCTGCTTGTTGAAGAAGAAGCCGCTAAAATGGTGAATCAAGAAGAGCTCAAAGAACAAGCTATTTTTGCCGTAGAGCAAAACGGTATTGTGTTCATCGATGAAATCGACAAGATCTGTAAACGCGGTGAAGCACAAGGTCCAGACGTGAGTCGTGAAGGTGTACAGCGTGATTTACTGCCTCTAATTGAAGGTTCAACAGTCAGCACGAAACACGGTATGGTTAAAACTGACCACATTCTTTTCATAGCCTCTGGTGCGTTCCAAATGGCTAAACCTTCAGACTTAATTCCTGAGTTACAAGGCCGCTTACCTATTCGTGTAGAACTTGAAGCTCTATCTGCAGCTGACTTCAAACGCATTCTAACTGAACCTCATGCGTCACTAACTGAGCAGCAACAAGCGCTACTCGGCACTGAGCAAGTGGCAATTGATTTTACTGATGATGCTCTTACTAAGATTGCTGAAGCTGCATGGCAGGTCAACGAGAAAACTGAAAACATCGGTGCCCGTCGCCTTCACACTGTGATGGAAAAGCTAATGGAAGAAATCTCTTTCGATGCCTCTGAAAAAACAGGTTCAACGCTGACTATCGATGCTAGCTATGTTGAACAGCATTTAGATATGCTGGTACAAGACGAAGACTTAAGTCGCTTTATTCTTTAAGCTTAAAGAATAAATATGCATTATTAAGCGGGGTTTATACCCCGCTTTTTTGTAAGATATAGATAAAATACTCTTTGAGAACAGTCATGTATATTGTCAATAAACTTCACTATCATACCGTTTCAAAAGCACTCGACATTTACTTTGATGATGATCAAGTGTTTACCTTAAGCTGTGAGTATTTGCGAACTCACTCACCTTCAGCAGAAGTACAAGGTCACGGTAATCAGTCTAAAGATCCGCTGAACTTGGTGTTAAATAAGCAAGAGGTAGCCATCAAAAAACTTGAGCCTGTTGGACATTATGCTGTGAGACTTATTTTTGATGACGGCCATGACTCAGGGCTATATAGCTGGCAATACCTTCGTGCACTTTCAGAAGAAAAAGCAGAACGATGGCAGAGGTACCAAGCAAGGATTGAGGAGTATCACGCCAATCAAGATCGTATTCCAATCAAGTTCACGCCCTAGCCTAGAGTACTAAAGCTTGAATATAAAAAAACGCAGCTAACGCTGCGTTTTTCAGTTCTAACTAGTATTCTAGCAGTGCTACTAGATTCAGTATCGATACTAAATTAGTAACGGTACTTTTATTAATATCTATACTTAGCAACCGCCTCATGCAGTACTTTGGCTTGCTCTGAAACCTCTTCACTACTTTGAGCGTTACTCTGTGCATGCTCAGATGCAACTTGAGCAATATCACGAATACGAACCACGTTCTTATTTACCTCAGAAGCTACTTGGTTCTGCTCATCTATTGCAGTAGCAATGTGCGTGCTCATTTCCATAATAGTTTGTACATCAGCCGTAATTGAACTTAACAGCTCACCAGCTTTTTCAGCTTGTGACATGCTCTCACTACCTTGAGTACGACACTGCTGCATAATACTTACCACAGACTGAGTGCGCTCTTGCAGGGTAGAAATGATACTTTCAATTTCTTGTGTCGAATCTTGCGTACGTTGCGCTAATGAGCGAACCTCATCGGCAACGACTGCAAAACCTCGACCTTGTTCACCTGCACGCGCAGCCTCAATTGCCGCATTTAAAGCAAGTAAGTTCGTCTGCTCCGCGATACCACGAATAACGTCAAGTACCGAACCAATCGTCTCTGCATCGCGCTCTAATTGAGAAACCACATCTGATGCGCCACCTAATGAATCAGACAATGCCATAATTCGCTGAATTGTCGCATCAACTTCTACTCGGCCTTGTTGCGCATTGCCATTGGTTGATTCAGCTTTATTTGCAGCTGCTTCTGTGTTGTGCGAAATATCTTGAATCGTCGCCTGCATTTCAGTTGCAGCTGTTGCCACCATATCAGCTTCATGCAACTGCTCATGCATACCCGCACTGGTTTGCGCTGTTGTTTCACTCAGGTGATGAGTCGCTTCATTAATTGTACCTAACGCCGAGTTCACCTCTGAAATCAGTATCTTAAAGTCATCTATTAGGCTGTTAAAATCTTCTGTCATCGTGGTAATCTCATCGTTACCTGTTGACTCAATTTTAATTGCTAAATTGTTTTCTCGGCGGATGCGTTCAATGGTTTGGTAAACTCTTTCTACAGGCGTGATAATCGAACGACTAGTAGAAAGAACAAGAATCATCACAATAATCGCTGCAACAATAAAAATACCAATCGCAGCAGTTTGTGTGGTTCTAGCATTATCTTCTATCGCTTGCTTAGTCTGAAGTACGATATTTTCAACCGTTACATCACCCTGCTTAACGATTTTTACCATCTCGCCCAATGCACCACTTTCAAGAGAAACACCTAATTCAACTTGCGCATCAACAAGGTTGGTAAACTTATTTTTATACTCTAGGAGTAAAGGTGCTAGACCATAAGGCTGTAGTTTAGGATAAAGTACATCATATGTTTTATTAAACTTACCTAGATATTTGGTATCTAGGCGAAGCATAAAATCTTTTTCCGCACGTCTTAGTTGCAACATCAAGCTCAGTAATTCGAAATTATTATGCTGTTTCAATCCTGTTTCAACTTCGTGCACAGCAGAACGTAATGCACCATATAGTGCATCTTTGGGGTGCAAACCTATTTTCTTTTGCAGATCGACTACATGTTCAAAGGTTTCTTTGTAAGATCGACTTAAGCCGCGAAACTTGTCTAGCTCACCTCGATCAATAGATAAATCGCTCAATAAAGCATTTAACAGATCTATTTTTGTGAATAATTCCTGATATTCTTTATCAAATTGACTAAGCGCTTCCGTGTCCTTATAGAATAGAAAATTCTTTTCATACTTGCGCATCGATAACTCATGAATTTCAAGCTCTTCAGCGTACTGAATAGCTTCGTTGAGTTTCAGCATCGTGCGAGCTTCAAAGATAATCACCGCAAGCATTACCAGCATTGCAATACCGACAACTATCGCATTAAGCTGCAAACGCCTTTTGATGGTTAAATTTTCTAATAAGGCCATACTGTTACCTAAGTTTATAAAACATATGCCTAGTATAGACTAAGGTTGAAAAATAGGCCTTTAGATTTGATATAAAACAGTAAAAAAGTGCCAATATGCGCAATAATTAGACTAAATTTATTTTGGAACTATCCAACTTTCAAAGTTTTCCATGCAGAATCATGTAATTCTGTAACATCATGCCACTGCTCAGCTTTTATCCATTCAACCAATACACAAGGATCAGCTGAAAAATCTACTGTTTTTTTAGCATCCGTTTCTAAGAAATCTTCGACTGCATTAGGGTTCAAATAGTGCATTTGTTTAGCCCACCCAAGCTTTATCAACAAACTGGCATCAATGACTTGCACAAGCTCTTGTTCAAGCGGTTTGATTAATAAGCTTTTCCCCATATTTAGAGCTGCATTGATCACTTCAAATTGCGCATGTGTAATAACGCCTTTACAACTTTTCATGTCATTAAGTAATTGCTCATGGTCATCAGACCGGTAATGAATATTGCCCACAGATTTCATCTCTGCAGCGGGGTGATAGCAGTAAAACTCAGTATTAGGAAAGCTCGTGAACAACGACTCAATGGCTTCAATTTTCTCCGAAGGCAAATAAACAACGACTTTATTTTTGATGCAAGTAGTATGATATCTGGGCACAATAGGCGGTAATATATTCTGTGCAAAAGGGATCCAATGAAAGCCCAAACGATAATCTGCAGGTATTAACCATTGTTGCCAGATCCTCGATAAATTCGCACCTTCAAAAGGGAGTTGATAATGGTTTACCGCTTCATGGTGTCCTAAAGCCATAACAGGGATCCCTGATAACTTTGCCGACCAGGCAACAATTGACTCATTATCTGTTATTACAAGGTCATAATTCGCAAGTTTAAAATGAGCTCGGTTAGTGAAGATATCAGCCATTTTTTGTCTAAATGTCTTAGTGAAACGAATGGGTTTATGTTTAACTAGGCAGCTTCCCGCTTTAAGTGCTTCAATTTCTTCAATCACGAGCTTACTTGTTGGTTTGGATAAACTGTTACCAGATAAAATCACATCCGTGTCAACCTGATGCGCCTTAAAACACTTAATCAATAAAAGTGTCTGCTGTAGTTGCGCAAGATCGATGATTTTTGCTGCATATAAAACTTTCAAAGCCATTCACCTTATTCTTCCTATGTAGCAATCGGCACCATTGCGTTGTCATAATTGGTACTATTGCATAAAGTCATTGTCTACTGATTAAACTTTAGACTTTAAAAATAACAGCTAGGTGAACTTTTTAAGACACTATTATTGAATTGAAAGAAGTTTGATAGAGCGCACAAAGTGCCTGCTTTTACAGCAATTTTGCCATTGCTATGAGCATGCATCAGAGTATACTGAAACAAACACATACTCTCTGGAGAACTCAATATGGACTACAGCACATCTGACCTATGCGACCATTTCGCAGATTCAATTGATGTACTTGAACCCATGTTCATTAACTTTGCTGGACATTCTGCATTTTGCGGTCGCATCGTCACAGTTAAATGCTTTGAAAACAATGAACTGATTCAAGAGATTCTAGAACAAGACGGTACTGGCAAAATTTTATTAATCGATGGTGGCGGTTCTACTCGCCGTGCACTGATTGATATCGAATTGGCCGAACTGGCTGTAGAGAATCATTGGCAAGGAATTGTTGTTTATGGTGCAGTTAGACATGTTGATGAACTCGAAGAGTGTGAATTAGGTATACAAGCTATTGCGTCTATTCCTGTCGCAGCTGATAGCCAAGGCAGTGGCGAGCAAGGTGTCCCCGTCAACTTTGCTGGAGTCTCGTTTTATGAAGATGACTATTTATATGCTGACAGCACAGGCATTATTATCTCTGCCGAAGAGCTTGTCTTAGAAGATGTGCTCGAAGAAGTCGAAGCGTAATGAGTAATTGGTTAATACGATATAGTGAAGCAGACGTGCAGAGTTTCACTACCAGCAGATCAAACGAAACTCGTTTCTGGCAATCAATTTCTTACTTAGACCAATCTGCGCCATTAAACAGTGCGCTAAAAGATGCCGCAGAATTTGGTATACGTTATGTGTTACTCGGTATAAATGAAGACATTGGTCCAAGGGCAAATTGTGGTCGCGGTGGAGCAACACAAGGCTGGCAAGCTTTTTTAAAACGCTTCTTAAACTTACCCTGCAATGAGTTTCTCGATCCAAAATCTGTGCTGCTATTGGGTGAAGTGAATTGCGACGACTTACAAACGCTAGGCAATACATTAGATAACACAAGACCCAAAGATTTAGCGCAATTAAGAAGTTTATGCGGTGAATTAGATGAGCGAGTAGCCGAGGTTTTAAAGTCGGTATTTGACGCTGGCCTAGAAGCAATAGTCATCGGTGGTGGGCATAATAATTGTTACCCAATTTTAAAAGCCTTAAGCACCAGTGAAGCTAAACCATGTAATGCCATTAACTTTGACCCACATGCTGATTTCAGAGCCATTGAAGGTCGTCATAGTGGCAACGGTTTCCACTATGCATATCAAGACGGATATTTACATGATTATCATGTAGTGGGTATGCATGAGCAAAAAAATAACCAGACTATTATCAGCTCACTGACTAATGCTGGGTTTACTTACACCACTTACCAAACCTTGCAAGTTATGCGTAGTCGCAGTTTAACTTCAGACTGCACACACAGTTTAGCCCGCTTTAAAATTGATAAACCATTAGGTATCGAAGTAGATGTAGACGCCATTAGTGGTATGCCTGTCAGCGCTTTCACGAATTGCGGTTTTTCTGTCAGCGATGCTGAACATTTTGTCTATCTGGGTGCCACTCATAGTGCGAGCCGCTATTTACACCTTTGTGAGGCTGCACCTGCGACACACCCGAACGGCTTGGAGCAAGGAATAACTGAAGCAGGGCAAGTATTGAGTGGTCTAGTCTGTAGCTATTTACTAGGAAAACAACAAGGGTAGCGAATTGCTACCCTTTTTTATGATCAGCGAAATGATGATGTTCTATCTGGTATTGCTTTACCCATGTCAACATACCCACACTACTTAAAGGCCTTTCGAAGTAATAGCCTTGTGCAGCGAAAGTATTTAAGCTTTGCGCAAAATTCAGCTGTTCTAAGCTTTCGACTCCTTCACAGATAACCGCACAATCTAACTGGTGCTGCATATCCACGAGCCCTCTAACTATTCCCCTAAGAGCACCTTGATGTTGATGATCTCGAGTCAATGAATGCCCTACTTTGACGTAATCTACGGTCAGCTTGGGTAGCTTAGCCAAAACCAGAGGCGCTTCTCCAAACCCGTCTACACACAGACGAACGCCTATACTGCGAAGGCGAGCAATCATGGCGACCCCTTGCGCGTCCAAAGACATAAACAACGCAGATGGACACTCTATAATTAAGTCGCCGGCTTCGAGATGGTGAGTAAGCAGTACATCGTCTAAAAACTCAATAAATTCTTCATGTAGCATTTCAGGACCAAATACATTGACGCTCAGCGCCATTTTTATTCCTTCCATTTTCAATGCCATTGCAATTTCAGCTGCTCGTTCAATCACGAATTGCGCTACAGGTAGGGCTAACCCCGCAATACGAATATCATCAATAAACTTACCTGCAGCTAAAATACCCTGCTTTGGATGTTGCCAACGCAAAAGTAGCTCTAAAAACTCAATACCATTATCGCTGTGACGGATGACTGGTTGAAAGTAAAGCTCAAGCTGCTCTCTAAAGTCATGATGGGTCAACTCTGCTAAACGTGCTTGCTGCTCTTGTTTCACCGTTTGCATGCTATTCTGATATTCTGTCACCACCTTTTTAGGCTCAGAATCAAGGGCTAAAAATGCGCAAGTAATGGCATTATCAAAGTCACTGACTTTATCAGCGAAAGAAACATAACTTGCCCGAGCTTTTATTTCGATCGTGCAATGACCTACATTAAACGGTTTTAACGTGGTTTGTACTATGGCACCTATTACTTGCTCATGAAGATGTTGTTGATGGGCTAAAGAACACAAGAAAACAAAGTGCAACCCCCCTAAATGCGCAAGCTTTGAAAGCTCGTCCTCTTCCTCTATGTTTAAAATATCGTCACTTTGCAGTTGCTGCTTAATTCGATTTGCTGATTGCGCGAGCAATAAATCCCCATACTCTCTACCTAAGTGGAAATTAACCTGTTCAAATCCTTCAAGACGGATCATTACTAACACCATAGGAGAAGTATCCTGCTCAGTATGAGCATAGTAAGCATCTCTCAGTGCATTTCTAGGAGGTAAGCCTAAGACGTCTTGCTTTCTTAAAGCATTGTGTTCAGGTAATACTGAGAGATTATTTTGACTAGGCTTCAAAGAAAACTCAAAAAGCTGTGCAATATAAACCAAAAGCAGAGGGAGTAATGTCAGCTGAATTGGCCAATACCCGACTATGTTCCCTCCCAATAATGCTAAGTACCCTGAAGCCGCAACAAACGACACCATAAGTAGAGGTTTAGAACCTAGTTTTAGCGCTAGGTAGAGATGGCCGAATAACACCAGAGAGATTGCATAAGTTGCCCACATATTGGGGAGTAATGCGGTAAAAGCCACCAGCATAGTGGCAACATGAAGTGCACGAATAGATTGCGCATGGCTGAGAATAATTAAAGCGATACTGCCCATTAACACTAACCCACCTAAAAACGCGGTTAGTAGCGCCAGCTCCCCCTGTTGCAATCCATTGAATACAGGAAAGCTGGTCAATGTGCCTAGCAAGGTCATCACCAACTTTTACCTATAAATTAAATACTTCTTATTGGATCAGTTTACCTGAGATCCACAAATTTGATAGCTCATTTACACCAAATTGATAACTTAATTGCGCTGGTGTAGCAATATCCCACATAGCTAAGTCAGCCCGCATACCCACTTTAAGTATACCTCTATCCGACAAACCAAGTGCTTTCGCCGCATTAACTGTTACACCTTGCAGAGTCTCTTCAGGTGTTAATCTAAATAAGGTGCAGCCCATATTCAGCATCAAACGTAATGAACAAAGTGGTGCAGTGCCAGGATTAAAATCACTGGCTATCGCCATTGGTACGTTATATTGGCGAAGTAGTTCAAGCGGCGGCATCTGAGTTTCTCGCAAGAAATAAAAAGCACCAGGTAATAACACTGCAACCGTTCCGGCATCAGCCATCGCTTTTACACCCGCTTCATCAAGATACTCGATATGATCTGCCGATAAACCTTTAAACTCTGCGACTAGCTCTGTGCCATGTTGATTGGATAATTGTTCAGCATGACATTTTACTGGCAAGCCTAATTGGCGAGACTTCTCAAATACCCGCTTAGTCTGAGCGTAACTAAACCCTACATTTTCACAGAATACATCAACCGCATCTGCCAAGTTCAGCTCAGCCACTTTTGGCAACATGACATCGCATACTAAATCAATGTAAGCATCAGGATCATTTTTAAACTCAGGCGGTAGAGCATGCGCACCTAAGAATGTGCTTTGGATGTCTACTGGGTGATTGTCATTTAACACTTTATTGACTTCGAGTAATTTGATTTCAGTATCTAGATCTAAGCCATATCCCGACTTACTTTCGACCGTAGTTACACCTTCACTCAATAAGCTATTTAAGCGGTTTTTCCCAGCTACAAACAGAGTTTCTGCATCAGCTTCTCGGGTCGCTCGTACTGTGCTCGCTATACCACCGCCCTGCTGCGCAATCTCTTGATAAGATACGCCATTTAAACGCTGTTCAAATTCGCCAGCACGATTACCTGCAAACAGAATATGCGTATGGCAATCTATCAAACCCGGCGTTAACCACTGTCCTTTTGCGTTAATAACTGGTGTCGATAAGGCATCAAACTCAGGCAAATCATTTAACTTACCTAACCAAGCAATTTTATCGTCTTTAATCATTAATGCGCCTTGCTCAATAGCACCGTAAGGGGCATCTACATTACTATCCATGGTTGCCAAATTGACATCGGTGATCACTAAATCTGCTTCAAACATCACTGCCTCATTTGAGTTTGTTTAATTGCCTATAAGCCTATCATGCAAACTTGTATATACAAGAAATCTGTGCCATTTTTAATAGCATATACTCTCCATTTAGTGATCAAGTATGGCCAACGAACCTAAATTTGCATTAATAAAAAAGCATATCACCGACCAAATTAGTGCCGGTATTTGGAAAGAGGACCAACGCGTTCCTTCTGAAAACGAACTTGCTGAGCAATTTAGTGTGAGCCGTATGACCGCCAGACGCGCCCTAAGTGAACTGACCGACAATGGTGTGCTAACAAGGAGTCAAGGTCTGGGCACATTTGTAGCCAGCTTAAAGTCACAATCTTCAATGCTTGAGATAAAAAATATCGCCGATGAAGTAAAAGAACGAAATGGTGAGTACAGTGCAGAAATAATTGCTCTAGAAGAAATTGCCGCCATGGCACCCATTGCTATTGCGCTCGGTGTTGATATAGACAGTAAAGTTTATCGAAGTGTCATCATACATCACGAAAATGGGCTAGCACTGCAAGCTGAAGAGCGTTTTGTCGCCCCAGCTCTTGCGCCTGACTACCTAGTGCAAGATTTTACACAAATCACACCACATGAATACCTTTCAGCAGTCGCGCCACTGACTGAAGCAAAACACACCATTGAAGCCATTATGCCAAATCAAGATGTTTGCCAGTGGCTCGGCTTATATAACGAAGAGCCTTGCTTACAAATGATCAGAAGAACCTGGAGTGCGAATGGTATTGTCAGCTTTACTCGGCTCATTTCACCGGGTAGTAAATACCGCCTAGGCGGTCATCTCACCTTTAAGAAAAGGGTGAGATAGCGCACATTCAAATCTCTGCTTGATAGCCAAAACCCAAGGCTTCAATGGCTGAACCATCAATCACTCTTGCACCGGCGATATCACTTGCAAATGAAGGGGGCTGTGTGCCTAACTTAGCGCATCTCTGCTGGTAATAATCTAGACGAGTTGGGTGATTAGGGTGACAAACATTATAAACCGTATTAGCTTTCTCCCAATTCAGTATTACCGCCTCAATCGCAGCAACAACATCGGCTTGATGCACCATATTAACAACTGCTTGACTGCTACTTTTTAGAGTTTTACCAGCAACAAACTGTCCTGGCTCTCGGTTAGGTCCAACCAATCCCGCCAAGCGTAAAACCTTCCCCTTGGCACCAAATACCATTTGTTCAGCTTGCAATAATATCTTTTTACGAGCTGTTTCACTGTCTAATTCACCACTTTCGGTATAAGTACCATCTAGCTCTGAATACACACCTGTACTCGAGCATAACAAGAACCCTTTACACGCTAATTCATCAGAAAGCCTTAACGCAGCAGATAAAGTTTCAAGATAATTGCTGTCAGCATGACGTGCTCTCGGAGGAATAGCGCACACCCAATAGGCATCTTGTAAATCTACAGAATGAGTTAGCTCTCCTGCTTGCAATGTAAATTGTCGAATAATTGCACTACCAGAATTTGGGCTTCGACTGGTGCCCTGCACTTGCCAATTTGCCTGTTTGGTTTTCTCAATTAATGCGCTACCCAGCCAACCAGCACCCAAAACAACTAGCTTCATCTCATACCTCTGTATTAATTTTAAACCGCAAAGTATTATTATAGGAACAAAATAACGTCAATCTAATGTTAACTGTGGTCAAAGCGACTCAGATATGATTTGATTGTGTAGTGCGGTTACCAATAAAAAGAATATATCATGCTTAACAACTTATCCCTCAGGAGAAAAATACTCCTACTTATCGGTGGTACAATTTCAGTACTACTTATTATTGCCTCCAGCTACTTTGTAAATCATTTAGCAACTATTTCACGCAACAGCGTGGAGCGTGAAGCTCAAAGCTATATTTATGCTGAAAAACTATCGATGGAATCATTTTTCGCCCAATACGGTGAACTAGTCAGCACCTTTGCACAAAGCGCACATGTGGTAGATTTTTTCGAACAATACACCGAGCGCGAAGCAGACCTATCAACTCAACCAGGTTATGACTTAGTAAATCGAGATTTTGATAGACTAACGGCAAATAACGACAATGTACTATCAACTTTTTTTGCTTCTGCTATCACAGGTGAATACTTCAAAGAAAACGAACGCACTTCTCACTTCTCTGATGGTCGCCCATATTTTGCTTATAAACGAGGATGGTGGCCTGAAGCCATGGCGATTGGTAAGTTGCATGTGAGCCCAGTTTCAGTCGATGCAAACACCGGCGATGTGTCTGCAGTGATCAAGCTACCCGTCTATAACTCATCACGTAAATTATTAGGTATCGCAGGTATTGATTTGCAGATGGAACAAATCAACCAATTGGTTGAGCAGATCCGCTTCCAAGGCCAAGGTTACGGCTTCTTACTAGATAACAACTTAAACGTTGTTCATTTATCAAAGCAAACTGGCCACAAGCTGTCTATTACCGATGAGGGCCCGAATGGAAAAGAAGGCCTAGATGGGCTAGAAAAACAGTTCTCAGATACTCATGGCTTCCGAGCATTAAACTCCGAAATTAAAAATAATGATTCAGGCACATCAGTTGTTACTTTCAAAGGCCAAGACTATTACGTGGTATATAACAGCGTAAAACTCGATGAGCCATTACTCGACTGGCATGTGGGCGTCATGATCCCGGTATCGTTTATTGAAGAACCAGTAAACGAAGCCGTCATGAGTACCGTCATCGCCTTCTTAGTGATCATCAGTATTGTTGTACTTATGATTTTATGGGCAACACAGATGATCACCAAACCGATTGTGTCACTTGCAGATACTATGCGTGACATTGCCTCAGGCGAAGGTGATTTAACACGTAGGATCAGTATTGAAAGTAACGACGAGGTTGGTCAACTTGCCTCTCACATGAATACCTTTATCGAAAAGCTGCGTGCCATGATGCAAACCACGGCGCAACAAGCCTCTCAACTAGGTCATGCCTCTGAACAGTTAAGCTCGGTATCAGCAAACACCAATAGCGAGATCCAACAAGAAAAAGAGCAAGTTGACAGCGTCAGTGCTGCGGTAACAGAAATGGCTGCAACTGTGACTGAAATCTCACGCAATGCACAAGAAGCAAGTCACGCTGCTGAGCAAGTACAGCACATGACAAATGACGGTGCGACGCGCTCAAGCCAAGCACAAACTGTCATGACTGAATTGGCTAGCCACATCGGTGAAGCTGCAAAAGTTGTTGCGGGTCTTGAAAAAGAAACCACTAACATTGGCGCAGTAATTGACGTGATCAATGGCATTGCCGAACAAACCAATTTACTGGCACTAAACGCAGCGATTGAAGCAGCTCGTGCCGGTGAACAAGGTCGAGGGTTCGCAGTAGTCGCTGATGAAGTGCGCTCACTGGCAAGTAGGACGCAAGAATCAACTGACGATATTCGTAATATGATCACGCGACTACAACAAATTGCACAGCAAGCATCAACCATGATGCAACAAGGTCAAGATCAAGCTGAAGGCTCTGTATCACAGACACAAGAAGTGCTCGATTCATTGCAAGAAATCGCCAGCTCAGTGGCAACAGTTCAAGACCAAAGCCACCAGATTGCAACCGCGACCGAACAACAAACTATTGTGGCTGAAGACATTAACACCAGCTTAAATGCGATAAATGATCTTGTTAACAGTACTGCTAATCACGCGCATACATTGGCTGATGAGGCGCATGATCTAAATGGGTTAGCCAAATCTCTCAATGGCACAGTAAACCAATTCAAGCTTTAACGATACTGAGCAGGGCATGATTAATGCCCTGCTTTGCTACAGATCAAAACCCACTTTCACTTCTCGTCATACACTACACACTCTAATCTAATAGATGAGTGCGTATCGTGATTAATTTACCAACTTGGGATGAATCCCTAATCAAAAAATATAATGTGTCTGGACCAAGATATACCTCTTATCCAACTGCATTATCATTAGAAAGCGGTTATCAACAAGCTGATTTACATACCGCAGTGAAGCAGTCAAAAAACCAAGCATTATCGCTCTATATTCATATCCCATTTTGCCACCAGCTTTGTTATTACTGTGGTTGCAATAAAATCGTGACACGCCATCAGTCAAAAGCTGACGTCTATTTAGATCATCTAGAAAAAGAAGTACAGTCGCAGTCTTCTGTGTTTGCGCATTACCGTGTTGAGCAATTGCATTTAGGTGGCGGCACGCCAACGTTTTTAACTGCCAAGCAAATGACACGCCTGATTAATATTGTAGAAGCACACTTTAACTTCACCGAAGACGCGCAACGTGGTATTGAAATTGATCCACGCTCTATTGCTGACGACATGTTAGTCACTTTGAAAGACTTAGGCTTCAACCGGGTCTCGTTTGGTATTCAAGATTTCAATGATGAAGTACAAGCTGCGGTCAATCGACCGCAATGTGTTGAAGAAGTCTTAGCACTTGTAAAGCAAGCAAGAGCACTCGGGTTTAAGTCAATCAATACCGATATGATCTACGGCTTACCTCACCAAACCCCAGAAAGTTTTAAGCAAAGCATTGAACAACTAATAGCGCTGAGCCCAGACAGAGTGTCTGTGTTCAACTACGCTCACCTCCCAGATAGATTTGCCGCGCAACGCAAACTAAAAGAAGCGGACATGCCAAGTCCGCAGCAAAAGCTTGAGATCTTCAAAAATACGCTACAGCAAATGACTGAGGCTGGTTATCAGTTTATCGGTATGGACCATTTTGCTAAAAAAGACGACGAGCTTGCGGTTGCGCAAAGAAATAATGAACTTCACCGTAACTTCCAAGGCTATACAACCCATGGAAACTGCGATTTGTTAGGCTTAGGAGTTTCATCAATTTCACAAATTGGTAATGCAATTTTGCAAAACCAAAAAGAACTCAAAGCTTATTACTCAGACATTAACGAGATTGGCTGTGCTACTCATAAAGGGATGCGCCTGAATAACGATGATGAGCTCAGAGCCGATGTTATCAAACAACTGATTTGTCATTTTGAATTAGACATAAAGGCGATTGAGACTAAATATAATATCGACTTTAACGATTACTTTAGTGAAGCCCTAGACGCACTCAAACCACTGGCAGAAGATGAGCTTGTGACATTGTCTGCGCAGCGTATCGAAGTCACCAGCAAAGGTAACTTATTCATTCGTATCATCTGTATGTGCTTTGATGCGTATTTACAGCAACAAATTAAAAATACGCGATTCTCACGCGTTATTTAAGCATCTCTAGCATCTAATAAACACATGTAAAAAAGGATGGCTGAGCCATCCTTTTTGCTTTCTAAATCAGATTTTAGGCCAAAGCCGGTAAATAGACTTCAGCACTTAAACCACCTTCTTGACGATTACGAAGCTTCACCGTGCCACCATGAGTCGCAACAATGCGTTTAATAATCGCCAAACCTAAACCACTGCCTTCACTGCCCCGTGCTTGGTCACCTTGTTTAAAAGGCTCAAAGACACTCTCAAGCTCAGCCTCAGGAATACCCGGTCCACGGTCTTTCACTGTGACAATCACCACTTTCTTACGTGGGTTGTATGCAGTACTGACATCAATGGCCTCATCAGAATAGCGAATGGCGTTTTCTATCATATTGGTGACAACGCGTTTTAACGCAACCGTATTCATGATGACCTTTGGTAAACTCTCAGCAGCTGATAAGTTGATTTCTCGCTGATGTTGCTGCTCAGCATGCACAACCTCAGATACCAAGTTATTCACATCATCAGGGTGCATTTCACCACTATTGTGATGACGAAGATACTCGATGAACTGATCAATAATGGCATTCATATCTTCAATGTCATCAATGATCCCTTCTTTTAAATAATCTTCTTCGTCTGACATCATTTCTGTGGCTAAACGAATACGCGTCAGTGGTGTGCGTAAGTCATGAGACACACCAGCCATTAACAGTCGTCGGTCATTCTCTAGCTCTGCAATACCTTTCGACATTTTGTTGAACGCTTGCGTTACTTCAACGACTTCTGTTGACCCTCGCTCGACGAGTCGGGTAGAAAAATCTCCCACGCCCACTCGACCTGCCGCAGTTTGTAACGCTTTTAACGGCCGGTTAAGATGCCGAGCAAACCACCAGCCTCCTAAAACACTTAAGAAACCTATACTCGATAGGTAGAAAATCAAAAACTCCAACTTTGTTTCACTAAACCCAGTCAGTGGCACCCTCACCCAATAACCGGGCGCTTGCGGTGCTTCTACCCAATAAACAACAGGGTCGCCTTGGCTGATCCGCACTCTTGCAGAGCCATTTAGCTGCTCAGACATACTCTTTGATAACAAGCTATATTCTTTGGCTTTGTCTAAACCATTCATATAAGCTTGTCTTTGAGTCATGACTTCAATGCCCGTTATTTCAAAGAATTTATCTGAAGTTGCTTTGTTTATTTCAACCCCTTTCTCCCAATCAATGAAAACGGTTTTGACTTGCTTAGCCAACATCAAATTAACTTGCTCGAAGGTTGGCTTGAACACATACAATGTCACTGTGATATAAGAAACGATTTGGTTTATCAGCAATAAAGCACCAACAAAGAAAACCGTTTGCCCAAAAGCGCTACGCGGAAAAAAGCTCATAAACGAAACTACTTTTCACCGTCTGGCACAAACACATAACCCAAACCCCAAACAGTTTGAATGTATCTAGGATTCGCTGCATCTTCTTCGATCATTCGGCGTAAACGCGAAACTTGGACGTCAATACTACGCTCAAGGGCACTGTAATCACGGCCACGTGCAAGGTTCATTAATTTGTCACGGCTCAATGGCTCTCTTGGATGGCTCACTAAAGCCTTCAATACCGCAAATTCACCACTGGTAAGCGAGATAACTTCATCGCCCTTTTGCATTTCACGGGTCGCCAGGTTCAGTTTAAAAATACCAAACTCTACTTCGTTTTCTTCGGCAGCTGGTGCACCCGGCACTTCTTTGGCACGACGACGTAAAATTGCCTTAATACGCGCTAATAACTCTCTTGGGTTAAATGGTTTCGGGATGTAATCATCAGCCCCTAACTCTAACCCTATGATACGGTCAACTTCATCACCCTTAGCTGTTAGCATGACGATTGGGATTTCGTTTTCCTTTTGACGCAGGCGGCGGCAAATAGACAGACCGTCTTCGCCAGGAAGCATTAAATCTAACACCATTAAATGGAAGTTTTCGCGCTCCAGTAAGCGGTCCATTTGCTCACTGTTAGCCGCAGCACGAACAATAAAACCTTGCTCGACGAGATAGCGCTCTAACAAACTGCGTAAACGCATATCATCGTCGACAACTAATACCTTGGTAGTTTCATTTCCCATGATTGATTTCTTCTTTTTATCCAATATCTTTGCTTAATATAATTGAAAATGTGATTTCTAGACACCATTACTATGAAGAGTTTTGTTACCGAACATTACAATTTTTTAATATTTTGCTAGCTCGACACCCAGATGATTTTTTATTACCGTGTCAGGTGAGTAAAGATGACCCTAATTAGCGTATGAAAACTAACTTAATTACCCCTGAGGGTTATAACCAACTGCAAAAAGAGCATGACCATCTCTGGTATGAAAAACGCCCTGAAATCACAAAAATTGTGAATTGGGCAGCCAGCTTAGGTGATCGCTCTGAAAATGCAGATTACACCTTTAATAAGCGCTTATTGCGGCAAATAGACCGCAGGGTACGCTATTTAAGAAAACGTTTGCCCGATTTAAAGATTGTTCAATATGATCCCCAACAAGCCGGCAAAGTATACTTTGGTGCTTGGGTTGAAATTGAAAATGAACAAGAAGAAATAAAACGTTTCAGAATTGTCGGTCCAGATGAAATTTATGACCGAAAAGACTATATTTCTATTGACGCACCAATGGCACGAGCACTATTAGGTAAGGAAGTCGACGACGAGTTTGTCGTGCGCACACCAGAGGGAGAAAAGCTCTGGTATGTAAATACTATCGAATACCTTAAATAAGCTTCTTATTCATAGACGCTATGCTATGATCGCCCACATAAAATACGCTTAGACAGCACGTATACATCTGAATTTATAAGGATTTTGCATGAGCAACATCTCTGCACGTTTGGCACAAGAGCTAAATGCAAAAGAACAGCAAGTCATTGCTGCCACTGCACTTCTTGATGAGGGTGCCACAGTTCCATTTATTGCTCGTTACCGTAAAGAAGTAACTGGCGGCTTAGACGACACACAATTACGTCTTCTAGAGCAACGACTTGGTTATTTAAGAGAACTAGAAGATAGAAGACGCTTCATTCTTGATACTATTTCAGAGCAAGGAAAATTAAGTGACGCCCTTGCTGGCGATATCAACAGCGCGCAGAGTAAAACCGAGTTAGAAGATTTATATCTACCCTATAAGCCTAAGCGCCGTACGAAAGGTCAAATCGCCATTGAAGCGGGCTTAGAACCACTTGCAGATGCTCTTTATAGCGATGCTGGTTTAGACCCTGAAAGCGAAGCTGCTCAGTTTGTTAATACCGAAAAAGGTATTGATGATGTAAAAGCAGCACTAGATGGCGCTAAATTTATTTTAATTGAACGTTTCGCCGAAGATGCTAAATTACTAGCAAAACTTAGAAAACAAATTGACACACAAGGTGTGATCGAAGCTCTCGTGATTAAAGGTCAGGAAGATGCTGGCGCTAAATACCGCGACTACTTTGAGCATTCTGAGAAGCTAACGAAAGTGCCTTCACATCGTGCATTAGCTATGCTGCGCGCCCGCAACGAAGGCATATTACAATTAACCATAAACCCTGAGCCGAGCAGTGAAAACCCAGCGCAGTATTGTGCACAAATCATCGCAGATCATTATCAGTTAAATGTAAGTTCAGCAACAGCAAGTGCTTGGTTAATGTCAGTGGTACAATGGGCTTGGAAAGTAAAACTATCTCTGCACCTAGAAAATGAATTTTTAGGGACCATGCGTGAAAAAGCAGAGACACAAGCCATTGATGTATTTGCCAAGAACTTAAAAGATCTATTGATGGCAGCACCTGCTGGCCCTCGCGTGACTATGGGTATTGATCCTGGCTTGCGTACGGGCTGTAAAGTGGCTGTGGTTGATGCAACAGGTAAGCTCTTAACGACAAATACTATTTTCCCACATGCACCACAAAATCATTGGGACAAGTCTGTACGCACCTTAGAACAATTATGTCGACAGCATAAAGTTGAGTTAATTGCCATAGGCAACGGGACAGCTTCTAGAGAAACAGACAAACTTGCAGCTGAACTACTGGCTAACAACAAAGAGCTCAACATGAGCAAAATCATGGTCAGTGAAGCCGGAGCATCGGTTTATTCTGCCTCTGAGTTTGCCGCGAATGAATTCCCAAATTTAGATGTGTCGTTACGTGGTGCAGTTTCAATTGCTCGCCGATTACAAGACCCGCTTGCAGAGCTGGTAAAAATTGAGCCTAAATCAATTGGTGTGGGCCAATACCAACACGATGTTTCTCAAAGTCAGCTAGGTCAGTCACTGATCTCTGTGGTTGAAGACTGTGTAAACTCGGTGGGTGTTGATGTAAATACCGCGTCAGTGCCATTGCTTACACGCGTTTCGGGTTTAAACAAAACGCTGGCAAGCAATATTGTGCAGTTCAGAGATGAAAACGGTTCTTTCAATAACCGCACGCAATTGAAAAAGGTCGCGCGCTTAGGGCCAAAAGCCTTCGAACAAGCAGCCGGTTTCTTACGTATCGTGAATGGTGCTGATCCACTTGATAGCTCAGCGGTTCACCCTGAAGCGTACCCTGTGGTTAAACAGATCTGTACTGAAAAAAATATCGAAGTGAGCGACCTGATCGGTAATAGCGAAGTTTTAAAACAGCTCGAGCCTGCTCAATTCACGAATGACAAATTCGGTTTACCAACGGTTACCGACATCATTGCTGAACTAGACAAGCCGGGCCGTGACCCTCGCCCTGAATTTAAAACGGCGGTCTTCAAAGCCGGTGTCGAAACCATTCAAGACCTTAAAGTCGGCATGATTCTAGAAGGCGTGGTGTCGAATGTGGCTAACTTTGGCGCCTTTGTTGATGTCGGCGTACACCAAGATGGTCTTGTTCATATTTCTGCGATCACTAATAAATTTATTTCAGATCCGCGCGAAGTCGTAAAAGCGGGCGATATCGTAAAAGTGAAAGTGTTGGAGGTCGATGTGGCTAGAAAGCGCATTAGTTTTACTATGCGCCTAGATGATGAAGTACAACAAGCAGCGCCACAAGGTAAGTCTACTTCAAGCAAACCTTCGCAAAGTAAATCAACTAACAAGCAAACTAAAGGACAGCGCCCTAAAAAAGAGGCTGGTAATGCTGCAATGGGTAATGCCTTTGCAGAAGCTTTTGCTAAACTGAAAAAATAATATCAGTACCAGTCATACTTAATCAAAATGGTTGGTATTGAACCAATAAAAAAGCCGCTTTATGCGGCTTTTTTAATTTCTAAATATATTAAACTGACACGGATAAATTGCTATTGGTATTAGGCACAGCAACGTGCTGATAAAAATCACTGATCCGCAATGCTCTAGCCTGAATTTCAGGATCAGGCTCTATAGGTAAAGCAACCGAATAAGGGTCAGCTTCGCTTTGTAATGAGGCACGCTCTAACGTTTGTATTTCATTGTCGGAGTTTTCTTCTTCACTTAATCTTCGTGTTTCGTATGTGCCGACTGATCCACTTTCAGACTCAGCTTCCTCGTCGCCACTTATAACTTGCTGAGCTAAATCGGCTTGCGCAGACGCCATTTTTTGAGTTGCATCAGCAGCTATGGCTCTGTCAGCACCTGACGGTTCTGCCGGTGCTAGCGCCGCAGCACGCACTGTCTGCATTTTATCTATGGTTGCTTTAGGATCGTTGGGTACCTCAGCAACATCAATCATTACCTGACCTCCAACGGCATAGTTATTACCGTCGGGTCCTCGTTGGTACTCATACGTTGGAGAGCCAGCATATTGCCCACCAACACGAGCATGCGCCTGCTCATGCAAACGCACCTCTCTATCTCGAGCTTTCAGCTCTTCTATTTGCTGCTGCTCAGCCTCTTGATTCTGCTGTTCTTGCTCTGAAGTTTCTTCTTGAGAGCCACCTTTGCTCTGTTGCTCACGTTGCTCTTCATCTTCAGCAATGACCTTATTTTGCTGTAGCTGCCCAGTACTGTCGTAAGTGCCGCTGTCATCAGAAAGGTGGGGACGAGACTTGTCACCATCATTTAATGCTTTATTTTCAGTATGGCTGGCATTAGACGGTGCTGGTTTGGGTATTACTTCGCGCAGCTGATTATCACGCCTAGCCGTTTCAGTGTAGACGTTGGAGGTATTCAAGTTAATCGCCGGCTGCGGCGTTGCAATATTCATAACATTTTAAACAGATATATCTACCAGAGTGCCTAACACTTCATCGGCGGTACGAATAGACTGAGTATTTGCTTTGGCATTGAACTCTTCAACTTTAAGATTAACCAAAGCTTCATCAATTTTTGCTGGCTGAGAAACGGGCGCGGTCACTGCTTCGTCGGGACTAGCGGCTTGTAATTGTCGCTGTTGAGCAAGCTGAGACTCATCCTGCTCAGAGATCGTAGCACGGTTTATCTCTGCAGTAGCACGCTCAATACCTTGACTAGCACGGTTATAACCTTCAATACCGTTATTAAGCACGTCACCTATTGGCATAACAGACACCTTTGCAAAAATATAAAATATGTTTAATTATTGCGCAAACATGATGCAAAATAAAGTTTTTAACAGTAAAAAGCGGCAATTTTTTGCCGCTTTTTATTAAAGTACTGATTTTAGGAAATTTAAACTTTCTTCCCTATGCGATATAAAAGGGGCGTGTGACGCTTTAGGTAAGATTTCAACTTCGAAGTTACTATTTAAAGCCTTCATTTTAGTAACGCTACGCCTAGGAACCAAAGAGTCCAATTTACCAAATAAGCCGTAAACTGGCTGGTTTAGTGTGCCAAAAACTTCTCGATAATCATCATTTAAAAGAATGTCGAGCCCTAAGCTCAAAGCTTCTGGGTTGGCCTCTGGCGCATCTAACAACCAAGCTCTTAATTGTTTAACATCTTGCTTGGCATGCTCCGAACCCATAGCTTGTATCGCTAAAAATCGCTCTATGGTCTTTGCACTATTTTCAAGCAATTGTGCCTTGAAGTTTTCTAATACCTCAACCTTGATCCCTAACCAATCATCGGATTCTGCAAAGAACGGCGTTGAGGCAATCAACACCACTTTATTTACCTTTTGTGGATAATACTTTGCAATGTGTAACGCAACCAGCCCTCCAAGTGACCAACCTACTAATGTAGTGTTATCAGCAAGTTGTTCAGCAACTTGCTCTGCAACGGAGGCAAGAGAATACGGTTTTTCAGGCATTGGAGCATGCCCAAAGCCCGGTAAATCCAAACTTTTTACCTGCCCTTCAACTGCAACTTTTAACTCTTTCTCTAATAACTGCCAAACCTGTCGGTTCATACCCCAACCATGAAGCAACACGATTTCATTTTGCATTATTTTTACTCTCAACCAAACTTAGTCGTATGATACTGATACCAAGGATGAACACAATGTCACTATTAAGGTATTTAGCGGATGCTTTATTTCCAAGCCATTGCCATCTGTGCCAAAGCCATCTTTCACATGACAAAGGGATCTGCCAGTTTTGTCTCTCAGACTTTCCTTTTATATCGCTGGAACAACCAAACTTACTATTCCAACCAGACATAGCTCGTTTATTTAATTTACCACATTGCCATGGATTAATGGCATGTGCTTGGTATCAAGGCGATCTAAAACGATGGCTGAGTGAATTTAAGTTCACCAAGCAGAGCCATTATCAAACGGCTATCAATGCTGTTATTGCAACTCAACTTGCTCACTTTAAAAGTACATCTACCTTCTCACCCGACATATACATCATTTTACCGCTTCATAAAAACCGCTTTATTTACCGGGGGTTTAACCAAGTCGCACAGACCTGGTTGAGCCATTTGCCTCACACCAAAGTAAGCACCAATACTTTAATTCGCATCAATGCCACTAAAGCGCAAAGTGATTTAAATCTTAAACAGCGAAAGCAAAATGTAAAACGTGCATTTGAAGTGAAGCAAAATTTACAAGGAAAGAAAGTGGCGATCATCGATGATGTGATCACCACAGGGTCGACTATCAACGCTGCTGCAAAAGCATGTTATACAGCAGGCGCTGAAGAAATATGGGCTTATGCCACAGCATTAACGCCCTTGCACAGCCAAAGTGTGACCAAAAAATAATGTGTTTGTTAGTAAGCGGCTACTGCCTTTCCAGAAACCTCTAAACAAGGGGTTATCGATCATACCAACAACACTGCCTTGGCCATAACGGTGGCCTATCAATGCTGCCGTGTTTGCAATTTGAGTAACATTCTCTGTCGCAGCATATCCTGCCAATAAAGGTTTTGGCTGATATTGGCTAACCGTTAGAAATGGTTTGTCGGGCATCTCAAACAGCTGTGTACTGTTTTTAAATAACGGCAGTAATTCACGCTCATAACCAAAACTGAGTGGGTGTGTTAAATCAAGTTTTGACGCAAAAATGGCACCCGCAATACGCTGCTTACCTGATAAAACTTCTCTATCGCCATAGCTTAAGCCTGAAGTATCAAACTGCTCTGCCACTTGATTAGGCGAAATCAATTGTGCGCTCAATAGTTGGTTATCAACTAACCATTTCGCGCCACCTTTGTGGCCCCAGATCACTCCACCTTTACTCACCCATGCAGCAATTTTAGTTTTGGCTTTCTCTGACATATGACGATAACTGCCATGGGCTAAGATAATATGTGTGTATTTAGAAAGATCCGTACGGTGCAATCTATCTTGCTCAATGAGAGTCGGCGCAATACCTAACTGTGTATCTAAATGATACCAAACTTCGCCCACTTCATACTGACTGCTGCCCGCTCCCCCTAGTAGCAAGACTTTCGGTGCTTTAATTGGCCTTAACTGACGAGAGCCTAGATCAACGCCTTCGCTGGTTAAGCCACTTTGAATTGCATGAATTTGTACGCCATAGTCAGCTTGTGCTCGTTGCATGATGGCTACAATGTCAGATTGCTTTTGCACACCTGAAGCAACAACAATACTACCCGCTTTGAATTCTCGATTTCCTAGTGCCGTTTTTGCTTTAAAACCTTTAAGTGCTACACGTGCATCAACCCCTTGCTGTAAAAGTGCATTTAATAGCTTAGGGGCAGCGCTTGGCTGCCAATCAAATGCATAAGCATAACTCTCTTTTACTGCCGGAAAACTTACATCTTCTGACTGCCAAGTTTGCTTAGATACATCTAGCCCCCAGCGGCTAGATACTTGACCAAACTTTAAGTTGTAAGCATGTGGTAATGTCCAACCAGATACATCATAAAACGTATTGTCTTGAAAGTTTGTTTGCTCAGAAAAAATGGCTTTAATTAAACGGAATTGAGCTTGTTTCAGTGGAATATACACATCACCCTGCATGAAGCTTTTATCAGAAGCTTTGATGGCTTTATTTAAGCCATACGCTTTAATTTGATGCTGTGACAACACAGACATAAACTCATTGAAACGTTGTGGATCTTGACCCTTGGCAACGACATAGCCCATAAACTTCTCTTTATCAGCCAAAGTTTCGGCTTGATGGTAGAAGTTATTCTTGTAGTCAATTAATTGCTGCTTGTTTGCCATCGCACCAGCAAAAGTAGACAAGCTAGTTGTAACTTGGTTTTTAATGCTTTGTGCAAACGTCAGCTGACCATTAATGGTCTCTTGGACATGGCCTCGACTACTTGCTTGTTCAAAGAGAATACCCACCGAGCCATTTATATCAGGGTATGTTGAGCCTTTTCCGTAGTAAAAGTCATCAAAGCTTTCTTGTGTAAAATAAAGCTGATTTTGCGCATCTAAAGCTTGCGCATGAAAATCTGCAAGCGCTGTTGTTAACTGGGTATTTTTCTTAGGCGTAAGTGGGTGAGTTCGCGTCGGGATCCCCGGCTGGAAGAAATACGTGCTGTTAGGGCCCATTTCATGAAAGTCTGTTAAGACATGTGGCTGCCATTTATGAAATGCGGCGATTCGAGCACGTGATTCAGGATGTTGTAATAACAGCCAGTCTCGGTTCAAATCGAACATATAATGGTTTGTTCGGCCTGAAGGCCATTGCTCAACATGCTCTCTATGCTGCGGATCTGCAGATAAAGTTTGCCCTCGATTACTATTTGCCCATTGAGCGAAACGAGCCAAACCATCAGGGTTTAAGGCTGGGTCTAGTAACACCACAGAGTTATTTAGCAGTTTCTCTACTGCTTCTCCTTGTGCTGCGGCTAAATAATAAGCAACTAATAAAGCAGCATTACTGCCAGATGATTCGTTGCCATGCACGCTGTACCCCATCCAAATGAAAGCAGGTAAATTTTTCGCTGGCTGCTTTTTAAATATTTGTGCGCGATGCTGCTCACGAAGTTGATCTAACTGGGCAATATTCTCTGGTTGACTAAACTTAAGTAGCAGTAGCGGTCTCTGTTCATGACTAAAACCTATGGTTTCAATACTCACTCTAGGGCTTTTTTCAGCTAACACCCGCATATACTGAACCAATTGGTCATGACGCACATGCCACTGGCCGACTTGATAACCTAATACCTCTTCAGGCTTTGGAATAGTAGGATCAAACTGGACATTCTGTTGGAAGTAATAGGAAACCGGTTTTGCTATTACACTACTTGAGAATAAGTAAGTGCAGCAAAACAATGTGAGTGCGAGGAGCGTGCGCATACTAAAACCTTTTGCTTAAAATTTTAGCAAATAAGCTAACAAGCAAAATCAGATAAGCCAAATTTTTACGTTCAACACTGGCGACAATGCCACCAGCGGAGTATCATAGCCATTAACCGAGTAATTTAGTCAAGTATAGTTCGATTATGATCACAATTTCTGAAACTGCACAAAGTCACTTTGCCAAGCTATTGGCTGATCAAACTGAAGGCACAAACATTCGTGTTTTCGTTGTAAACCCTGGTACTTCTCAAGCTGAATGTGGTGTGTCTTACTGTCCACCTGATGCTGTTGAAGAAACTGATATTCGCCTACCATTTAATGGTTTCGACGCGGTTGTTGATGAAGAAAGCGCACCATATTTAGATGAAGCTGAAATCGATTTCGTAACTGACAAAATGGGCACTCAGTTAACACTTAAAGCGCCTAACGCTAAAGCTAAACGTCTTAAAGATGATGCTTCTTTAGCTGAGCGTGTTGAGCATATGCTAACGACTGAGGTAAACCCACAACTTGCCAATCATGGCGGCCAAGTAAGCCTAGTTGAAATTACAGCTGAAGGTATCGCTGTGGTGCAATTTGGTGGTGGCTGTAATGGTTGTTCAATGATCGATGTAACGTTAAAAGAAGGCATCGAAAAAGAGATGGTTGCTAAGTTCGAAGAAATCACTGGGGTACGTGATATCACAGAGCACCAAGCTGGTGAGCACTCTTACTATTAATTATGTTGAAGCCCATAATTTACCGTCTAGGGCAACAACCTAAACTCAGCCTCAAACGCTTTTTTATCGGTTTGGGGCTGTTTGCTATTGCGGTTGCTTTTATTGCTTGGGGTTATTATCACCAACCCTGGGTGCAAATAATTGGTCTAATATTTCTCGCACCAGCACTATTCTTTGCGGGTTGGGGCTATTTAGGTATCTTTGCTAACCGCTTCTCACAAGTTATTGCAACAATAAACCCTGCCGTTGAATTTGACGATAACGATAAGCCAAAGTAACGCCTCTCAATAACATAAAGCAGCTCATGGCAAACCAAAGACCATGGTTTTCATACTCCAATGTAAGCCAAATAGGCACCATAAACCCAAAAATAGCAGAAAAGAACATGCTATTTCGCATATCTTGAGCTCGGGTTAAGCCGACAAAAATGCCATCGAATATAAAGCACCACATTGCCAATAGCGGTAAAAGAATGAGCCAGAATAGATAAACTTTTGAGGCACTGATGACCTCTGGAATGTTTGTTAAAAGCTTAACGATGCTCAAACCAAACACCGCAAAGACTAAGCTGTAAAGCAACGCAAACAACGCCCCCCAAAACAAACTTAAGTTGACCCAAATTTTCACCTTTGCTTCTGAGCCTTCCCCCTTGGCTTGTCCTACTTTTGCTTCTGCAGCATAAGCAATACCATCTAACGCAAAACTCACCAACATTAAAAAATTTAATAAAACGGCATTGACTGCCAGTGTTGTTTCGCCCAATCGTGCACCATAGAAAGTCATAAAGCTAAAGCAGAGCTGCAATAACAGTGAGCGAATAAAAATATCTCGATTCAGTGATAGCAATGCCAAAAACTGCGCTTTGTTTGGTAGTAACCAACGCCAATGAACTTGGTGCTGTGCCAGTTGCTTTTTAATTAATACAATCGCGACTAGCAGTGCCGTGTAATCTGCAATCACAGATGCCCAAGCAGCGCCTGCCACTTGCCAACCAAAACCAATCACAAACAGCACATCTAAAATAATGTTAGTGATATTTGTAAATAGCAGTAAGTAGAATGGTCCTTTTCCGTATTGCATACCCAGCATAAGACCCAAAAGCACCAAGTTCGTCATCGCAGCAGGTGCACTAAATATTCGAATTTCAAAATAGCTTTTCGCCTGGGCAAAAACATCAGGGGAAGCATTTGATAAGGCTTTTATGCCATCTAATAAGCAAGGAGATAGAAGGATTAATAAAATTGAAAAAGTCCAAGCAATCAATAAACTGGCTAATAACTGCTGTTGTAATCTAGACCAATTTTTTGCTCCATAAGACTGCGCAAGCACACCCGTGGCGCTCATTCTTAGAAAGCTCGCAAGCCAAAATAGCAAAGAAATACTGCCAGATCCTAATGCAATGCCAGCCAGAAAATGAGCTTCAGAAAGATGGCCGATCACAGCCGTATCAACTAACCCTAACAATGGCACAGATATATTTGATAAAATCATCGGACCCGCTAGCAATAGCAGACTTATATGGTACGTTTTATGATTTTTAAATATCTCTTTCATTGTTTTGTTTTCGCTTTGTTATTGTTTTCAAACCCATCACTATCAGCGGTGATTTTACAGTATCACCACGTCAGCGAGAAGTTACCAGCGGTAACATCAGTGAGTGAAGAAACCTTTAAAATTCACTTAACCTATCTTAAAGACAATAACTTTAATGTTATTCACTTGGATAAGTTGCTCAAGCATACACAGCAAGGTAAGACACTGCCTGAAAAAACCGTCGCAATCACTTTTGATGATGGTTACGACAATAACATCGAGCAAGCAGCGCCTATTCTTGAAGCATTTGGCTACCCATATACTATTTTTGTAAACCCTCAGCTTATCGATGAAAACAAATCATATGTGATGACTTGGGACGAGCTTAGAGCCTTGGCAAAACGCGGTGCATTAATTGCGAATCACAGCGCGAAACATGATTATCTGCATTTAAAACAAGACGGTGAATCCCAAGCGCAATGGTTGAAACGCATTCGTGAAGATATCCTATTCTCAGAAAAGCGCATCAAAGAAGAAGTCGGTCATAATGTAAAGTTGCTCGCCTACCCCTATGGTGAGTTCAATAGACCGCTACAAAATCTTGTTAAAGAACTCGGCTTTATTGGTATCGGACAGCACTCTGGTGCGGTGTCAAAATTTACCGACTATACACGTGTTCCTCGATACCCTGCATCGGGCTTTTACAGTAAGTTAGATACCTTAAAAACCAAATTGTATTCACTGCCATTTGCTATCTCGGAACTTAGTTATACTGACTCAGTGACAACCAACCCAACACCCACTATTGAGATAGAGTTTGCCAATAAAGACTTTTATCAATCTCAATTTGCATGTTTTGTGTCAGGTATTGGGCGGGCTGATATTGTCTGGAAAAACGATAAAAGAGTTGTGGTGAAATCTCCAGAGAAGATCAAAAAAGGCCGTACACGTTATAATTGTACAGCCCCTTCTATTAAGCATTCAGGTCAATTTTATTGGTTTTCACAACCTTGGGTACTGCAAACTAACGACTAGTAGATTTAATTAAATGTGCTGCCACACTTTGCAGTGGCAGTACTTTTTGTGCAGCGTTCATCTCCACAGCCGCTTTAGGCATCCCCCACACAACTGAAGTTTGCTCATCTTGCGCCGCAGTTTTAGCACCAGCCTCTAATAACCCAAGCATGCCTCTTGCACCATCACTGCCCATCCCCGTTAATAGGACCGCCGTTACACTTTTTGCAAAAGGTTTTAATGAATCAAATAACACATCCACTGCTGGTTTATGCCTGTTAACAAGTTCGCCATCGTCTAAAACACAGACTTTATTTAATCCTTTGCTAACCACTTTTAAATGTTTATCACCAGGCGCAATATAAACTCGGCCAAACTCCAGAATGTCCCCATCTTCAGCCTCCTTTACATGCATCGCACAGGTTTTATCCATTCTCATTGCAAAAGAGGAGCTAAAAACCGGAGGGATATGCTGAGTGATAACAATAGGCGGCGCATCTTTTGGCATCTGAACTAACACCTCTTTAATCGCCTCAGTGCCACCTGTCGAAGCACCAATTGCGATTATAGAGTTTCGTTCAAATGCTTGCCCTGATGGCAACTGCGCTTTTTGAGCCGCGGCCTCAGATGTACGGTAAGGTCTTAAACGGGCAGTAGCAGCTGTGCGAACCTTTTCTTGTACTGATTCGGCATAATGCTGTAACTGTTCTGCCACATTAACTTTTGGTTTAGCAATAAAGTCAACCGCACCTATTTCGAGTGCCTCTAACGTAATAGGAGACCCTTGTTGCGTTAAAGTGGAAATCATCACCACAGGCATTGGACGAAGGCGCATGAGATTTCTTAAAAAGCTAATACCATCCATTTTTGGCATTTCAATATCTAGCGTGATCACATCAGGGTTAAGAGACTTTATCATTTCTCTTGCTTGGTAAGGATCTTCAGCGCTACCTACCACTGTTAGATCCTTCGCCTGCTGGATCACCTCTGTCAGTATCCCTCGAATTAAAGGTGAGTCATCAACAATTAAAACTTTTATCATGCCAACTCCTAAAACAGCTCAATATCTGTTTGCGCATCTTGTGATTCAATATCATGCAAATAACGTACTTCCCGTCTTTCGATCGTATCGTTATGCATTTCTCTTAACTTCTTAACCTGCGCACGACCAGTTTGTGGATGAAAAACAACTTTGCGTGGCCACGGACCACCAACATCATGAGAAACGAGCTCGAGCCTTTCCTCTTGTATATAAGCATTTGCGAAACGAATGTTGCCGACACCAATATCTGTCATGGAACGAATGATTTTACCACCGCCAAACAGTTTAACTTTTAAGTTGGCTTTTGATGCGCCATTTTTGAGCACCTCATTGATTAGGTATTCCATTGCCCAGTTACCATAACGGCAAGTTAAGTCATCAGCATGAATTTCTTTAATTCCTTTTGCAGCTGGTAGCATAAAGTGATTCATACCACCGACACCCAACTTATCATCGTACACACAAGCAGCGATACATGAGCCTAAAACAGTCGAGATAAGCTCATCATTTTTAGACACATAAAACTCGCCAGGTAGCACTTTGGCGATCACACATCCTCGGCCCGAATCCCAAAACCGTTTGACATGTTCAAACCCTCTGATAACCGGCTTAAATCGATTATCCATACTATACCTTTTGATACATGGTACGGCCTAAATTCTTAAACTCATGGTGCTCTTTACCCATAGTTTCCGAATGACCAATAAATAAATGCCCATCTGCGCCTAGCATTTGGTGATACCCTTTAAACAACTTATCTTTTGTTTCCTTATCAAAATAAATCAGCACATTACGGCAAAAGATCACATCAAAAGGCCCTTTCATTGGCCACTTTTCAAGTAAGTTTAATCTTTTGAAGAATATCAACGACTGCAGATTCTGCTTAACCTTATAAGCATGATTATCTGGGCTTTTTAAAAACCATTTTTTCAAAATATCATCATCAAGCCCGGTTACATTGCCAGCATCGTAAACACCACTTTGAGCTTTTGCTAGAACGTTTGAGTCTAAGTCTGTAGCAAGAATTTTCACATCCCAGTCAGAAGGGAAGCGATTCGCTATTGTCATAGCAATACTATATGGCTCTTCACCTGTAGAGCAGCCAGCAGACCAGATTCGAATTCTTTTAGACGCCTTGTTTCTCTCAATTAGCCTCGGGATGAGTGTATTTGATAAGAACTCAAAATGATGGTTTTCTCTAAAGAATGAGGTGAGATTTGTGGTAATCGCATTGATAAACTGGCTGAACTCATGCTCTTCATTCTCTTCTAAAAAGTTTAAATATGCAGAGAATGAATCCAACTGGTTTGCTCTAATCCGCCTAGCCAACCTAGAATAAACCATTTCCCTCTTATGTGGACCTAAGACAATTCCACATGATCTATACACTTTTTGTGCAATGGTCTGAAAATCCTGTTCAGAAAGTGCAAATTCTCTCATTATTAATCCTATAAACAGGTCACACTTAACCGAGTTATTTTTCTAGAAAGCTACCCTCAGTGTTTGAAAGTGCTCATAGAGCACCTTCAAGACGCCTAATTAAAACTCTTCCCATTCATCAGAGCTATCCGCAAACTGGTTAGCTACAGGGTTTACCGGTGACTTTACAGGTGGCGGAGTCGCAGGGTTAGTGTCTTGCGCAACCACAGGAGTTGAAGCGATTCTAGCCGGAGCCTTATTCGGCTTGGCTTCAGTGAGTATATTCGCTACAGAAGCTGAGTCATCGATCGTAAAGAAGTTAAGTAAACGGCGCATGTCATTGGCTTGTTCCGCCATTGACTCACCTGCAGCTGAAGCTTCTTCAACTAGTGCTGCATTCTGTTGCGTCATTTCATCCATTTGAGTAACGGCTTTATTAACCTGCTCAATGCCAGAGCTTTGCTCGACCGATGCTTCAGCAATATCTGAAATCATATCTGTTACTCGCTTCACTGAAGCAACAATATCTTTCAGTGTTTCACCTGATTCATTCACAAGTAATGTACCATCTTCAACTTTGCTTACACTGTCTCGGATCAAGTCTTTAATTTCTTTTGCAGCACCAGCAGAGCGCTGGGCTAGGTTTCTTACTTCACCCGCAACGACAGCAAAGCCTCGACCTTGCTCTCCCGCTCTAGCAGCCTCAACGGCAGCATTAAGTGCTAATAGATTTGTCTGGAAAGCAATCTCGTCGATCACACCAATAATATCCGCGATCTTTTTACTAGACTCGTTAATCCCCGACATACTTAAAACAGCACGGTTAACAACTTCACCACCTTGCATTGCTTTTGAACTTGTTTCTTCGGCAAGTTCATTTGCCACTTTGGCGTTATCTGCATTCTGGCGAACTGTACTGGTCATTTGCTCCATACTAGAAGCCGTTTCTTCAAGCGACGAAGCTTGCTCTTCTGTTCGTTGACTTAAGTCAGCATTACCTTGCGAGATTTCTTCCGCACCACTTGCCACAAGAGTGGCTGAAGAACTTATGCGGTTAATCACTTCTGTTAATTTATCCGCCGTAACATTCGCATCACGCTTTAACTTATCAAACGAACCATGGTATTCCTGCGTGATTCTTTGCGTGAGATCACCATTTGCTAATGCATCAAGCATTTGTGCTGTGTCTGTCACGGCATCATCGACGATACTAACCAGCTGATTTAATCCTTGAGATAATCTAAGGTAAAAACCTTTTTTATCTGTTTCATCTATTCTTTGAGTCAAATTACCTTCAGACGCTGCACTGACCAAATCTGCAACCTCTTTCTCAATCACAACTTCATTTGTTCTATCATTCCACTCAACGATAGTACCTATTCTTTCATTATCATCGTTGAAAACTGGATTCGCCACCAGGCCAAAGGTTCTTCCCCCAACATTAATTTCTGTTTTGTAAGTAGAACTTAGCTTTTCAAGCATTGCCCTCTGATGTGCAGGGTTTTTATGGAAAACATCGATATTAGCACCCATTAATTTGGATGAATCGAAATTAGGCAAGTCTTTCTTTAAATCATTTTCTGCATTTCGCATCATGCTTACAACAGCATCATTCATATATACGATATTGAATTCAGCATCAGCAATCATGGCATTTGTGGTGACGTTATCGAGCGCACTTTTAACACGAGAGTTATCATTAGCAAGCTTAGTCGCAGCTTCTTCAGCGGCTAGTCGTTGGGTTTTATCATCCCATTCAACCACTGTACCAACCTTATTACCTTGCTCGTCGTAAACAGGAGTTGCGATTAACCCAAAAGTAAAACCTGCAACATTAATATCTGTTTTATAGGTTTCCGTTAATGCATTCAACATGTTTCTTTGGTGCGCTGGGTTAGCATGGAAAACATCAATGTTTTCACCAATTAAATTATGTGCATCAAAGTTAGGTAAAGCGGTTCGTAACTGCTCTTGGTTATTGCTTAACATTTCAAGTACTGAGTGGTTTGCAAAGACAATATTGAGGTCTGTATCAGCCAACATAACATTTGCTTGGCAAACATCCAAAGCACTGGTAATTCTAGCATTATGTGCAGCAGATATTTGCTTTTCTTTTTCGAAGGCAATTTGCTCCGTAAGGTCTTTCCATTCAACGAGTGTTGCGATGCGCTGTTGTTCAGAATCAAAAACAGGAGTAGCTATCAAATCAAATGTTAGACCAGCAACAGTGATCTGTGTTTTATAAACAGTTCTTAAGCCCGCAAGTAAACCTCGTTGATGGCTTGGGTCTTTGTGAAAAACATCTATATTTTGACCAATTAAAGAGGCTACATTGAAGTTGGGTAGATCTCTTTGTAACTTGTGTTCATTGGCTTTAAGCATTAGTGTTACAGAGTCATTTAAGTAACTTATATTCAAGTCTGCATCAGCAATCATAATATTTGCCTGGCATACCTGAAGTGCGCTAATCATGCTTTCAATGTGCTGAGCATCCTCAGCCTGTTTTGCATCAGTATCGCCTGAAGCCAACAAATCACGTAATTGTGGATAGGTATCTAAATCTAATCTTTGTGTAGCCTCTTCATCTTTAAATTTTAAGAAGCTCAGCGCATTATCCACTGTATCTAACTGCTCTGCATAAGCACTAAAACTTTGCTTTAAATAAAAGATGACTGCGAGGGTGATGACAAAAGGTAAAGCCATCCCTATCGCATTTTCTCCACTCAATGGTACACCTAAAATTCGCAGTGCTATTGCAATTGACGCCACAATGACCACTGCAGCTATTAGAAGCTTATTGGTTATTTCACTTTGAACGTTTCTACCACTCATGTTGACTCTACCCGTGCTTATTTTTTACTCTAAGTTTAAAACGCTTTCCAAATTAAGAAGAACGACCATTTTCTCCCCAACATTAACCAATCCGTGAACAAACTCTGCATTGTCTGAATCTTGAAAATCAGGCACATCTTTCGCCTGCTCCTCCGAAATGCTGTATACATCTGAAACTGCATCAACCACGATCCCCATCACTTTATTCTGGTCATTTATTTCTACTGCAACAACAATAACGACAGTAAGTGGACCATACTCATTATCTTCAATTCCAAACCTTAATCTTAGATCAATAATTGGAACTATAGTGCCACGTAAATTAATAGCACCTTTTACAAAACTTGGTGAGTTTGGGATCGCAGTGACATCTTCCCAACCTCGGATCTCCTGCACGGCCAAAATATTCATGCCGTACTCTTCATCTGCCATCATAAATGTCAGGTATTGATTCTCATCATGTTGGCCTTCTAGAATCAATTGTTGATTATGCTCTGCCTGCTCAGACATTTATGCTGCTCCTACTGCTTTTTGTTCGACTATCAGATCTTGAGAACCCGGCCTTTTTAAGCCACTCAATTTAATTAGGCCACTGATATCAATAATCAAAGACACTCTGCCATCACCCAAGATGGTCGCGCCTGAGATACCATCCACTTTCTGGTAATTCGCCTCAAGGCTTTTTATTACTACTTGCTGTTGAGCAAGTAAATCATCAACCAGCAAGCCAACTTTGTGGTTGTCACTCTCAACAACAACAAGCAGTGTTTTATCTAGTTCTTCGATGGCGCCATCGTGATTAAAAATATCGTACAGACGGAGAATGGGAATATACTCATCACGCAGTCTGAGTACATCGAGATCTTTACCTACTCGACTGACTTTGCTGATGTCTATCTGTAATGACTCAACAATCGAAATGAGAGGTATAATGTAGGTATGCTGAGCTACTTTAACTAACTGCCCATCTAAAATAGCCAAGGTGAGAGGTAAACGGATAGTGAAAGTTGAACCAACGCCTGGGGCAGACGATACTTCAACAGAACCATTCAAGGCTTGAATATTTCTCCTAACAACATCCATGCCTACACCTCGGCCTGAAATATCACTCACTTCATCAGCAGTGGAGAAGCCTGGCATAAAAATGAGTTCATTAATTTCATCTGGCGAAAGTTCATCAGTTTCTTGAATTAGGCCATTTGCAATAGCTTTACTTCTGATCTTTTCTGTATTCAAGCCCTGCCCATCATCCATTATCTCTATAACAATGTTGCCGCCTTGATGGAAAGCATTCAGAGTAACAGTACCAACAGGGCCTTTACCCGCCGCTACACGCTGCTCAGGGGTTTCTAACCCATGATCTAAAGAGTTTCTTACAAGGTGAACCATAGGATCAGAAATCTTCTCCATTACAGTTTTATCAAGCTCGGTTTGTTCACCTAATAATTTCAGTTCAACTTGCTTATTAAGCTTTTGTGATGTGTCTCTTACTAATCGTGGGAATCGACTAAACACGAAGCTAATCGGCAGCATGCGGATCCGCATGACATTTTCTTGTAGATCTCTAGTATTATGCGCAAGTTGCGCTAACCCCTCTTGTAAAGCTGTGATCGTTGACTCGGTTATGTCTTGCTCGCCAATCTGGCTTAACATTGCCTGTGTAATCACAAGCTCACCCACCATATTGATTAAGGAATCAACCTTATCTATGCCAACTCGGATAGATGTTGCTGATGATTCAGAAGACTTCTTGGGTTCAGCTTTTTTTGCAACCGTTGGATTTGGTGTGGTAGGGGTAGAAGTAGAAGTATTTGTTTCAGCTGCCGGGCTTTCGATGTTACTTACTGTAGCTGAAGGTGCGGGGTTCATCATGCCCTCATCTTCTGCCGCCTCAGTTTCAAATAACCCACCGCATAAAACAATATCTATATCAGCATCATCTTCAACCCATTCAAATATTTCAGAAATTGCAGACTCTGACTTTGATGTCGTTAAGAAGAAACGCCATGCTAAGAAGCACTCTTCGGCAATGAGAGAGTCAATGTCAGGTATTGCATCATAGAAAACTTGAGTTTCTAACTCACCTAACTCGGCAAGCTCTGAAATCATATAAAGAGGTTCATTACCTGTTTTAAATAAATGCGGGTGTGGCTTAAAGTCTATCTGGTATGTATTTTCACTAAGCGCTTCAGAAATCTCAGGGTTGTCTGAATCAGTATCTTCGGATAGTCCCAAAATAACTTCAAAGCGCTTTCTAATTTCATCCGCTTCTGCTAAGTCAGGTTCTTGTTCTGCTTGCAAAGCGGCCAACATTCCTCTCAGACAATCAACAGATTTTAGTAACAAGTTAACATGCTCAGAAGTTAAAGCACGTTGACCATCCCTAATTTGATCCAATAAAGTTTCTAAAACATGCGTGAAATCAGATACCGAGGTGAAGCCGAAAGTACCACTCCCCCCCTTTATCGAATGTGCAGCACGAAAAATAGTATTGATGGTTTCCATGTCCTCATTGCCGGGCTCCAAATTTAAGAGCTCTGCTTCCATGGCATCTAACCCTTCGAGACTCTCTTCAAAAAAGACTTCGAAAAACTGACTTAAATCAATACTCATAGTGACATCCTAGCTTAACGAATTACTTTTTTTAGAACAGCTAGTAACTGATCTGGATTAAAAGGTTTGACGATCCAACCTGTTGCCCCAGCAGCTTTGCCCTCTGTTTTTTTATCTAAACCTGACTCTGTTGTAAGCATAAGTAACGGCGTGAACTTATAGCTAGGTAGTGTTCTTAATTCTTTTATGAGCGTAATACCATCCATAACAGGCATGTTGACATCGGAGATCACAGCATCAAAGCTTTGTTGCTTAGCAATACCTAAAGCCTCACTGCCATCCTTTGCTTCAACCACTTCAAAACCTGCTTTCTTTAAAGTAAAGCCAACCATTTGTCGCATAGATGCTGAATCATCCACTGCCAAAATCTTTTTCATAATGACCTCTTATTTCACGCCGGTAGGGCGAGTAATTCTGTTAAACCAAGCTCATCAACCGCTTTACTAAGCGACTGACTTTCACCATGCCAACGAATTCCATTGTTAATATCAAGGAGATGTTTTTGCAAAGCACATAAAACTTGAATGGATGCTGTATCTACACGTGTCACATCCGACACATCAATACTGACATCATGCTCAGCATGAAGTACTTGCAATACCTGTTGATGAAACTCTTCAACATGACTTATTGTGAGTTCTGAGGGAAGCTTTAACATGCGCTATGCGCTCTCCTTGTGTAAATTTTATATTTTTAGCTTAGACCCAGTTAGCAGAAATGCCATAAAAGTTATTAAGTAAAAGCTAAAAATAATTAGGATGTTAGCTCGGTTTATAAAGTAAACACAAAGCCATCCCAGTTTATCCAAGCACTCTAATGCACGATAGCATTAAAATCTTTTATTACTTGCGCTGTATCAATTAATGGCACTTCATTTGCGGCAAACTTGGCCTTGAAAATACCACTTAAATTTCCCTGCGGATTTATCAGTGCAACAGAGGCACTGTGGTCCACATAATACTCATCTTCCTTACTGTTATTGATCGCATATATCAAACCAATATTTCTAACGAAAGGAAATAACTCCGCATGCTCTGCTGATACTGCCTTAAAGTCAGAATTGAAATAGTCTATGTATGCTTTGCGCTTTTGCTTAATATCTCTATTAGGATCGACCGAAACAAACCAAACTTTAACATTATGTTGTTCTGCTAACTCGGCATGTACCTCGGTAAGCTTTGCTAGGGTCATAGGACAAATGTCAGGACAACTTGTGTATCCCAAAAAAATCAATGTCCATTGTTCCTGCAAATCCTGCTTTGTGACTGCATTGCCATATTGGTCTTGCAAGCTGAAATCATTGATTTCTTTTGCTTGTTTATAGTGAATAGCATGCTCTGAAACTGGCACATTTCTATCACACCCTAACAATAATAAAGCTAGCAAAAACAATATGTAGCGCATCAAAGGATCCACCTATCAATAAATAGCGACATAAAGAGTAGCAGTAAATAAGTAATTGAAAAATGAAAAAGTGCCATAGCAGCTTCATCTGAACGTTTTCTATACAGAACAAAGCTTTTATATAAAAAAATACTGTTAAGTATAAGTACACAAAGCAAGTAAAAACTGCCTGACATAGTGACTAAGTAAGGTAACAAACAAACCACAAATAAAAGTACAGAATAAATGACAATGAAGAAGCGCGTAAATTCATTGCCATGTGTCACAGGCAACATAGGAATGTCAGCCCGTTTGTAGTCATTTCTTCTAGCAATTGCTAAAGCCCAAAAGTGCGGAGGCGTCCAGATAAATATGATCATAACCAACAGCCAAGCTTGCACGTCTAACTGACCTGTCTCGCTGATCCATCCCAGCAGAGGAGGCATTGCCCCTGCCAATCCTCCTATTACTATGTTTTGTGGCGTCGCTCTTTTTAAGAACATAGTGTACACCACCGCATAGCCAACTAAAGCGCCTAAAGTCATAAATAGGGTTAAGGTATTGCTCCAATAAAATAGCGCTAAACTACCAGCGAAACCGATAAGTGCAGCAAATCCTAACGCTTGTTTCACACTTAGCTGCGTTTGCGCAAGCGGTCTATGACGTGTTCTTGCCATCTTTTTATCGATTTCACGATCTACAACATGATTTATCGCCGCAGCCGATGCTGACAATAACCCTATACCTAACAAGCTCATACTTTGCTCAAAAAGCGTTCTATTCATGTCCGGCGCGAGCATTAAACCAACCCAAGCGGTAATAACTAGCATCACAACCACTTTTAGCTTACAAATCCCAAAGTATGCAGATAAATTAACTGACTGGATCAGTGCTTCTGGCTTTAAGGTAAGACTTTTCATACTGCCTCCTCAATACTTTTAAACGTCAGTAAAAACCACATAAACAAGCTAATAATGAGTAAGCATGCAGCCATAAGGTTGTGAAAAAGCGTGATTAAGATAGGAAATTGCAAATGGACAATCAATGCCCCTAAAAATAACTGTAGGATTAAGCCGACAATAAGTAAACTTGCCGTATTCTTTAAGAGTTTTTCCTTACTGTTAGTCAACACATACCATGCCCAGTAGCCTAGTGTCAGCACAGTTATGATCGCCCACACTCGATGAATCATATGTATGGATAGACGAGTTTCAAATGGCAATACACCGTATTCATAGTTCAGTTCCCCTATCGGTAGATGAAATAAACTTTCCACAGAAAATAAATGAATATTCTCACAAATAGGCAACCCAACGCAGTGTGGTGCCGCATAATTAGCAGCGACCCAGCCGCCTAATGCGATTTGTAACACCAAGACAATCAAGCTAACTTCTGACAATTTAGCCGGGATCTTTGGAGAAGAAACTAGAAAACGCTTTTCAGGTGTAAATAAATAGAAACAATGCATTGAAAGCAGTGCCAGAATAGTAAACCCACCGAGTAAGTGTCCCATCACTATAAAGGGCTGCAGGTTCATTGTTACTGTCAGCATGCCTAATTTACCTTGCAGCAGAATTAACACAAACAAGGCAATAGTTAACTCTTTGGGTACTTTCTCAACTCGCTTTCTGAGCGCAAAATATAAAAGCGCAATTACAAGCAAACCTAGAGAAGTTGCAAAGTAACGATGGATCATTTCAATCCAAGCTTTAAAAGGTTCAACTGTACTGCCTGGAAAGGCATTGGCTGCCGCTTGTAATTCATCAGCAGAGTTTGGCACTGTTAAAAAGCCATAACATCCTGGCCAGTCTGGACAACCTAGCCCTGCATTACTTAATCGTGTATAGGCGCCTAATGCGACAACACAAAAAGTAACAAACGTACTAATTACTGTGAGGTATATATATTTCTTATTCATTATTCCTCCTAGCTACTGCGCGCATAATTGAGTAGTTTTTTTAGATCCGATAACAATCCTTTATGTAACACTCTACTTTTTTGATCGCTTTCTTCGTATGGATAAGCAAGTACAACTAAACCATGATGATCAACAAGATAAAGCCATCCAGCTTGCAACTCTGGTAGTGCAGGATACTGAGTCATGTTATTACTTTCCGCCTCACCAAAAATCACGAGACTTACTTTGTGCTGTTTTTTGCCCAGAGCTTGATACACATTTTGTAAACGTTGATTTTGTTGAGTACAAATCAATCCACAGTCAACCGGCGCTGATAGTCCGATACTCCAAAGCGTATTATCATTTACCTGCCAATTAGGGACTTGTATATCATTGCTAAGCAGGTGTCCTTTATTCGTTGTGTTATCAGGAAGCCAGTTTGTCTGAATTGCTGCATAAGCTAAAATAAATGGCGTAATACAGCAGATAACAAACATCCACATAGGTTTAAGCTTCATTTGGCACCTCTGTTCTTGTTGCTTTGAATGCGATGAAAGCCGCTGCGACTGCAATTAAAAACCACTGCAATGCATAGGCATGATGTTTTTCGGGACTCATTACGACCGGCTGATAGTGGGGTTCAGCAATGACTGCTGAGTCAGGTAATTGATACAAAATAGCAGGGTAAATATCTTTACCTGTTAAATTTGATAAGTACAAATGGTCTATAAACTGTAACCGCTTTGAGTGAACTTCAAGCGCTGACTTTGCCAAAGTAAAGTGATCTAAATGGCGGCTTTTTATTACTAAATTTAAGTTTTGAATTTCGTCAAAGGAGAGTGTTTCAGGCTGCCCCCGGCCTTGAAGCGGTATAAACCCTAAATTAACCAATAGATACTTCTCTAAACCCGCAACTTTAAAAAGAGAAATAACATCAACACCAACACGTCCATCTACAACTCTATTGTCTAAAAACCAGGTGTATTGTTGTTCTATTCTTCCCATTAAAGAAACTGCTTGCCCATGCAGCCTTTCAATAGGCTGGTTTTGCAATGCCCGAATAAACTCAAACGATGTCAACTCAACTTGACTAAACTCATCAAGTTGAAGCTGCTTTTCTTTTGCTCTAGAAAACTGCCAGTAAGACAAACCTAGACACGTTGTCACAACCGTGATGCATACTAGCCAAATGATTATAGCTTGCCATGGCAGCGCTTTGATTAAAGCCATATAAGTCCCTCATTTCGCACCTATAAAACGTAAACGAAAACAAATAAACACACCCACACAACATCGACAAAATGCCAATACCAAGCTGCGGCTTGAAAAGCGAAATGTTTATCTTCAGAGAAATGTCCTTTTGCCACTCTTATTAATACAATCGTTAATAAAATTGCGCCTATGGTGACATGCATGCCATGAAACCCAGTTAAAAGATAAAAGGTATTGCCATAGATACCTGACTGCAGCGTCAAGTTGAGCGCTTCATATGCATGAACGTACTCTTGAGCTTGTAGTGCTAAGAATATAAATCCAAGTACTACAGTAACAAACAAGAAGATCGTAAGCGGTTGGCGTTTATTAGACTCCATTGCTTTGTGTGAAAAATGTAGAGTAACTGAAGAAGTTAATAGAATAACAGTATTAATAAGTGGCAAACCATACCATGGCATACTCTGTGTTACATCACCGGCAGGTGTTGTAAGTAGCGGCCACATTGCTTCAAAATTAGGCCACAAGACTTCATTCGTCATCTGGTTATTACTCGCTCCCCCTAACCAAGGTACAGAAAACACCCTTGCGTAAAGCAAAGCACCAAAAAATGCAAAAAAGAACATCACCTCAGAAAAAATAAACCAACTCATACCTTGCTTGAATGAACGATCCATTTGTGCTGAATACAAGCCTTTATCTGACTCTTGGATAACATGCTTAAACCACCCAAAAAGCATATAAAGTAGTATCAATACACCTAAACCTAATACGATAACACCACTTAAATCTTCACTTCCTAATTGCATGACCGTCAGGCCCGCCCCAACAGCAATAAAGAACATAGCCACAGCACCAATAATTGGCCAAGGGCTTTGGGCGGGCACATAATAACTTTGAGATTGCATAATTCCTCCTAACCTGCGTAAGGTTCGGTTGTCGCGTCATCACGCGCTAACGCGACATCGCTGATATCAAAAATGGCGTAAGATAAGGTTAGCTCTTGAACGTCTTGAGGTAACTCTGTATCAACATAAAATACGAGCTTGAACTCAACTTCTTGATTAGGTTCGAATGGCTGTCTATCAAAGCAAAAGCAAGCTACTTTATGTAAGTATTTGGCTGCTTTTCCCGGTGAAACAGACGGTACTGCCTGCATCACTCTCTGATATTCACTTAAGTTTTTAGCGACAAAAACAAGCTCTGACATTTCCCCTGGCTTTACAGCGACAGAAAACTGTTTTGCTTTTACGCTAAACGGCACGCCTTGCTTGGTTTGAGTAATAAAACTCACATCAACCATTCTTGATTCATCCACTAAATTACTGGCCTGCGCCGCTTCCATATCTGGCTTTCCGTTTAAACCTGTTACTTCACAAAAGACGTCGTAAAGCGGCACCAGCGCAAAAGCAAAAGCAAACATGCCTACAACAGCAATAATGAGTTTCTTAACAAGTGCCGCATGCATACTATTTCACCTCTGGAGGGGTACTAAATGTATGTAAAGGTGCTGGAGAAGGTACCTCCCACTCAAGCCCATCTGCCCCATCCCACACTTTAGCTGGCACCGATTCACCACCTCGTACACACTTGAACACACACCAAACAAAAATGAGTTGAGAAAGGCCAAAGGCAAAGCCACCAATGCTAATGATGGCATTGAAATCCGCAAACTGAAGAGCATAATCAGGTATACGTCTTGGCATGCCAGCAAGGCCTACAAAGTGCATAGGGAAGAATAAAATATTGACGCTGATTAATGACATCCAAAAATGCCATTTCGCGGTGGTAATACAGTACATGTGGCCAGTCCATTTAGGTAACCAATAATAAACTGCAGCCATAATGGAAAATACAGCCCCTGTTACCAGTACATAATGGAAATGCGCCACAACAAAATAAGTATCATGGTATTGGAAATCAGCAGGGGTTATAGCTAGCATCAACCCTGAGAAGCCACCTAAAGTAAAGAGTACAATGAATGCAATCGAGAACATCATAGGAATTTCGAAACTAATCGAGCCACGCCACATAGTCGCCACCCAATTAAAGACCTTGACTCCCGTAGGTACAGATATCAGCATGGTCGCATACATAAAGAAGAGCTCTCCAGCCAATGGCATACCTGTAGTAAACATATGGTGTGCCCATACAATAAAAGATAAAAATGCAATAGAAGAGGTTGCGTATACCATAGAAGAGTAACCAAATAGCTTTTTCCGTGAAAAAGTCGGCACTATGGTCGAGATAATGCCAAATGCTGGCAGTATCATGATGTAAACTTCAGGATGACCAAAGAACCAGAAAATATGCTGGAACATAACCGGATCCCCGCCCCCCGCGGCATCAAAGAAACTAGTTCCAAAATACTTATCGGTAAGAACCATAGTGACAGCGCCAGCCAATACAGGCATTACAGCAATCAATAAAAAAGCCGTTATTAGCCAAGTCCATACAAAGAGGGGTAACTTCATCCATGTCATACCTGGGGCGCGTAAATTGACTATAGTCACAATGACATTAATTGCGCCCATAATGGAACTAATACCCATGATATGAACGGCAAACACAAACAGTGCCGTATTATCGTTACTATATGTTGTGGATAACGGCGCATAGAAAGTCCAGCCAAACGCAGGGCCTCCACCTTCCATAAATAGTGAGGCAAGCAAGATTGCAAATGCAAAAGGTAAGATCCAAAAACTCCAGTTATTCATTCTTGGCAGTGCCATATCTGGTGCGCCTATCATCATAGGGATCATCCAATTAGCTAAGCCTGTAAAGGCTGGCATAACAGCACCAAACACCATGATCAAACCATGTACTGTCGTCATTTGATTAAAAAAGTGCGGATCAACTAGCTGTAAACCAGGCTGAAAGAGTTCAGCCCGTATCACCATGGCCATGGCCCCACCAATCAAAAACATCACTAAAGAAAAGATTAAATACAGAGAGCCGATTTCTTTATGGTTAGTCGTAAAGAGCCAGCGCTTTATGCCTGTAAGATGCTCTTCATGAGCATGTTCTGAACTTTGAACCTGAGTACTCATGATTACTCTCCTGACGTTTTATCGATAAATGCTTGAACTTGACTAGGCTGAATAACTTCACCTGTATCATTACCCCAGCTATTACGTTTATATGTAATAACAGCCGCAATCTGTTTTACTGAAAGTTGCTTTGCAAACGCCTGCATTGCAGTGCCCGGACGACCATTTAAAAGCACATCTATGTGCTCATCTAAGTCCCCTTTAACAACGGCATTATCTTTAAGGCCAGGAAAAACACCGGGAAGCCCCAACCCTGTAGGTTGATGACATGCAGCACAATAACCCATGTACACAGCTTGACCTTCCGTCATCAGTTCTTCTTTACTTAGAGTTTGTGACAGCAGTGCTTCTGCTTCTTTGGCAGCTTCGGTCTTAGCTAACTGTTGTTCAGTTAACCATTGTTCGAATTTATCAGGTGAGACAGCTTCTACTACAACAGGCATAAAGCCATGGTCTTTACCACACAACTCAGCGCATTGACCGCGGTAAATACCTTCTTCATTTACTTTTGTCCATGCTTCATTGATAAAGCCTGGGTTAGCATCTTTCTTAACTGCAAAATCTGGTACCCACCATGAATGGATAACGTCATCTGACGTCATGAGAAATCTCACTTTTTTATTTGTAGGTATTACCAGCGGTTTATCTACATCCAATAGGTAGGTCTCAGTTTTTTCTTCCTCATTGTTAACCTGAGATAAAGGAGTAGATAAAACAGAAAAGAAATCGACGTCATGTCCAAGGTATTCATAATGCCATTTCCACTGCGACCCAGTGACCTTGATTGTTATGTCAGCCTTGCTGGTATCTTCCATAGCAATCAAAGTCTTCGTTGCTGGAATTGCCATAATAACAAGAATGAGAAAAGGAATTGCCGTCCAAACAATTTCTACTTTGGTACTTTCATGAAACTGTGCAGCAACAGCTCCCTTAGACTTTCTGTGTTTTATTAGCGCCCAAAACATCACAGAAAATACAATAAGACCAATGACACAACAGATAAGAAAGATGGTCATATGTAGTTCATACACACTATGACTTACATCAGTGACCCCTTTTCTCATGTTGTAGTCACTACTGGCTAGTGTAAGTGGACTTAGCAACAAAAAAGTAAGCAAATAAGCAAATTTACTTATTCTCATACGACGCCCCCATTTATCGACTTCAGCAAAGAAGTCCGCAGTTAGAATTATTGGATGACCGTCATAGGATCCGACTAAAGTCGAAGGCAATACATGACCTATTAACAATTAGTCAATAAATAAACAATTAGCAAGAAAGGTAAATAGAAGAATTTGGTATATAAAAATGGAAAACAAGAAGAGATCTGGTTAGCTGATTGGAGAAAAAGTAAGAAAAGATCAGCTAACCTATTGTAATAACATGATTGATGTTACATCCAATTCGAATTTCTTATGACGCCGACAGCAAGGCCTTCAATGGCAAAAGATTCATGCTCAAGATCAACTTCAATTGGAGGAAACTCTTCATTTTCAGCGTGCAATAGCACTTTACGTCCTTTTTGCTCTAACCTCTTAACGGTTACATCGTTATCGACTCTCGCAACAACAACTTGACCGTTTTGAGCCACTTGAGCTTTATGCACTGCCAAAAGATCGCCATCAAGAATGCCGATATCTTTCATACTCATTCCGTCAACACGTAATAGGTAATCAGCAGCTGGCTTAAATAAACTTGGATCAACCTCGTAATGACTTTCGATATGCTCTTGAGCCAGAATAGGCTCACCAGCAGCAACTTTACCAATCAAAGGGAGGCCAGCATCTTCAGAAGAGCCATCATCAACTAAACGTATACCACGGCTAGCCCCTGGCACCATTTCTATTACCCCTTTCTTAGCTAAGGCTTTCAAATGTTCTTCGGCCGCATTTGCACTTTTAAAACCAAGCGCATCTGCTATTTCAACACGAGTAGGAGGCATACCTGTATCTTTGATGAAGACTTTGATGAGTTCAAATACTTGTTCTTGTCGTTTCGTTAGTGGTCGCATACAACTGGTTTTCCATACAGGTAAAGATACTGTGAGTATATACAGTTATCTAAAAATGGCAAACTAAATCTGGATAGATTTAATGCAATTAAGTGCAAAGTGTTAACGACAATGAGCGAAGCGAATACGTTTGCTTTGCGCAAGAAAGGTGTAAAAGGCTAGCGACAGCGAACGCAGTGAGAGCGCTTCTTTTGAGCAAGGTGCAGTTAGCTATTTTAGCAATTGCAGAGGGACTTAAAGCAAAAAAGCCCGACTCTTTCGAATCGGGCTTTCTTTAAATAGGTGCTTGGCAATGTTCTACTTTCACATGGGAGACCCACACTATCATCGACGCTGTTTCGTTTCACTTCTGAGTTCGGCATGGAATCAGGTGGTTCCAAAACGCTATGGTCACCAAGCAAATTTGGTTAAAATCTGGAAAAAATCTGATAATTCTAAAACTTTCTACTTTAGTTCATATTAGCTTCTGAGCTAAAACCACTTTGGCGTTGTATGGTTAAGCCTCACGGGTAATTAGTACTGGTTAGCTTAATGTATCACTACACTTCCACACCCAGCCTATCAACGTTGTAGTCTCCAACGGCCCTTCAGTTAACTTAAAGTTAAAGTGAGAACTCATCTCGAGGCTCGCTTCCCGCTTAGATGCTTTCAGCGGTTATCGATTCCGAACGTAGCTACCGGGCAATGCAATTGGCATCACAACCCGAACACCAGCGGTTCGTCCACTCCGGTCCTCTCGTACTAGGAGCAGCCCCTCTCAATTCTCAAACGCCCACGGCAGATAGGGACCGAACTGTCTCACGACGTTCTAAACCCAGCTCGCGTACCACTTTAAATGGCGAACAGCCATACCCTTGGGACCGACTTCAGCCCCAGGATGTGATGAGCCGACATCGAGGTGCCAAACACCGCCGTCGATATGAACTCTTGGGCGGTATCAGCCTGTTATCCCCGGAGTACCTTTTATCCGTTGAGCGATGGCCCTTCCATTCAGAACCACCGGATCACTATGACCTACTTTCGTACCTGCTCGACGTGTCTGTCTCGCAGTTAAGCTGGCTTCTACCATTACACTAACCGTACGATGTCCGACCGTACTTAGCCAACCTTCGTGCTCCTCCGTTACTCTTTGGGAGGAGACCGCCCCAGTCAAACTACCCACCAGGCACTGTCCACAACCCCGATTAGGGGCCTATGTTAGAACATCAAACATACAAGGGTGGTATTTCAAGGATGGCTCCACAACATCTAGCGACGCTGCTTCAAAGCCTCCCACCTATCCTACACATGTAGGCTCAATGTTCAGTGCCAAGCTGTAGTAAAGGTTCACGGGGTCTTTCCGTCTAGCCGCGGGTACACAGCATCTTCACTGCGATTTCAATTTCACTGAGTCTCGGGTGGAGACAGCGTGGCCATGGTTACACCATTCGTGCAGGTCGGAACTTACCCGACAAGGAATTTCGCTACCTTAGGACCGTTATAGTTACGGCCGCCGTTTACCGGGGCTTCGATCAAGAGCTTCGCCTAAGCTAACCCCATCAATTAACCTTCCGGCACCGGGCAGGTGTCACACCGTATACGTCATCTTACGATTTTGCACAGTGCTGTGTTTTTAATAAACAGTCCCAGCCACCTGGTCACTGCGGCTCCCGTCCGCTTAGAGAGTAAATCTCATCACAGATAGGAGCGTACCTTCTCCCGAAGTTACGGTACAATTTTGCCTAGTTCCTTCACCCGAGTTCTCTCAAGCGCCTTAGTATTCTCTACCTGACCACCTGTGTCGGTTTGGGGTACGATTCGGTATAATCTGAAGCTTAGAGGCTTTTCCTGGAAGTAGGGCATCAGCAACTTCATTTCCGTAGAAACTCGTCTCGTGTCTCAGCCTTAAGAACCCGGATTTGCCTAAGTTCTCAGCCTACTCACTTTCACATGGACAACCAACGCCATGCTTGCTTAGCCTGCTCCGTCCCCCCATCGCAATTATACCAAGTACGGGAATATTAACCCGTTTCCCATCGACTACGCTCTTCAGCCTCGCCTTAGGGGTCGACTTACCCTACCCTGATTAACATGGGATAGGAACCCTTGGTCTTCCGGCGTGCGGGTTTTTCACCCGCATTATCGTTACTCATGTCAGCATTCGCACTTCTGATATGTCCAGCATGCCTCCCGGCACACCTTCAGCCACTTACAGAACGCTCCCCTACCCCGCATACTAATGTATGCAGCCGTAGCTTCGGTGGTATGTTTAGCCCCGTTACATCTTCCGCGCAGGCCGACTCGACTAGTGAGCTATTACGCTTTCTTTAAAGGATGGCTGCTTCTAAGCCAACCTCCTAGCTGTTTTAGCCTTCCCACATCGTTTCCCACTTAACATACACTTTGGGACCTTAGCTGACGGTCTGGGTTGTTTCCCTCTCCACGATGGACGTTAGCACCCACCGTGTGTCTCCCGGATATTACTTTACGGTATTCGGAGTTTGCAAAGGGTTGGTAAGTCGGGATGACCCCCTAGCCTTAACAGTGCTCTACCCCCGTAAGTATTCGTCCGAGGCTCTACCTAAATAGATTTCGGGGAGAACCAGCTATCTCCCGGTTTGATTAGCCTTTCACTCCAAGCCACAGGTCATCCCCTAACTTTTCAACGTTAGTGGGTTCGGTCCTCCAGTTGATGTTACTCAACCTTCAACCTGCCCATGGCTAGATCACCGGGTTTCGGGTCTATACCTTGCAACTCAACGCCCAGTTAAGACTCGCTTTCGCTACGGCTACCCTAAACGGTTAACCTCGCTACAAAATATAAGTCGCTGACCCATTATACAAAAGGTACGCAGTCACCCTCGAGGGGCTCCTACTGCTTGTACGTACACGGTTTCAGGTTCTATTTCACTCCCCTCACAGGGGTTCTTTTCGCCTTTCCCTCACGGTACTGGTTCACTATCGGTCAGTTGGGAGTATTTAGCCTTAGATGATGGTCCACCTATATTCAGTCAAAGTTTCACGTGCTCCGACCTACTCGATTTCACTTTAGATAAGTTTTTGTGTACGGGACTGTCACCCTGTATCGTCAAACTTTCCAGAATGTTCCACTAACTACACTAAAGCTTAAGGGCTAGTCCGATTTCGCTCGCCGCTACTTTCGGAATCTCGGTTGATTTCTTTTCCTACGGGTACTTAGATGTTTCAGTTCTCCGCGTTCGCCTCGTTAACCTATGTATTCAGTTAACGATACCTGCAAGCAGGTGGGTTTCCCCATTCGGAAATCCTAGTCTCAAGCGCCTCTTACTGGCTTGACTAGGCTTATCGCAAGTTAGTACGTCCTTCATCGCCTCCAACTGCCAAGGCATCCACCGTGTACGCTTAGTCACTTAACCATACAACCCAAAATGGTTTGTATCGTCAAAGACAGTTTTAACTTCGCCAGAAGTTAATATTGAATACTAAAGTAGACGCTAATAAACAATTAAATGTTTATCGGCATTGTTTTACTTTTGAAAACTCTTTTTAGAATTTCTTCTAAAAGAATTAATTATCAGCTTTTCCAAATTTTTAAAGAGCAAGAGAATTACTTCTCAGAGTTAAAGACTCTGAAGTCAAAGCATTTATCTATGAGGAGTAAGTAGTAAAGTGGTGGAGCTAAGCAGGATCGAACTGCTGACCTCCTGCGTGCAAGGCAGGCGCTCTCCCAGCTGAGCTATAGCCCCACATTACTAGGAATACATTGTTTGACCGAGCTTCTTTTTGAGGCAAGGCATAAAGCGAGGAAGTTTAGTTCGACTAAACGACGAGCTTTATAACGCAGCATCGAGAAGAAGTGGTGGGTCTGAGTAGACTTGAACTACCGACCTCACGCTTATCAGGCGTGCGCTCTAACCAGCTGAGCTACAGACCCAAACAATGTTTGTGTTCTCTAATTCTATTCAACAATCATCTGTGTGGACACTACGAACAAATCTGTTCTAAATCGTTAAGGAGGTGATCCAGCCCCAGGTTCCCCTAGGGCTACCTTGTTACGACTTCACCCCAGTCATGAATCACTCCGTGGTAAGCGCCCTCCCTAAGGTTAAGCTACCTACTTCTGGAGCAACCCACTCCCATGGTGTGACGGGCGGTGTGTACAAGGCCCGGGAACGTATTCACCGCGGCATTCTGATCCGCGATTACTAGCGATTCCGACTTCATGGAGTCGAGTTGCAGACTCCAATCCGGACTACGACGCACTTTAAGTGATTCGCTAACTCTCGCGAGCTTGCAGCACTCTGTATGCGCCATTGTAGCACGTGTGTAGCCCTACACGTAAGGGCCATGATGACTTGACGTCGTCCCCACCTTCCTCCGGTTTATCACCGGCAGTCTCCTTAGAGTTCCCGACCGAATCGCTGGCAACTAAGGATAGGGGTTGCGCTCGTTGCGGGACTTAACCCAACATCTCACAACACGAGCTGACGACAGCCATGCAGCACCTGTATCAGAGTTCCCGAAGGCACCAAACTATCTCTAGTAAGTTCTCTGTATGTCAAGTGTAGGTAAGGTTCTTCGCGTTGCATCGAATTAAACCACATGCTCCACCGCTTGTGCGGGCCCCCGTCAATTCATTTGAGTTTTAACCTTGCGGCCGTACTCCCCAGGCGGTCTACTTAATGCGTTAGCTTTGGAAAAGTTGTCCGAAGACCCCAGCTCCTAGTAGACATCGTTTACGGCGTGGACTACCGGGGTATCTAATCCCGTTTGCTCCCCACGCTTTCGTACATGAGCGTCAGTATTGACCCAGGTGGCTGCCTTCGCCATCGGTATTCCTTCAGATCTCTACGCATTTCACCGCTACACCTGAAATTCTACCACCCTCTATCATACTCTAGTTTGCCAGTTCGAAATGCAGTTCCCAGGTTGAGCCCGGGGCTTTCACATCTCGCTTAACAAACCGCCTGCGTACGCTTTACGCCCAGTAATTCCGATTAACGCTCGCACCCTCCGTATTACCGCGGCTGCTGGCACGGAGTTAGCCGGTGCTTCTTCTGTAAGTAACGTCACAGCTAGCAGGTATTAACTACTAACCTTTCCTCCTTACTGAAAGTGCTTTACAACCCTAAGGCCTTCTTCACACACGCGGCATGGCTGCATCAGGCTTGCGCCCATTGTGCAATATTCCCCACTGCTGCCTCCCGTAGGAGTCTGGACCGTGTCTCAGTTCCAGTGTGGCTGATCATCCTCTCAAACCAGCTAGGGATCGTCGCCTTGGTGAGCCATTACCTCACCAACTAGCTAATCCCACTTGGGCTAATCTAAGGGCGAGAGCCGAAGCCCCCTTTGGTCCGTAGACGTTATGCGGTATTAGCAGTCGTTTCCAACTGTTGTCCCCCACCCTAAGGCATATTCCCAAGCATTACTCACCCGTCCGCCGCTCGTCATCTTCTAGCAAGCTAGAAATGTTACCGCTCGACTTGCATGTGTTAGGCCTGCCGCCAGCGTTCAATCTGAGCCATGATCAAACTCTTCAATTAAAAGTTTTTTGAATCCGAAGATTCGTGCTCAATGAATTCTGTATAAATTGACTATATAGTCACTCATAAGAAATTGAGACTCTAAATTTTTTGCTCCTGAATCAAGAGCTGTTAGAACCCAATCTGTACGAGTGCCCACACAGATGATTGCTTCATATTTTTAAAGAACAGTGTAACTCGATGAGTTACCGCAGACTCGCTGCGAAGTGGAGCGCCATAATAACGACTTCACTTTTTATGTCAACACTTAATTTTAAAAAGTTATTTAAGATTAAGTTTTATTTGACTCGACATCGTTTTGATTTGCTTTTCAGCGTCTCGCCCCGTGTCAGTGGGGTCGCATTATAGGGAGATCATTTTTTTGATCAACCCCTTTTTGCAATTAATTTTAAGAAATGTGTTCAACCGCTCAAAAAGAAATCAAAACCCTGTTTTTAGTCGCTTTTTGCTAACATTTAATACAGGTTATTTGCATTTGAAGACTAAGATCTAGTTAGATCTTAGTCTCATCACGCCTTCTTGTATGGTGGAAGCAACTAATTCACCTTTTCTATTAAAGAATTGTCCCCTTACTAAACCACGACCACCACTCGCACTTGGACTATCGACACTATATAGCAACCATTCATCCATTCTGAATGGACGATGGAACCACATAGCATGATCTATCGTTGCAACTTGCATATTAGGTTGTAAAAAAGAAAGTCCGTGCGGCTGCAACGCCGTAGGTAAGAACTCAAAGTCTGACGCATATGCTAATAAGTAGTTATGTATACGTCTGTCATCAGGCATTGTGCCATTTGCCCTAAACCAAACATGCCTTTTAGCTTCAGTACTTTTTGGCTTAAAAGGGTTTTGAAAGTTTACCGGACGCATCTCGATAGGCATTTCGCAGGTAAATTTATTTCTAAGTTGCTCAGGAATTAGATCTGCATGTTCTTGGTAAAACTCAAGTGATGACTTAAGGGTTTCTGGTGCTGGGACATCAGGCATCTCTGTTTGATGAGATAACCCCTCTTCATCCCCCTGAAAAGAAGCTGTCATATAAAAGATAGGTTTACCATATTGGATTGCACAAACACGTCGTGTACTGAAGCTTCTCCCATCTCTGATAGTTTCAACATCATAAACAATTGGTTTGCTGGCATCGCCCGGACGTAAAAAGTATGAATGCAAAGAATTAACATAGCGATCTGCTGGCAACGTATATTTGGCTGCTGATAGGGCTTGTCCCATTACCTGACCACCAAATACCTGAGGGAAACCTAAATCTTGGCTTTGGCCCCTATAAATCCCTTGTTCAATTTCTTCTAATGAAAGAAGTGACAGTAAATTCTCTAATACCTGACTCATAACTCATCATCCTCAAACAACATAACGATTTAATCATACTACACGTATCTGATTATTGTGTATTTACCTTGCTCAGCTTTGTCATTTCATCAACAATATTAAAAAATATTAATCTGAAGGTTTTTATGGCTTATTGGTTATTCAAAACAGAGCCTGATGCATTTTCTATTGATGATTTAAAGAATGCACAGGAGCAAAGTACTTTTTGGGAAGGTGTAAGAAACTATCAGGCACGAAACTTTTTAAGAGATGATGTCAAATTAGGTGATCAGATCTTTATTTACCACTCCAGCTGTAAAGTGCCTGCAATTGTCGGGATCGCAGAAGTAACAGAAGAAGCACACCCAGATCCCCACCAATTCGATCCAAGTAGTGATTACTTTGATGAAAAATCTAAGCCAGACTCCCCAAAATGGTTTGGTGTCACTGTTCAGTTTAGAGAAAAGTTAAGGCCTATCTCTCTGAAACAGATTAAGGCAGATCCTAGAATTATCGACTTACCCCTCAAAAAAGCAGGCCGATTGTCTATCATGCCTGTTACAGAGGAAGAGTTTTTATTATTGAAACATTATCATAATAGCGAGCAGCTTTAATTGCTCGCTATTTTCACTTCAGAAAGCCTATTTGATTTCTGACCATTTCACTTCTGCAGGTAGAATGCGCTCAGGTGAAATATAGTGAAGAATATCACCGCCTTTAATCTGATAATGTAAAGGTGGATTCAAATCCATATTAAACGCGTTCAGATCATGGGCAACCCCCAAAATAATTGCATCGTGTTTTTCTTTGAAATAATGGAAAAAAGCAGAGAAAGGCAGTGCTGCAATATTTTCAGGTAACCGCACACTGAACTGAGTATCACCATGTAAAGTTGAGAGTAATTCCTCTTGCACTCTACTGGAACCAGGATCTTGCATAGCGCGGACTAAGATCTCCGCTGATTTAGTGCTCGAACACTCTACGTTTTTACAATGAGTACGAAGCAAATTCACTTTACTCTCATCAATGAAGTGCGCGCTAATATGTGCCGATTCTTTTATCAATGGACTTATCATTAGTGCAGTGGTGAAGGTCTGATCATCGTCTTTGCCATCAATGATGATTTTATCAGCTTGGGAAATAGCAATTCGCTCTAGCTCTTTTTCTTCCGTAAAGCTTGTTAAATGCGCAAATTCGACTTCAGAATAGTTGGCAAGTGGATGCTCTTCGAGATCATTGACGGCAAGTACGATTTGTCGATCTTTTCTTTTACTATCGGCAAGTATGTAATCAACAATCTTTTTTGTTCTCTGCTCATGCCAGCCAAAGATAACGATGTGATCAGCTAAGTGTGCTAAGTTTTTATTTCCTGTCATTGCTCTTTTTACCCAAAATGTAACTAACTGCCCGACTTTGCCGAGCAAGACGCCAAACAGTGCTAATCCAAATGGAATTTGAAATAGTGCCACTACCCAACGACCCATAGGGGTTACTGCACTCATGTCGCCGTACCCTACTGTTGAGGTGGTCACAACATAATAATAAAAATAGGTATTGAGCCCTAATAGCTCAGTTTCGTTTGCAGCAAGAAGAAGTAGCCAAGTCACAGCTATATGCAACACTGTTACTGTCATTAATAACTGCCAACTAGCTCTGTCTATATGTGCTCTCAAGAGCATAGCTAGTTTTTTAAAATACAAAGGCATAGCTAAAATAATTGAATTCAATGATATTGTCACAATACGCGATATCCATGTGCTTGCAAATACCACTTTCAATAAATCTAAGATAGACTTGTACCAATACATAATCAGGTTTATTAGATTTCTCTCTTTTGTCAGGTATACTAAATTTATCTTCTATAAAAGGATAACGACATGGCTGGTGTTTTAGCTTCTGTAGATCAAAGAACTCAGTTAGTGGGTGAAAACCGACTAGAACTGCTGTTATTTCATTTACATAGCCGACACCTATTCGCTTTAAATGTTTTTAAGGTTAAAGAGGTCGTTAAGTTACCCCATCTCAATATCATGCCAAATGCACATCCTAAAGTGTGTGGTGTGACTAATATTAGGGGAGAATCCATTCCAGTTATTGACCTTCGAAGAGCAATCAATTTACCTGAATGTCAGCGTGATGATGACTGCAATCTAGTCATCACAGAATACAACCGAACAGTTCAAGCTTTCCTAGTTGGTAAAGTCGATCAAATCGTCAATACCACTTGGTCAGACATAATGCCACCACCTAGTTCTGTGGGTAAGAACCATTATCTTACTGCCTTTACAAAATTAAAGCGCGATGGCCAAGAACATCTAGTTGAAATAATTGACGTTGAAAAAGTACTAGCTGAG